>VBEI01000024.1 GCA_005882715.1 Chloroflexota bacterium | reverse complement strand
GGCCGAGCCGGTAATCGCAGGCGAGAAGCAGGATGAGGCCGCCGGCGATGGCGTGACCCCGCACTATGGCGACAGTTGGTTTGGGGAAGCGGAGGAAGTTCAGCAGGCAGTCGCGCAGCGGAAGGAAGGGGTCGCTAGGAGCGCCCGTCGAACTGAGCGCCTGAAAGTCGATGCCGCCACGGAGGTCGAGGCCGGCGCTGAAGAAGCGCCCCTCGCCAGTGAAAACGACAGCGCGCACCGTGTCGTCGTCGCGGGCCGCGTCGAGCGCACCGGAGAGATCGTTCAGGAGCGCCGGCGTGATGGCGTTCGCCGGCGGGCGGTCGAGGGTGAGCAGCCGGACGCCTGCTTCGCGGTCTTCGCTGCGTAAGGTGGTCATGCGAACGGCTGCCCGTAGCGGTTGCGGCTGACCACTTCGCCCAGCGGCTTGCGCTCCTTCTTTCCCTTGCCGACGCGACGCGCCGGATAGCCAAAGGGGATGATGCAGAGGATATTAGAGTTATCAGGGATACCGAGGATCGCCTTGGCGCCTCCCAGGCCGCCGAAACCGGCCCAGTTCGAGCCGATTCCTTCCGACCACGCGGTAAGCATCATCGATTGCGCGGCCCTGCTTGCGTCTGAAACGGCGAAGCGGCTGTCTTCGATGCAAACGACGACGGCGAACGGCGCCCGTGCGATGTAGGGCCCGGACTGAGCGATCGAGCCGAGCTGCCGTAGCGTGTCGCGGTCGTCGATGGCGATGAAATGCCACGGCTGGCGGTTCATGCTGCTGGCGTTCAGGTGAGCGGCTTCGACGATTCGTCGCCTGGTCTCGGGCGGGATAGGCTTGTCCTGGTACTCGCGTACGGCGAGAAGGGTGCGGGCAGCCTCGAAGACTTCCATTCGGCGTCTCCTTCAGGCTTTGGATTATAGCGTCGGCGCGTGAATCTGTTCCAGGTTGTGGGCCGGGTGACCAAACGCGTCCAAGTGCGTTTAAGCTTGAGGCAGACATCCTTTTTTTGGGGGGCAGATCTTTGTTTCGAAAGTACGTGCTTGAGCCTCTAACGGCGCCCGAGAAAAGGCGGCCGCTGATTGCGCTCGCCGCGGTGTCGTCGCTCGCACTGGGCGTTCTTGGCTACGCGGTCTTTCCGGGCGGAGACGAAGAGGAAGCGGCGTTGGTCGTCGCATCGCCTTCGCCATCCGCCAGCGCTAGTCCCGCGCCAACGGTCGCACCGGCACCACCGCCGCCGCCTCCTCGGCCCGCGCCGCTACCGCCGCTGTCGGATACACAGTCCATGATCATCGATCGGATAGGCGTCAACGCGCCGGTCGCGGTGTACGGGCTCGACGAGAACCGGGTCCCGGTCGTGCCGACCGGTGATTATGCGGGTGGAGTGGTCGCCTGGTACGACTTCTCGGCGAGGCCCGGAAGCGGGGGGAACGCCGTGTTCGCCGGACATGTGACCTGGAACGGCGCGGCGGTCTTCTATAGCCTGAGCACCCTCGGTGCGGGCGACCAGATCCGGCTGGTAGACGACCGTGGCGCCCAAGTGGTCTACCAGGTCGTGATGAACGAGTCGATGGACCCCAACGACCCGGCGACGCTGCAGATGATGTATCCGGCCGACCGCGACATGCTCACGATCGTTACGTGTGGCGGCTCGTTCTACCGAACGGGCGATCCGGTTTTCGGCGGCGAGTATACATCGCGGACGGTGATCCGTGCGGAACTGGTAAGCATCACGCGGGTTTGAGCAGGCCGCGTAGGCGCTCGGTGCTTCGCGAGCCATAGCCACTTTCGCGCGTCCGTTAGACTACGGGCGTGGACGTCTATCTCGTCGACGGCACGTATGAGCTGTTCCGGCACCACTTCGCCGTGCCTTCACATGTCACAGTCGGTGGCCGGGAGGTGGCGGCGACGCGCGGAGTGCTGGGATCAGTGCTCGGGATGCTCGAGGGTGGCGCTACGCATATCGGCGTGGCGACTGACCACGTGATCGAGTCGTTCCGCAACGAGATGTGGCCCGCCTACAAGACGAGCGCAGGCGTCGACCCGCGGCTGCTCGGGCAGTTTCCACTGCTCGAGGAGGCTCTCGAGGCGATGGGGGTGGTTGTATGGCCAATGGTGGAGTTGGAGGCAGACGACGCACTGGCTTCGGCGGCGGCACTGGCGGGGGAAGCACTTGAAGTTGAGCGCGTGTACATCTGCACGCCGGACAAGGACCTCAGTCAGTGCGTCCAGGGCGAGCGCGTGGTGCAGCTAAACCGGCGCACCCGCGTAGTCCTCGATGAGGCGGGGGTGATCGCCAAATTCGGCGTACCGCCGGCTTCGATCCCCGACTATCTCGCCCTGGTAGGAGACAGCGCTGACGGCTATCCTGGTCTGCCGGGATGGGGCGCGCGTTCGACGGCCGCCGTCCTTATGCGCTGGGTCTGCCTCGAGGAGTTTCCGGCGGAGTGCGCCGCCTGGAACGTGGATGTCCGCTGGGTCGCCCAGCTCTGCAGGACGTTTCACCTGGAACGCGAGCGCGCCTATCTCTTCCGCGACCTGGCAACGCTGCGTAGAGGCGAGCGCCTCTTCGACTCCGTCGAGGCGCTGCGCTGGAGAGGCCCGCGGCCGACGTTCGAGGAGGTGGCGCGCGGGCTGGAGGCGCCGGCGCTGGCCGAACGGGCGCAGCGGTTGGCGGCGAGGCGTTCGATATAGGGAAGCAACGGCCAGCGGAGCCGCCAAGAGGATTGACATACCCGGCGGTATAACTCATACTGCCCGGTATGCAAGCGGCGCCGTTGACCGATTTCAGGCGCAAGCGCGCGGCCCGAACGAGACGGCGAATCCTGGACGCCGGCCTTCGGGTCTTCTCGAAGTGGGGGTACGAGCGTGCGAGCATGGACGACATCGCCCTCGAGCTGGAGGCGACGAAGGGCCTCCTGTATCACTACTTCCGCTCCAAGGAGGAACTGCTGAAGGCGGTCCTCCAAGAGCATCCGTTGCGGGTGGGCATCGAGACTGTGAAGCAGGGCGTACCAGCGGGGGATTTGCGGCAGGCGCTTTCGGACGTGGCCATACTCAGCCTGGGGCAGATGCGAGAACACCGCGCGTTCATCCGCTTTCTGCTGCTGCAGGCGCATTATTCGCACGAGCACGCCGAACTCGTCCGGCGAGAGCTGCTCGATCGCTGGATGGCGATCTTCCAAACGATCATCGCGGCGCACCTGCCGGAGGGGTCGCGGCCCAAGGCCAAGTCGCTGGCGGCGCAGCTAGTCGACATCCTTGTTGCGTCGTTCATACGGAGCGAGCTAGGCGGCCGCCTGCGCGCTGATCAGCTGGAAGCGTATGTGCTGGACGCGGTGCAGACGGTAGCTAGCCGGGTGGAGTCGGTTTCGAGAGATACGAGGTAAAGAGGTCAGAGGTCGGAGGTCACAAAGCCCCGTAGAAGGGAGAACTGTGATGGTCGCTGAACGCGCGGGTGCGCCCCGCCGTGGCGCACCCACGGCATCACGCACGACTCAGGCTGATTGGGAGGGGTTCGAGTTGCTGCCGCAGCTGCTGGAGATGCGGCCGCTGCGTTTCGCCTACGCCGGCGGTCTTGTCGCCTCCATCCTCACCGGGTACAAGCTGCTGTCGCTTCGTCGCGGCAGGCTCTCACAGGAGGAGTACCAGGATCGCCTGAGCTCCTACCACACCCGGAGCGCTCGGCAGATCTACGACGGGGTCGTACGCCTGGAAGGGCTCATGATCAAGATCGGGCAGACGATCGGGAGCCGGCCGGACACGTTCCCGGAAGAGTACGTGCGCGTGCTTTCGCGGCTGCAGGACCAGGTGCCGCCCCGCAGCTGGCAGTCGATGCGCCCGCACATCGAGCGACAGCTCGGTAGGCCGATCGAAGACGTCTTCTTGGAGTTCAACACAGAGCCGGTGGCAGCCGCCTCGCTGGCGCAGGTGTACAAGGCCCGTCTCAAGGACGGGCGTCAGGTAGCTGTAAAGGTCGTCTATCCGAACATCGAGCGCCTCGTTGACACCGACCTGAAGCTGCTAAGGGCCGTGATCTGGCTGGAAAGCCGGCTGCTCTACTCCTTCCCGCTCGAACCCGCGTTCCAGGAGCTGGCGGCGAACATCCCGCTGGAGGTGGATATGCTGCACGAGGCGTGCAGCATGGAGAGGATCGCTTCCCTGCTGGCGGACCGGCCCGAGATCGTGATCCCCAGCGTTGTCTGGGAATACACGAGCGACCGGGTGCTAACGATGGAGTACATCGACGGCATCAAGGTGACAGACCTGGAGCGCGGGATCCGGGAGGGACTCGACATAAAGAAGCTGTCGCGGTTAGTCGTCGAGGTGTACGTGGAGCTCATGCTGAAGCACGGTCACTTTCACGCCGACCCGCACCCGGGCAACCTTTTCGCCCTGCCGAGCGACCGCCTGGCGATCGTGGACTTCGGGCTGACGAAGCGCCTCTCGCCTCAGTTCCTAACCGCGTTCAAGAAGATGATCCGCTGCATCTTCACTCACGATGACGAGGGCGTGGTGGAGGCGATGGAGGAAGCCGGCTTCCGCCTGAAGCAAGGTGGGGGCGACGGCTTCCGGGCGACGGCGGAATTCTTCCGCTCGATGACCAACCCCTCGACCTATCGCAACCGCGAGCTGATGGACGCCGCGAACGAGGCTTGGGTGAAGGGTCTGAAGCCGAACCCGATGATGGAAATGCCGGGCGAGATCATCCTGCCCATGCGGGTGTTCGGGCTGATCCTCGGGCTGGGCTTCACGACCGGCCTGGAAGTCGATGTCGCACGCATCGTCCTCCAGTACGCTACGGAGCCGTCGACGGAGGAGGCGCTGGCGACGGGGTAGGAAGACCGCAGCGTGTGCCGGGGCGTGGCGGCACCGAGCGACCGCCTAGTGGGACTGTAAGAACCTCGATTGCAGCGCCGTTGTAGCGCGGGCGCGGGTGGGCGACAAAATACTCGCCGACAAATACTCGACATTAACCCTACACTTCCGCTGCAGGACGCTCGTCCAATAGAATCGGGGCGATGAGGCGAGCGCGGATCGGCATCGTCGGGGATTACGACCCCGGCTACATCTCGCATCGTGAGACCGGCGCGGCGCTCGAGGACAGCGGGCGGCGGCTCGGGGTCCGCGTTGAGTACGAGTGGGTGGCTACAGACGCCGTCGCGGCCGGAGGGACCGGCGCGCTCGCCGCCTTCGACGGCCTGTGGGCGGCGCCCGGCTCGCCCTACCGCAGCCTCGACGGCGCACTTGTCGGCATCCGTTTCGCGCGCGAGCGGTGCGTGCCGTTTTTCGGCACCTGAGGGGGCTTCCAACATACTCTGTTAGAGTATGCGCGCAATGTCCTCGGGATGGCCGATGCCGCTCACGCCGAGTACGGCGCGTCGCCTGACGAGGCGCTGATTATACCGGCCGCCTGCGCCGTCCCCGAGCCAGGCGCTCCGCGGCTCAGGGGGAAGCAGCGCGTGCGCCTGGCGGCGGGCTCGCTGGCCGAGCGCTTCTACGGGGCGAGTGAGACGTTCGCGGAGTTCCACTGCTCGAATGAGCTGAACCGTCGCTATCAGCCGCTATTCGAGCGCAGCGACTTGCGCGTCAGCGGCGTGGGCGATGAAGGAGAAGCGAGGGTGGTAGAACTAGAAGGCGCGGCCTTCTACGTCGCCACGCTGTACCTGCCGCAGCTAGGCGCTGCTCGGGGAGAGCCGGACCCGCTGATCGACGCCTACGTGGGCGCAGCGGCCGGCCGAGCGGAGTAGCCGGCGGAGGCGGGCGCCGCGGGTTGGGCAGCGCTTGATTGTGGCGGGTCTACGAGTTGATAGCTTTTCGAAGAGAAGCGTTTATTGTGGGCGGAGGCGGTGTTAAGCGAGCCGGGGAATGCTTGATTGTTTTGGCCTTGAACGTCTTTTGATTGAGCACGATCTCGGCGCGATTGTGGCGGGCGCGCGTTCGGGTCCATGGCATCTGTTATCTCTCTGTTCAGGGTAGCGGGTCCGGGAGACGATCTCCAAGGGGCAGATGGCAGCGCCCTGCCGTGAGGGAAGTACCGCGCAATCGCGACAATCGGCGCGCAGTGACAAACAGGGGCCCGTGTGAGGGCCCCTGTTTTCGATTCTCGATGCGCTCTGTTAGTAGCGCGACCGTGACGAAGAGGGCTGCTTGCTGAAGCAGTCGCTACAGTAGACGGGCCGGTCGCCACTAGGTCGGAAGGGCACCTGGGTGTCCTTGCCACATTGCGCGCAGACGGCGTCGTGCATCTCGCGCGGGCCGCGGCCGTAGCCACCGCCGCCGCCGTAGCTGCCGCCGTAGCTGCTGCTGCCGCCGTAGTTGCTGGAGCGGCGGGCCTGCCGGCAGTTGGGGCAGCGCTTCGGCTCGTTGGTGTATCCCTTCTCGCGGTGGTACTGCTGATCGTCCGCGGTGAACGTGAACGATGCGCCACAGTCCTGGCAGGTAAGGGTCCTGTCCTGAAAGCTCATGGATGATGGCCTCCTTTCCTTGATACTTTGGCAAAGGTCCGGCCATCTGAGCGGGGAATCCCCGGTGCGGGGTGCCCGTGCTAACGAACGAAACTATACCGGAGCCCAGCATACCACATCCGGCGGAGCGATTGGTAGCGCGTCCCGCTTGCTTTCCAGTTCGGCGGGCGGTGCAATCGGCGTCGCAGCCAAGCATTTGCTCGCGGGAGCGTAGCCATCCCCAACGGGATGACGGACGAAGCTGTGTGGTAAGCTTGCACTCAGCTGGACGTTTTGGGCTTCGCAGGCTTTAGCCTGGCAAACTGGGGTCGTGTGACTCGGACCGGTCCAACTTGAAGACGGAAGGGAGGGTCACCATCGGCAGCGATAAGAATCTGAACGATAGATGCTCTTCTCCCTCGTTGGAGTTGACCACCTGCACTCAGGAGTTGGCTCGATGAGCCGTCCAGCTGATGTACCTCCGCCCGGCGAATCAGACTCCGCCGAGCACACGCACCACTGGCTGATCGGCGACCAGGACGGGCCGAGCAGCCCTGCGGTATGCAAGGACTGCGGCGAGCGGCGCGAGTTCTCGAACAGCCTGACACGCCGGAAGTCACCGTGGATGACCCGGTCGCGCCTAGCGCAAGAACACGCTGCTGAGGATGCACTGGGCAAGGACAATGATTGAGAGGTCGCCACTCTGCCAGTCATGCCAGCAGCGGTCTGCGGCCGGCGAATTCAGGGCGGGGCGGAGGCGCATGACCGACGGCCTCGAGAAAACCGGAGGCCACACGTCAGCAGCCAAGGCGCCGACAGATTACACCTACTTCACCTGTCGTGACTGTGGCCAGGGATGGATGCTGACTGAAGACAGCAGCGCCGCCCGCTACCTGAGCCGCCGCCGCCTCTGAGCCGCTAAGCGTAGGGGCAGGCCATAGCCCGCCCCTACGCTTAGCGATCGAAGCGCTCAGGCGTTTGCCGGGACGAGGAAATCGACGTTGTACTTCTTCGTGATCGTAAGAAGCTTCTCCATGTCGGGCGGGGCTGCCGGCGGAATGGTGAGGCTGCCCGCGGGCTCGCCCAACTCGACGAAGCACTTCTCGAGTCCCGCGGGGGTTAGCCCGATCAGGATACGAGAGTCCTGCGAGCCGGTGATCGTGAACGAGTGCGGGATATCGCGCGGGGCAAATACGAAGGACCCCGGCTTGCCCTGGATCTTCTGGTCGCCGATCATGATCTCCACCTCGCCGTTGATCACATAGAAGAACTCGTCCTCGTTGTGGTGGACATGCGGCGGGGCGCCGCCGCCCGGCGCATTTTGCGCCTCTACGAGCGTAAACGCTCCATCGGTCTCGGCGGCGGTGGCCTTGAACGTCATCAGTGCGCCGACCATCCAGATGGACTGCCCCTGCTCGCGGTGAAGAGCGATCTCCTTGGTCATTGCGTCCGTCCTTTCTTTCCGCCTAAGGCGGGACTGATAAGTGCCACCTGCGCGCCGCTGACGATTGCGGCGGCCCGGTGCGTGGATACGTCTCGCTGGTTGAACGCCTTCCAGACGTAGAAGTCTGTGAGCGCGGTTGCTTCCTGGATGGTGCGCGGATTCGCTGCGAACGGGCGTAGCGCCTCGCGGACGAGCGACTCGCGCATGGCCCCCTCGTTGCGCACGAAGTCGGCGAGGGCGGGGACTTCGTTTTGCTGGCAGCGGGCGGCCTCGAGCTGGAGAGCGGCGCGCTCGTACATGGCGAAGAGCTCGCGGACGAGGCGGCGGAGGCGGGCATCGAGGGTGGTGAGGCCGGCGAAGATGGCCGGCGTGGGCGGGGCGAGGAGCGTG
>VBEI01000023.1 GCA_005882715.1 Chloroflexota bacterium | reverse complement strand
AGAGCGCTTTCCGGCAACGGCAGGCGATTCGGTGACCGTGGTCGTCCAGGCGTCGCGGGGCATTGACGATCCCACCGTCAAGTCGCAGGTTGAGGATCTCGCACAGCGCCTCTCGAGGTTGCCGGACGGCACGGCTGTCTCCTCACCATACGGCAATTCGGCGGCGGTGTCCCCTGACGGCAAGATTGCCCGCATCAACGTGCAGTATGCAGAGGAAGCGCAAAACGTGCCCCGGTCAAGCGCCGAGGCGCTACTGGACCTGCGAAAGGAGCTGTCGACCCCGGAGTTCCAGGTAGAAGCCGGCGGGTTCATCATCCAGCGTGCCGAGCGCAATCCCCCGGGCCGCACCGAACTGATAGGCATTGGGGCGGCAGTCATCATTCTGCTGCTGGCTTTCGGTTCGGTGGTAGCCATGGGTTTGCCTATCACGATCGCGATCCTCGGAGTGGGCTCCGGACTCCTCATGGTCGGTCTCGGCGCCGCTTTCGTAGACTTACCAGCGTTCACTCCGCAGTTCGCAGCCATGATCGGCATCGGCGTCGGCATCGACTATGCGCTCCTCGTTGTCAACCGCTTTCGGGAAGCGATGGCGCAGGGTCTCTCCGCTGAGGAGGCGACGGTCAAGGCCGCTTCGACAGCCGGTCGCTCGGTCTTCCTCGCCGGGGGCACGGTCGTGATCGCGATGCTCGGCTTGTGGGCGGCTGGCATCCCGATCATCGGTTGGGTTGGTACGGCGGGTGCCGTCATTGTGGGGCTCAACGTGATGGTGGCGATAATCGTACTGCCTGCGGTCTTGCGGCTGGCGGGGCCTTACATCAATAGCCTGCGGATTCCCGGGCTGGCCGCGCCCAGCGCGGAGGCGGAAGCAGGGCTGGGCTATCGCCTGAGCCGCCTCGTCCAGCGAGCGCCGCTCCTCTGCCTGGTGGCCTCGCTTGGGCTGCTCCTGCTGATCGCCTCGCCTGTGCTGCATCTTCGGATCGGGGTGTCCGATGCCGGCAACAACCCGGAATCGTCCACATCCAGGCGTGCGTACGACCTGATCGCAAAAGGGTTCGGCCTCGGCACAAACGGCCGCGTTGTGGTCGGAATGAAGATCGACGATCCGGCGGCGGTGCCGGTCGTCGAGCAACTGCCGCCGCTGCTATCTGGTATCACGGGGGTACGGGAGATTTCGCCGGTTCGCTTCAACGGCAACAAGACCGCTGCGACGGCCAACGTAACGCCGGCGTTCGCTCCACAGGACCAGAGGACCGTGGATCTGGTGCACAACCTCCGAGACGTCCTGCGCCAGCGGTTCAAGGGCATCGGAGCTGAGCCGCTTGTGGGTGGCGCAACGGCCACGGTAATCGACTTCAGCGATCACAACTCGTCACGCATGCCAATTATCATCGGCGGCGTAATCGCACTCAGTTTCCTACTCCTCATGATGTTCTTCCGTTCGATCGTCGTGCCGTTGAAGGCGGCGGCGATGAACCTGCTCTCGATCGGAGCCGCATTTGGGGTGCTTGTCGCCATATTTCAGTGGGGATGGCTCGGCGGACTCATCGGCGTCAAGGAGGGTCCCGTCGAAGCCTTCCTGCCGATGATGCTTTTCGCGGTGCTGTTCGGCCTCTCGATGGACTACGAGGTATTCCTCGTCAGCCGCATCAGGGAGGAGTACCTGAAAACAAACGACAACACGGAATCGGTAGCACGCGGCCTTTCGGCTACGACCCGCGTGATCACGGCCGCAGCGGCCATCATGTGCGCCGTCTTCATCTCATTCGCCTTCGGTGACCAGCGGGTGATCAAGGAGTTCGGGATAGGGCTGGCCACGGCGGTCTTCCTCGACGCCACTCTCGTTCGGTTGATCCTCGTCCCCTCTGCCATGCAGCTGATGGGCCGCTGGAACTGGTGGCTGCCTGAATGGATGGACCGGATCCTGCCCAAGCTGGCGCTGGAAAGTAGGCTTGAGCCGGCAGCGACTGCGGCAACGGAATCGGCTGTTGAGCCCACGATGACGACTGGAGGAGATTAGCCGGAGGCTTAGCTAGAGGCCTTCTCGCGCTAGCGGCGGGCTCCAGTTCCGCAGGCGCCCCTCCCGGCGGTCTCCATCGCCGCGGCTTCGATCTGAAAGGTCTAGCGTGCCGCCGCCGTTCCCTCTAGTTTCCACCAACTGTTCTACGGATCGAATGCTCGCCTAGTAAACGCAGCCGATTTAGGTACTCACTTGACTAAATATCAGCTCGTTTGTACGCTTCGCCTACAAGGTGCCGGGAGATCTCATGTCGGTGGCTGCCGTTTCAACCAACCACCTCCGTGCTGCCACAGTAGGAGAGTCAGCTAATGATTCGCGTCGCCGTAACAGCAAGCATGGTGGTTATAGCCTTGGCCTTCATCGACTCCGCTCGGAGCGATGAAGTTCCGTTATTGAACATCCATTCGGACAACTTTGAAGCCATTGCTGGCTGGCAAAGCGGCGAAGCGCAGGTCAATTTCACCGCCACTGATTACGCCAGCACCAACTTGTCTGAGGATCAGCCCCCACCCCACCAAATCTCCTCCGCGGTCGCGGTCTGCGTAGAGCTTTCCTACACGGACGATCTGCAGTAGCTCAAGCTTGCTTGATGATCAGTTCCTGGTAAACGGCAATCTGGACTCCGCCGTTGTGAACGCCGTTGTTCCCGCCCAGGAATGCTTGCGGGTTACACCGTTTACGTGCAGCGATTCGAGTCTTCACATCGACTTAGCCTGGACGGCAACCGGCGCTCTTGATCGTAGCGACCGCTTTCACAACAAGATTTTCTCACCCGAACCCTGTCATATAAACGAGCTAGGTGCGGTAAGTCGCCGCCAGGCTCAAGTCACCGGCTCTTTGACAGATGGCACCATCGACTTCATTGCAAGCCTAGATACTGTTTATGCGGAGATCATTAGGTTTCACTCGGCTACAACCGGCCGTGGCGACGCAGAGCAATGTCTATGAGCCTCCGCGATGCTGAACGGTTCCGCTATTGGCGGCACGAACCTGCTGTGCGACGGCGCGCGGATCCCAGAACATACCGCTAGCCATCGCGGCAAGAAATGCGAACCCAAGCATTGACATTGAGACTTGGTGTCAATACTATGTGATACTTGGTACGACGAAGGAGCGCACCATGTCCGACATCGAGTTGATCATCGAGCGAATCGAGTTGCGGGGGCACCGCATCACGGAGGGCCGTCGTCGCGTAATCCAGGCTGTGCTGAAGCAGCCGTCGCACTTCACGGTTGAAGATGTGCTGCAAAGTACGCGCAGAGTGGGCCGCGCCACGGTATTTCGCACCATGCGCCTGCTGCTAGATCTCAACATCGTATGTCGGGTCTTGCTCGACGGAGGAAACCTGCACTATCGAATCAGCAGCCGGGGCCACCACCATCACTTAGTCTGCAACGACTGTGGCCGTGTGGAGGATTTCACAGGGTGCGATGTCGAGCCGCTCGTCCAAGCCCTGGCGGCAGCGATGAAATACGAGATCGATGGGCATTGGCTCGAAGTGTACGGCCGCTGTGAGGCCTGCCGGCTGCTACGAAGTGGGCGGCCGGAGAGTCAGACGACCCAGGTATTAAGCCAGTAGTCCAAACAACGGTAGGACGAGAACTATGATCCGATGGAGAACAATGATACTAAGTATCGTCGCGCTCACAGTTACGGGTTTGGGAGTACTGCTTCTTGGCGCGTGCAGCGGCGATGACTCTAGTGGCGCCACGACCCCCAGCTCGGCGGCCAATTCGAACGTGTCGTCCGCGAAAATCCAGGTCGTTGCCGCCGAAAACTTCTGGGGGAGCATTGCCTCGCAAATCGGCGGCAACAAGGTCTCGGTGACGGCCATCATCACGAGCCCAGACACAGACCCCCACGATTACGAGTCCACCCCCTCCGATGGCCGGCGCGTCGCGAGCGCCCAGTATGTGATCTATAACGGTCTAGGCTACGACCCGTGGGCCGGTCAACTCCTGGACGCGAACCCGGCACGTGATCGGACGACATTGAAGGTCCAGGATGTCCTGGGCCTTCAAGACGACGACAATCCGCACCGCTGGTACTCTCCGGACGACGTTCTCAAGGTCATCGATCAGATCAGCGCCGACTACAAGAAGATAGGGGCGGCGGATGCGTCCTACTTCGACTCCCAGAAGACCACCTTCGAAACGGTTGCGTTGAAGCAATACAACGATCTTGTCCAAGCGATTAGGCAGAAGTACACGGGCGCTCCGGTTGCGGCGACCGAGAGCATCGTGTCGCCGCTGGCGGACGCGCTTGGCCTGAACATGCTTACCCCGTACTCTTTCCTTCAGGCGATCAGTGAGGGCACAGATCCTACAGCGCAGGACAAAGCCACGTTTGATAGCCAGATCGCCAACAAGGAAATAGACGTTCTGCTGTTCAACACTCAGAACGCCAGACCGGACGTGCAGCGGTTGGTTGACGCCGCAACGGCTAAGGGGATCCCTATCGTAGAGGTGACAGAGACCCTTATTCCCGAAGACGCGACGTTCCAGGACTGGCAGTCTAAACAGCTGCAAGACCTGCAGAGAGCGCTGGCCCAGGTGAACGGCCGTTGATGGGTCGAATTCGCGCTTGGCGACCCGTCTCGCGCCTTCTCTCCGAGTCTGCGGCTGGTCGTGAACAGCCCGCGATCGCGGAGGCCGGCTCCTTAGCGAGCCGGTCCGCGCTACTCCAAGCGAACACACTGGCCGTCGAGATCCGCAACGCCGCGGCCAGGCGTGGCAATCGCCTGATCTGGAGCGGCGTCAGCGCGGAGATCCGCCGCGGAGAGTTCCTCGCTGTGCTCGGTCCGAACGGAGTCGGCAAGTCGACGCTGGTGAAGGTCATCCTTGGGCTTCTGCCGCTCGCCAGCGGCGAGGTCAGGGTCCTTGGCCAGCCGCCCGGCCGTGCGAACCGGGACATCGGCTATCTGCCGCAGCGGCGCAGCTTCGATCCCGGGCTGCGGGTGCGCGGCGTCGATATCGTACGACTCGGGCTGGACGGCCACCGCTGGGGCATCCCTTTGCCCGGTCTAAATCGACTTACGGAGCGGGGTCGAGAGGAAGACGCACGCGTACTGGACGCGATCCAACTGGTTGACGCCGAAGAGTTCGCTACCCGCCCTATCGGAGAAGTCTCCGGCGGCGAGCAACAGCGGCTCCTGATCGCCCAGGCGCTCATCCGCAATCCATCGCTTCTCGTTCTGGACGAGCCTCTTGATAGCCTTGACCTGCCAAATCAAGCCGCGTCGGCGGCTCTCCTCAACCGCATCTGCGAGGAGCGTGGCGTGACAGTTCTGATGGTTGCGCACAACGTGAACCCGATCTTGTCGTATCTGGACCGGGTGATCTATTTGGCCAGGGGCGGTTCAGTCTCCGGCACGCCCGAGGAAGTGATCACGGCGGAGACGCTCACCCGCCTGTACGGTACGCCGATCGAGGTGTTCCGCACGGCCGATGGTCATCTCGTAGTCGTCGGCCAGCCGGAGCCTCCGCACGGCGACGTACACGCACACCTGGTGAGCTAGATGGACCCGCACCTGACGTGGAATCTCTATCGGGACGTGACACAACTGTTCGACTACCCGTTCATGGTGAACGCGTATCGGGCGGGGACAATCGTTGCGGTAACAGCCGCGATCATCGGCTGGTTCATGGTGCTGCGACGTCAGACATTTGCTGGTCACACGTTTGCGCTCGTCAGTTTCCCGGGTGCGGCCGGGGCGATACTGATCGGAGTCAGTGCGACGTATGGGTTCTTCGCCTTCAGCATCTGCGCCGCGCTGGTCATTGCGGCCGCTTCGCGCTCTAGTCGTGGCGGTTATATTGAGGAATCCGCGGTGATCGGCACAGTGCAGGCGCTTGGTCTCGCCTTCGGCTTCCTCTTCGTGTCGCTCAGCCATCGCAACGTCTCGGGGGCACAGGCGCTCCTATTCGGCAGCCTCGTCGGCATAACGAACGACCAGGTGATCCAACTGCTAGCGGGAGGGCTCATCGTTCTTGCTATCGTTGGCTTCATATGGCGGCCACTGCTGTTCGCATCGGTCGACCCAGACGTTGCGGCCGCTCGGGGCGTCCCGGTGCAAGTACTGGCGGTCGTGTTCCTTCTCGTGCTAGCGGTTGCGGCCGCCGAAGCGAGTCAGGTCACCGGATCCCTGCTGGTCTTTGCATTGCTGGTACTTCCGCCGGCCACTGCAGAATTGCTTGTGGAGCGGCCTGGCTTGAGTCTGCTTACAGCCGTGGCGATCGCCCTGCTCGTCACCTGGCTTGGTCTGGCGATGTCATATTACAACGACTATCCGATCGGATTTCACATCACCAGCTTAGCGTTCGGCGCCTACCTACTTGCGCAGGGTTGGCGCCGGTTACCGCGATGGACGCCTTTCGCGAGGACTTCCGTATGACACAGATCCTCGTCACAGCCAACCCGATCTCGGCAGTGAGCGATATGCTATCGCATCCCTTCATGCGATACGCGTTTATCTCGGGGACGGGCATCGCGGTACCCGCTGGCCTGCTGAGCTACTTCATCGTCCTTCGGCGGCAGGTGTTTACGGGTGATGCGCTTGGCCACGCCGCGTTCACCGGAGCCCTGGCCGCACTCGCGATCGGGGCTGACCTTCGCCTCGGCCTGTTCGCCATTACGGTAGCAGGGGGGTTGCTGTTGGGAGTTCTCGGGAATAAAGCTCGGGCCGATGATGTCGTGATCGGCAGCTTCTTCGCATGGATGCTCGGTCTCGGCGTGCTGTTCTTGTCGATCTTCACGACCTCGCACAGCGCGGGCAACGGCGCCGGCGGTGTTCGGGTTCTCTTCGGCTCGATATTCGGCCTCGACTTAGTTCAAGCCCAGGTAAGTGTCGCGATCGGAGCGGGGATAACGATTGCTCTGCTGGCGATGGCGCGGCCGCTGCTGTTTGCCACCATCGATGAGGCGGTGGCCGAAGCCCGGCGCATTCCCGTGCGTCTGCTCGGCTACACGTTTCTCGTTCTGGTGGGCCTTGGCACCGGCCAGGCGACCCAGGCGGTGGGCGCGCTACTGATTCTCGGCCTTCTCGCCACGCCAGGGGGCATCGCCCAGAGGCTCACAACGCGGCCCTATGTTGGGCTACTCTTAAGTTGTCTGGTCGCCGTTGGCTCTTTGTGGGTGGGCCTCACATTGAGCTATGCGTTACCAAGCTGGCCCCCGAGCTTCTCAATCCTCGCGGTGGCATCGTCGGCCTATGTGGTCGTTCTAGTGAGCTCGAACGCCATGAGGATTCTGGCGA
>VBEI01000022.1 GCA_005882715.1 Chloroflexota bacterium | reverse complement strand
GCTGGAAAGAGATCGAATATGAGGTGATGCGGGACGGCGCGGACAACTGCATCACCGTCTGCAACATGGAGAACATCGACCCGATGGGCGTCCACACCGGCGATAGCATCGTCGTCGCCCCCAGCCAGACACTCTCCGACAAGGAATACCAGATGCTGCGCTCGGCCTCGCTCAAGATCATCCGCGCGCTAGGCATCGAGGGCGGGTGCAATATCCAGTTCGCGCTCGCCCCGCGGCATGAGATCGCCGAGTGGGAGCCCGATACCGGCGGCCGTCCACCTTACTACGTCATCGAGGTAAACCCGCGCGTGTCGCGCAGCTCGGCGCTCGCCTCCAAGGCCACCGGCTACCCCATCGCGCGGGTTGCCGCAAAGATCGCGGTCGGCAAAACGCTCGACGAGATCCCCAATCGCGTGACCGGCAAGACGACAGCCGCCTTCGAGCCGGCGCTCGACTACATCGTCGTTAAGATCCCCCGCTGGCCGTTCGACAAGTTCCCGCTCGGCGAGCGCCGCACCGGCACGCAGATGAAGGCCACGGGCGAGGTGATGGCGATTGATCGCAGCTTCGAGGCCGCCCTCGGTAAAGCCGTGCGCTCCCTCGAGTTCGGCAGCCGCTCGCTGCTCTGGGAAGATCCCGCGTGGCGGGACATCGATCCGCGCGACTACGTCGGCATCCCTACGGACGAGCGCCTCTGGGCGGTCCTGGCTTCGCTGCGGCGGGGAGCCACTCCCGACGAGCTGTCGCAGATGTCCGGCATCGACCCGTGGTTTCTGCACAAGTTGAACGCCATCGTGCGGATGGAAAGCCGACTGCTGGCCGAGCCCCTCACGCCGGACCTCCTGCGACAAGGGAAGCGGCTGGGGCTCTCGGATGCAGACATTGCGACCCTGGCCGACCGTCTGCCCGAACAAGTCCGCTATCTTCGCGAGGAGTGGGGCGTCCTCCCCGTCTACAAAATGGTCGACACCTGCGCCGCCGAGTTCGAAGCCGAAACGCCGTACTTCTACAGCACCTACGACTCGGAGAACGAGGCCGAAGCGCTACCGGGCAAGAAGGCGCTCGTCGTCGGCAGCGGGCCCATCCGCATCGGACAGGGGATCGAGTTCGACTACTCGGCAGTGCACGCCGCCTGGGCCCTTCAGGAAGCAGGGGTAGCCGCGATCATGGCTAACTCGAACCCCGAGACCGTCTCCACAGACTTCGACACGAGTGACCGCCTCTACTTCGAACCGCTTGACGAGGAGGCGATTAGAGACCTTCTCGCGAACGAGACGAACAACGGCACCGGCCCGCCCTCAATCGTCCAGTTTGGTGGCCAGACCGCGATTAACCTCGCCTGGCCCCTGGCGCGTGCCAACCAGCCGATCCTCGGTTCCAGCGCCGAGGCGATCGACATCGCCGAAGACCGCTCGCGCTTCGAGGAGCTCCTCCAACGCCTCGGGATACCGCAGCCGCCGGGTGCGGCGGTGAATACGGTCGAGCAGGCACTGTCAACGGCGCAGCTCATCGGCTATCCAGTCCTCGTTCGCCCCAGCTATGTCCTCGGTGGTCGCGCCATGGAGATCGTTCAGAACCCACGCGATCTCATCCGCTACGTGACCAATGCTGTCGAAATCGCCGCCGGCAAGCCGATCCTCATCGACAAGTACCTCGAAGGAATCGAGGCTGAAGTCGATGCGATCTGCGACGGCGAGGAAACACTCATCCCGGGCGTCATGGAGCACATCGAACGTGCGGGAGTGCACTCCGGAGACTCCCTCGCCGTCTACCCGGCGATCGGCCTTCACAGGGATGAGGTCCAGAAGATAGTCGATTACACCGAGCGCCTGGGCCCAGCTCTGGGCGCAAAGGGTCTAATGAACGTCCAGTACGTGATCATGCGACCGGAACCGAAACGCGCCGAAGGACCGCCATCCGACGTCTACGTCCTCGAGGTCAACCCCCGCGCCAGCCGCACGGTGCCGTTCCTCTCGAAGGTAACTGGCGTGCCGATGGTTCGGCTCGCCGTGCAGGTCATGCTCGGCGCGACGATCCAGGAACTCGGCTACACACCGGGTCTCTGGCCGCGCCAGAACCTGGTCGCGGTCAAGGCGCCCGTGTTCTCGATGTCGAAGCTGATCGGTGTGGATACGCACCTGGGGCCCGAGATGAAGTCCACCGGCGAAGTGATGGGCATCGACCGGACATTCGAAGCGGCGCTTGCGAAGGCTCTTACGGCAGCCGACATGTCGCTCCCCCGCCGCGGCTCCATACTCCTGAGCCTCGCTGATCGCACGAAGCCGGAGGCGCTGGGCCTCATCCGCGACCTTGCAGCCGCGGGATACCGGTTGTGCGCCACAGCCGGCACGGCCGCCATGATCCGGGCGATGGACCTCGCGGTTGAGCAGGTGCCAAAACGTATCGAAGAAGGACATCCAAACGTCGTCGATGTGATCCAGGATGGCCTCGTCGACGCCGTCATCAACACGCCGGAGGGCCGGGTTACCGAGACCCTGCGAGACGGCTTCGAGATTCGCCGCGCGGCGGCCGAGAAACGAATACCGTGCCTTACCAGCATCGACACTGCGGCAGCCGCCATCTCTTCGCTCGTGCGTGACGACCCGCATTTCACGGTACAGCCGCTTCGCGATTATCTCTCCGCGTCCGGATGAAGCTAGAACGCGCCGTCGTTCTCTCGCAGGAAGAACTATACGAAGACACATATCTGATGTGGCTGTCGTGCCCGCCGGTTGCGAAAGGCGCCTCTCCGGGCCGCTTCTTGATGCTCCACTGCGGCGACGCCTACGACCCGCTTCTGCCACGGCCGATGAGCTTTCACCGCTTTCGTGAGGCGGCGGGCGAACGTCAATTCGCGATCCTCTACGATGTCCGCGGACGGGGCACATCCTGGCTCTCGACGCGCAAGCCGGGCGACGAGCTCACGAACTTCGGCCCCCTCGGCCGCGGCTATGCCGTCAGTCAAGAAGCTCAGAATCTCTTGCTTGTCGGCGGGGGACTCGGCATCGCAGCGCTTATCGCTCTCGCCGATCAAGCAATCGGTGCAGGAAAATCAGTGACGTTGCTGCAAGGCGCTCGGACGGCCAGGAAGCTCTATCCGCCTGATCTTCTTCCGCCGGAAGTCGAAGCGCTTTCAGCCACAGACGACGGCTCGGCGGCCCACAATGGTTATGTCACGGACCTCATCCCTCAACATCTCTCCTGGGCCGACCAGGTTTTCGCCTGCGGCCCAACGCCGATGTTTTCCGGCATGGCAAAGGTCGTGCGCGAGGCCAGAAGCCGCAAACCGGTGCAGGCGTTACTCGAGGAGCGAATGGGCTGCGGGACCGGCGTCTGTTACGGCTGTGCTGTCTTCACTCGCCGCGGCGTCCGGCTGGTCTGCAAGGATGGCCCGCGCTTCGAGCTCCGCCGGGTCTTCTCCTAGCAACCAATCGTTGACAGTGATGCCATAGACGCCGTATTACTTGTCGCAAACTCCGCGCCGAATGAAGGGGGATGTTCGATGGGGACAACAAGGATGAATGTGGGAAATGTGGAGATCGTCTCACTCCTCGATACTCCGTTTGAAATCCCCTGGCAGATCTTTTTTCCCGAACGGAGCGAATCGGACTTCGAGCCATACCGCGAGCGCTATCCCCGTTCTTATGGTGAACGCGGATTCAGGACACAGGCCGGTTGCTACGCCGTTCGCTCGCAGGGCCAAACTATCCTCTGCGACACAGGCATCGGGCCCGGCCCTATTCAGTTTCTAGGCGGCCTTCGGGGAAGCCTGCTTGAAGATATGCGCGGCAAGGGAATCCCCCCTGAAGGCGTCGATACCGTGTTCTTCACTCACCTTCACGGTGACCACGTTGGTTGGAACCTCTCGGCGAACGGTGCTCCTAATTTCCCGAAGGCGCGTCACTTGGTCCCTCAGGCGGACTGGGACTACTTTGGAAAGATGCTGGAGACTAACCAGCAAATGCAGCAGGTCACGCCGCTTGCCGATCAAGGCGTCATGGACCTCATTTCAGGCGAGCAAACGCTTACCTCAGAAGTCACGACCTACCCGACTCCCGGGCATACGCCGGGCCACACCAGCCTGCTTATCTCCTCCGCTGGCGAGCGCGCTATCATAACCGGCGACCTCGCGCACCATCCAGCCCAAATTGACCACGTCGAATGGTGTTCCGCCTTCGACGCCGACGCTCGCACTACAACAGAGACGCGTCGCAAAGTGTTCGATCAGGCCGAAGCCGACAGGCTGATCACGGCCTTCTGCCACTTTCCGGATCCGTTCGGGAAGCTGATCCCCCTCCAAGGCAAGCGCGTCTTCCAGGCGCTTTAAAGATGCGGGGTTCAACCCGCAGAGAAGGACTCAGACTAAGAAGCCGCGGTCGTTGCGAAGAAGTGTTGCACGCTGGTCTTCGCGGCGACCGTTTGCGCGATCTCCGCGAACGCGCGCGCTACAGGCGCGTCCGGATCGCTCTCCACAATGGGAATACCGGCGTCCGCTCCGGACCGAATATTTGGATCGAGCGGAATCTCACCCAGGAAGTCGATGCCCAACTCGTCGGCCGTCTGCCGCGCACCCCCGTGGCCAAAGATATCGGTGCGATCGCCGCAGTGCGGGCAAATGAAGTAGCTCATGTTCTCGATCAGCCCGAACACAGGGACATTCAGCTTCTCGAACATCGTCACCGCCTTCATCGCGTCCTCGAGCGACACGTTGTTCGGCGTCGTCACGATAACGGTACCCGCAATTGGCGCTTCCTGTGCCGCACTCATTGATGCGTCGCTGGTCCCGGGCGGGAGGTCGACGATCAGGTAATCCAGCTCACCCTCTGCATTCCAGGGCAGATCATGCATCAGCTGACGCACGCCCGTACCGATCATTGGTCCGCGCCAGACGACCGGTAGCCCTCTCTTGAGGACGAAGCCGATGGATGCCGCCCGAATACCGTAGCGCTCGACGATGCCGAGGCCGGTGTCCGCCTGAAAGCCGGCGCCTAACCCCAGCATTGTCGGTATGTTGGGCCCCGTGAGGTCCGCGTCCATCAACCCCACCCGCGCACCGAATCGGCGGAGAGCTATCGCGAGGTTAACGGCGACGGTCGATTTGCCGACGCCGCCCTTGTTCGAGGCGACGGCGATGATGTTGCGTACCCCCTCGATCTCCTTCGGCCCTCTGCCGACGCCGGTCGAGCGGACCGTCGCATCCATCGTCACCTCAGCCTGTTCGACACCCGGCAAAGACGTAAGAAGCTGCTGCGCTTGCTCCTTCATTGTCTCCCGCACCGGACAGGCCGGAGTTGTGAGCACGATTCTGATCGAGATATTGGAACCGCAGATATTAATGTCACTCTCCGGCACGAAGCCGAGACTGACGATATCGCGATGGAGGTCCGGATCCTCGATTTGTTGAAGAGCCGCCAGCACCTCTTCCTTAGTCACCTGACCGTTGGATGCTTCTGTCATTCCGGCCTTACTTTGCCTTGTCGTCGCTCGTAGCGTCCGCTTTTACTATGAACCGGCAGGAATCCGCGCCTTGGCTGATGAACTGGTCACAGCGGGTGTCCTGGCCCAACAATTTCCCGAGCAGCGAGAGATGCCACTCGCATACGTCCCTATGCGAATCCGCCACCCTCCGGTACACGCAGTTATAGTCGACAATCTCATACTGCTGTTGCCCTTCGGCTCTCCATTCGGCGAAGCCACCCTCGCGGCGAAGGATATCAGCCACGATCGCCACCCGCTCTTTCAAGTCTTTATCACGAACTCTTGGTTCGTGCTCGCGATAGACGCGTTCAGCCATCTTCCGGAGTAACAGTCGCTTCTTCTCCTCTGGTTCGAGCCCCGCGATTTCATCTGCAGCTAGAAGTGCCACCTCTTGCAGGGCGAGGTCTGCTAGCCTGTCATAACGCTTCGGAAAACGCTCTTCGCCCTCGTCCGTTAGCGTGAACAGCAAATGCGGGCGCCCCGTTCTCCCTCTCTCCTCCCGGGAGATCACCAAACGGTCCCTCTCCAGGCCGGAGAGGTGTTGCCGGACAGTCATACGCGCCAGCCCAAACTCCGAGGCGACTGCCTCGACGCCCGCACCGCCGCTGCGTTTCAGATAAGCGAGGATATTGTCTTTAGTCGATTGCATTGGGGAACCTTTTTAATGTAACGACCGTTAATAAGTATACACGGCGCGAATTCGATCAGAAAGACTATTTGGAAAGTAAATAAGGCATAAACCTTGACCAGCTTCCCGCGCCGATCTTATAATCCGACCCGTAACATGTAACGTATTGCATACGGAATTCATCTTCCAACAGAAGGTGAAAAATACCGGAGGTGGCTACGATGGCCAAGACATCAGTAATCGAAGACAAACCCATCCATCCCGAGGCGGAAGCGCCAGTCGTTACCTGCCAGCACCACTGGGTGATCGAGACCCCGCGCGGCTCGATGAGCCTCGGCCGCTGCAAGCGCTGCGGCGAAGAACGTGAGTTCCGCAACTCCGCGACTGATCACCTCTGGGAGGACGAGTCTGGAAACGGCTACAACGCATGGAGAGGCTCACGCCCTAGCCGAGTGGCCGCCGACGATGATGAGGTAGCGGCTTCGCCGCGTTCCCGTAACGCGCTGATCGCCTGACGAGACCGCCTTCGTTCTCCGCTTGTTGAGAGCCCGCACTACTCCGACGGTCTCGCTCTTGCCTGCCGCGTAGGGCGGAGGCATCCATCGCTCTAAGCATGACCCTCGTGCCGCAGCATCGCCCTCCTTTGCTCCATATCCCTCCCCCGGGAAATGCTTCGCCCTCCAACGCCTATTCCCAGAACACCGCTTGCACAAGCGACAGCTGATAACTCGCACTATCACCTAACGCCTGACACCCGCTAGAATGGCCTGCGGTTATCCACATGGCTCACCGCATCACCGTCATCCCCGGCGACGGCATCGGCCCCGAGATCATGGATGCGACGATCCGCGTCCTGGAGGCCACAGGCGTCGACTTCGACTGGGACTACCGCGAAGCCGGCCTCGACGCCGCCGAGAAGTACGGCTCCGTCCTCCCCGAAGAGGTCCTCGACTCGGTCCGCAAGAACAAGGTCGCCATCAAGGGGCCGATCACCACACCCCGCGGCGGCGGCTTCCGCTCCGTTAACGTCGCCCTCCGCAAGATGCTCGACCTCTACGCCTGCCTCCGCCCCGCCAAGAGCTACCCGGGCGTCCGCTCTCGCTACCAGAACATCGACCTCGTCATCGTCCGCGAGAACCACGAGGACCTCTACGGCGGCGTCGAGTTCGAGAAGGGCGACCCGGCGATCCAGAAGATCGGGGAACTGACCGAAGCGGCGGGCATGGGCCGCATCCGGGACGACGCGGGCCTCTCGCTCAAGATCATCAGCGAGACGGGCACGACTCGCGTCGCCCGCTTCGCCTTCGAGTACGCCCGCAAGTACGGACGAAGGAAAGTCACCGCCGTCGCCAAGGACAACATCCTCAAGTTCACCGACGGCCTTTTCTTCGCGACGGCAAGGAAAGTGGCCGGGCGCTACAGCGACATCGAGTACCAGGAGGTGCTCGTCGACAACATGGCGATGCAGCTCGTCCAGAAGCCGGAGAACTACGACCTCCTCCTCCTCCCCAACCTCTACGGCGATGTGCTCTCTGACCTCTGCGCTGGCCTTATCGGCGGCCTCGGCGTCGCCCCCGGTGCCAACCTCGGCGATGAAATCGCCCTCTTTGAGCCCGTCCACGGGAGCGCCCCCAAGTACGCTGGCCAGAACAAAGTCAACCCGATGGCGCTTATGCTCTCCGGCGTCATGATGCTCCGCCACATCGGCGAGACACAGGCCGCCGACTGCGTGGAAGGCGCCCTCGCCGCCGTCATCGCCGAGGGCAAAAGCGTAACTTACGACATGAAGCCCTCCCCCGACGACCCCACCGCCGTCGGCACCTCTCAGGTCGCCGACGCAATCATCGAGAAGATGGGATGAGGCATGAATCACGCAAATTGTCATCCTGAGCCAACCGAAAAGGCGGTCAAACCTTGTCGTCGAACATCGCTGGCAGGCAGCGCGGCGCCGCGATAGACTTCGCGAAGGATCTCGGCGGCTCGGATCCAGCACTGCAAATCGGAATCGCCGAGATTCTTCGCTCTCGATACCGGCGCCCACCAGATCGCAGAGGGTGGTGCGCGAGCCAGGGGGATTGGCCCAGCGCGGGCTCAGAATGACATCATGATACGAGTGAGGAGACCTGAATGCGCGCCAAAGTAACAATCGTCGGCGCCGGCATGACCGGCGGCACCATGGCCCAGCGCCTCGCCGAGACCGGCTACGTC
>VBEI01000021.1 GCA_005882715.1 Chloroflexota bacterium | reverse complement strand
GGTTCCGGCTGCGGACCGAGACGTTCGGGTGGGCAGCCGAGGTCGCCGACATGGCCCGGAAGATTGCGCATCGCAAGTTGCCACTCGTGTTGACCATGGCCGCTGACAGCGCGTGGGGAATGGGGCAGCTGGAAGAAGCGAAGGAGTATGGGCGGGAAGCCATCGCCTTGGCGAACGACGAAAGGTTCGAGCCGCTCATTTGGGCGTACGCCGATCTATCCCAGATCGCCCTGTTCGAGGGGGATGTCGAAGGCGCGCTTGACCTCCTGCGCGAGGGTGCCAGACACCCGGCGGACCGACGCGACCGGTTCGTGCTTGCGTGCCTGTTCGGCATTAGCGCACTTGTCGGCCATCATCTGCCTGAAGATGAGTTCACGAAAGCTGTCTCTCAGATCAACGCGGGGGGCTTCCCCACATCGATTGCTTACGCCCACGCGACCAAGGCCATGTACATGGAGCGCGAGGACAGCACGGCGGCGATCGAGGTATACAAACGGGCCATCGACATGCTCGCGGAATGCGGAGATCGACTGATCGAGCAAGCGATCCGATCCCTACTGGTCGGCCTGTTGTCCCGAAGTGAGGATCCCGATCCCGCGCTGGAAAGCTTCGTCGCTATCGTGAACGACTGGCAAATCTGTGGGGACACGCTCTTGGCACCGGGAATCGGCCACCTGGTGGCCTTGCTAGCCCGACTTGGTCACCATGACGGCGCTGCCCGGCTCTACGGCGCGGTCACGCGTTTGATTGAACTCGATGCTCTCGTGCCGGGTCTGGCTACCGCCATCTCCGCGGTGCGCCAGGCGATGGGCGACGCCGCGTTCGTCTCGTCCTGCGATGCGGGGGCGGCGCTTAGCTACCAGGCCGCCGGCGAACTCGCTCGCGGACTTATCCAGCACGCCCGCGACGAACTGAGGGGATCGCAATCACCATGACTCGCCATAGCGGCGCAGTCACGACCCCTGTTCGCCGACCGCGGTGCATTCGTGGCGAAGGGCTTCGAGGGGCCGGTCGGTGTGTACGAGGTGCGCTGGCGAGAGTGATGCAACTCGAGGTCCAGTACTTGTACTAGACGGATCGGCGCGGTCCCTTATACAGCGCCGGAGCACGGGCGGCCATTCGCGCACAATTACGTGCCCCTGTGACTCTGAACACAGACGGCGTTCTGCCCGTCGTGGTAAATAACTACCGGAGATATCTGTGGACTGACAAAATGGCCGCTGCGTTCGGATCGGTCGTTCTCGCCTGGAGGCCAAACCTAGGCCGCAGGGCGCTTCTCGATAACTTACCTCTTGTCGTCCTGTGCCTCATCCCGATTCTCCTTTATCTCCCCGTAATGGTCTCCCCGCTGGAGCGCGACGAAGGCGTGTATGCCACCATCGCACAGAGGTTGCTGCGAGGTGATGTCCCCTACCGAGATCTCTTTGATAACAAGCCTCCGATCGTATACGGTTGGTACGCCTTCAGCTTCCTGGTCTTCGGCGAGGGCGTAGCGGCGCCGCGCATCGTCGCCGCTCTTCTCCTCTCTTTCACAACCCTGGCGATCTTCGGCGAGGCGCGGATGCTCTTCCCTCGGCGCGTCGCCTATCTCGGTGCCGGGGCCTTCGCCGTCGCCACAGGCCTTCCGTTCGTTGCCCTGAACGCAAATACCGAGGCCTACATGCTGTTGCCCCTTGTCGCCTCGTTGGTCGCCTTCACCATCGGCACGCGTCGCGGCCGTCTCTCCTGGTTCGTGCTGGCCGGCGCACTCGGTGCATTAGCAGTGATGACTAAGCAGGTCGCGGTCTGGAACCTCGTTGCGCTCGCGGTTATAGCGTTGTTTTGGCGCTGGGGCAAAGTCGAGACGGCCTGGCGACGGATCACGCCGCTACTTTCCCTACTAGCCGGCGCCGCTGCCGCTACGGCGCTGATCGCTACGCCCTTTCTCTTCGCAGGCGCATTCAGCGATTTCGTGTACGCGAACATCTCTTACAACTGGCTCTACGTCCGCTTCGTAACAATCGGCGAGGGTCTCCCCCATCTCGGCCTGGGGGTAACGTTGCTCTCGGCGCTGGCGGCGCCGCTCGTTGTTGGGACCGCGCTTGGTATTTTCACGGTCCTTCGCCGGACGAGGAGGAATGCTGCCTACCTTTTGGTGGTGTGGGCGGCCGCCTCCGCGGTCGGCGTGGCCTCTGGCGGTCGCTTTTTCCCGCATTACTTTCTGCAACTGGTGCCCGCCATGGTCCTCCTCACTGCCGTGGTCGTAGACGATCGCTTCCACGGGCACGACCCTCATCCCAGGTGGAAGGTTGCAACCACCTTTAGCGCGATACTCATTTTCGTCTCCCTAGGCGCCAATGCCCTGCTCTATCTCGCGCCCCTCCGCACCGAGCATCGTTTGGCGCCGACCGTCATTTATCAGGAGGAGTGGGACGCAGCCAGTCAATCGCTTGGCGCGTACATCTCTGCGCGGACGGGGCCTGAGGACACGATCTTCAACCTCGGTCGCCAGTCCCAGATTTATTTTTACGCCGACCGTCGTCCAGCAGTTCGATATTTCTACGACTACGTTTATGACTACGACGAGACCGCTCTGCCTGTGACGCTCGAGGCGTTGCGCCAGACGAAGCCCGTCTACATCATCGATTCCCTCCAGCCGCCGCTCTTCGAACCCACCGAGAAGAAACCGGATGAACTCGCTGCTTTGCTCTCCCAAGACTACGTGTACGAAGGCCGCATCTTCTTCTCGGATGTCTACCGCCTCAAAGCCGGGCGCTGAAGGCGGTATCGCGCCGTGATAGTTTGCGCCGCGCCGGGAACCTCGCATTCCGACCGCCGTTGTCCGCAGGCCGGCTCCCTCGGACCGTCCCCTTCGCCGACCGTGTAGAATTCGTTGCTATGGGTCTCGGGGAGCCAAGGCCGGTGACGAGGTAAGTTGGCGGGCATGAGCAGACCGGGCAATTCAGGAATGCGAGAGGGCCATCTGCTCCTTGCCGATATCTCCGGCTACACCGAGTTTCTGACCGGCACGGAGCTTGAGCACGCGCATGAGATCATCCGCGAACTGACGGCGCTAATCCGTGAGCGGCTCGCGCCGCCGATGCGGTTCGTGAAGCGCGAAGGGGACGCCGTGTTCTGTTATGCGAACGCGGAGACGTTTCGCGACGGCGAGCGGCTCGTAGAGCTGATCGAGGCCTGCTACTTCGACTTCTCGAACCGTCTGCTTGATATGGCGCGCGCGACGACATGCCGCTGCAAAGCGTGCGCCGCGATCGGTTCGCTCGGCCTCAAGTTCCTCGCTCACTACGGTAGCTTTGTCATCGAGCGAGACGAGGGACGCGAGGACCTCGCGGGACCGGCCGTCATCCTGGCGCATCGACTCCTGAAGAACACGATCAGCGAGGGAGGCGGCCCGAAGGCATACGCTTTCCTCACGGAGGCTTGCTTGCAGCGCATGTCTGAATCCTTCCACTTGCCGGGCCACACCGAAATCTACGAGTCGTTCGGTGAGACAAAAGGCGGCGTTCATGACCTCGCTCCGGTGCTTACCGCGATGCGGGAGGGGCGCCGCGTATACATCAGTGCCGAAGACGCGGACGTTGAGACCACCTTCGAGCTGCCCGTTCCGCCCGCGAGCGCCTGGCAATACTGGGTAGATCCAATCGAGCGGCAGCGTTGGGCCTGCCGTCAGTTCGGTAAGGACCCCGACGAGGTAGAGCGAAATGCGCAGGGGCGCCACGGATCCGGCACGAAGGTGCATTGCGGACACGGGCCCGGGCCGGTCTGGGGCTTCCGCGAGTGCATTGACTGGCGTCCCTTCACCTACTTCACCTCCCGCACAACAACGCCGGTCGCCGGCGCCTTTGTTAGGCCACAACCCGCGACCGAAACCGTGGAATTCCAGCCCCTCGGCGAGCAAAGCACGCGCATCGTCTGGCGATTTCGGGTGACCAACAGGAGCCGCATCTCGCTGTTGGCGCTACGAGTGTTTCGGCCGTTCTGGCTCGCGTTTTGGCGGCGAGCAGGCGCCGCGCTGATTAGCATCGCCGAAGAAGACGCCGCGATTGCTGGTGTGGACGAGCCAGGGGTTGCTGAGGGCTCGGTGGCGCGAGTGACACGCCATTTCTAGAATTCTGCGTAATCTCAACAGCAAAATTGCGAAACAAACTTCCCCCAGTCCAAGACCCATGGAGTGCTGACTGGTACCGGTAATCAGCGCGGCCACGGGTTTCCTTATCGCCGTGCTATGGTTCGACCTCATGTTCGACGCGCAGGTGTGGCGCCACCGGCGCTCGCCCGAAGTGCCGGAGACGGTGCTCGATTCGATCTCGGCGTACTACCGGCGGGTGACGACGACGGCCTCCCCGATGGGGCGGCTCGTTGGGCTGACGATGCTCGTCCTGCCGATTGCGCTGATGGTGCAGGCGATCTGGGGCGACGAGCCGCTATGGGTGAGCGTCGTGTCGATCCCCGCCGCGCTGATCGGGATTGGCCTCGCTGCGGCGCGCATCTTCCGTCAGGCTCGGCGGCTGGGGACGCGGCGAGACCCGCCGGCGGTGCAGAGCGAGCTCGCGCGCGGCATCTTCCGAGCGCACATCGTCTGCCTGGCGGCCATGATGACGCTTCTGGTAGTGCAGCTGGCCGGGGCTTGAAGCTCGCGTGCCCCTTATGCCTCGTTTCCGATAACCACCGTCCAGGGCCGGATTTCCCATCGCGCTACCAATCCGTTAGTGACGTAGGGATCGTTCCGGGCGAAGTCCTCGACGATAGACCTGTCCGGCACCCGAAACACGAGCAGCGCCCGGTCAGCCGGGTCACTCAAGGCGCCGGCAAGAAGTAATTCGCCCCGGCGATTCGCCTCCTGAGCGAGCCGAAGGTGCTCTTCTCGGTACCGAGCGCGTCTTGATACGTAATCGTCCACGACGTAGTAGAACAGCGCGTAATAGTCCATGCACCCAGCCTTAGCTTGCGCGCGGCGATGGAATTTCGCAAGACTGTGCGCATGGCGAAGGCGCAGCCGGCCGTTCTCGAGGCTAACGGTCTCGAAGTGACAATCACCAACCCGGACAAGGTGATGTTCTCGCACGCGGGCCACACGAAGCTGGATATTGCGAGATACTACCTCGCTGTCGCCGAGGGGGCGCTGCGGGGCGCGGGCGACCGGCCTAACGTGCTCGTGCGCTATCCCAACGGCGTCGGCGGCGAGTTCTTCTACCAGAAGCGCGCGCCGGACTCGCGTCCGCCCTGGCTCGAAGTGGTGACGATCAGTTTTCCCTCCGGGCGCACCGCCGCCGAGATTGTCCCACGGGACGCCGCCGCGCTCGCCTGGATGGCCAACCTCGGCTGTCTGGAGCTGCACCCCCACCCGGTCCGCGCAGACGACCTCGATCATCCCGATGAACTGCGTGTCGATCTCGATCCCGGCCCGGGCGTGGCCTGGGAAGACGTGCGGCGCGTCGCCCTCGTCGCGCGGGAGGCGCTCGAGGAGCACGGCCTGCGCGGGTGGCCGAAGACCTCGGGCTCGCGGGGAATGCACATCAACGTCCGCATCGAGCGGCGCTGGACCTTCGACCAGGTACGGCGCGCCGCCCTCGCGCTCGCCCGCGACGTGGAACGGCGCGCGCCCGCGCTGGCGACCAGCGCGTGGTGGAAGGAGGAGCGCCACGGCGTCTTCATCGACTACAACCAGAACGCCAAGGATCGGACGGTTGCCTCAGCCTGGTCGGTCCGGCCGACTCCTGACGCCCGAGTTTCGATGCCACTCGACTGGGACGAGGTGGCTGACTGCGACCCGACGGCGTTCACGCTGATCACGGCTCCGAAGCGCTTCGCCGAACGCGGCGACGCAGCAGCCGGTATCGATCAGTTCGCAGGCTCGCTCGACAAGTTACTCGAACTCTCGGCCGCGCAGGAAGCGGCAGGGCTGGGAGACGCTCCTTGGCCGCCACATTACGAGAAGAAGCCGGGCGAGCCGCCGCGGGTGATGCCTTCCCGAAAGAAGGGCGCCCGTTCGGGTAAGCCTCAGGGTGAGACGCAGGAGAAAAGCGGCGCCCAGACGGGCGCCCGTACGGGCGGCCGGAGGCAGTCGAAGTACCCGCTCATCACCGTCGCGAAGGCGAAGGATAAAGAGGAAGCGCTCGCCGGTCTCGAGCGCTGGAAGGCCCGCCATCCTGAGGCAGCGAAGCGGCTCGAGGTGGACGATGTCCTCGTCGACCCTATGCGCGGCCGCTACACGACCTGGACGCGCATTCGCGTGAACCTGCGGCACGTGCCGGAAGGCGAGCGCCCGGCGGAGGAACCGCCTGACCCGGACTACGATCCGTGGGAGGGTTGGGAACCGGGCGGCCGGTCCAACCTTTATCCTCCGTCGTATCGGAATGCGGGTAAATCGCGCGGCTCATCGAAGGACTAACGCCGGAAGTTGCGCTACATCATCTACGGCGCAGGCGCGGTCGGCGGCAGCATCGGCGGCCGTTTGTTCGAGGCGGGGCACGACGTCCTCCTGATCGCCCGCGGCCCTCACCTCGAGGCTATCCAGCGTGACGGCCTTTTGCTCCGAACACCGGACAGCGAGATTAAAACGCGCGTACCGGCGCTCGGCCACCCATCCGAGGTTCAGTGGGGCTCCGAAGATGTTGTCGTACTGACCGTTAAATCGCAGGACACGGCTGCTGCGCTCAACGACCTTGCGACGGCGGCCGGCGAAGTCCCGGTCGTCTGCGCGCAAAACGGCGTCGCCAACGAGCGCATGGCGCTGCGGCGGTTCTCGAGCGTGTACGCGATGATGGTCATGCTCCCCGCCACGCACCTGGCGCCCGGGGAAGTCGTGATGAACGCGTCTCCGGTTGGCGGGCTACTGGACATAGGGTGCTATCCAGAGGGCGCCGATTCAATGTGCGAGTGGATCACGCGAGACGTATCAGAAGCCTGGCTGGAGGCGCGGGTCGACCACCGGGTAATGCGTATGAAATACGGCAAGCTGCTCGAGAACCTGGCGAACGCGGTCCAGGCGCTGTGCGGGCTGGAGGCAGCCGCGGGAACGCTTGTGCGCGCCGTGCGCGCAGAGGGCATCGCCGTACTCCAGGCGGGACCAGCGGCGTGCGGAGTCGGCGATGAAGCTGCGGCCGATCGAGGGCCAGGGGCGAGGCGGCTCGACGTGGCAGAGCCTGGCTCGCCGTGCGGGCAGCGTCGAGACGGACTACCTCAACGGCGAGATTGCTCTGCTCGGGGCGCTTCACGGCGTGCCCACACCGTACAACCGCCTCCTGCAACGGCTGACGGCAGAAGTGGCGCGGCAGAAGCGCCCGCCGGGGTCGTACACGATCGAAGAATTGATGGCGCGAGCGAAGGTCGCCGGGTAGACATCGCATTGAGATGAAGCGCCCTCCGTCTTCAAAGAAGGGCTTGTACCCGCCGATCGAGCCGTACAGCCACGGCATGCTGGAGGTCGGGGCTGCTAACCAGTTGTACTGGGAGACCTGCGGCAACCCGACCGGCAAGCCGGCTTTGGTCTTACACGGCGGCCCGGGCTCCGGATGCACCGAGTGGCACCGGAGGCTGTTCGATCCTGCCGCATATCGCGTCGTGCTCTTTGACCAGCGAAACTGCGGACGCAGCCGGCCGCACGCCGCTGATCCTGGAGTCGACCTCGCGAGCAACAACACGCGGATCCTGATTGCCGACATCGAGCTGCTTCGTGAGCACCTCGACATAGACCGATGGCTCGTGCTCGGCGGCTCGTGGGGCTGCACGCTGGCGCTCGCCTACGCCGAGCAGTACGCGAATCGGGTCGGCGAGCTCGTCTTGTTCGGCGTTACAACGGGCCGGCGCGCCGAGTTCGACTGGCTGTTCCGCGGTGGCGTGGCCGTCTTCTTCCCAAATCAGTGGGAGCGTCTGCTTGGTAACCTACCCGACGCCGAGCGAGACGGAGACATCGTGGAGGCTTACTATCGGCTGCTGGCTGATCCCGATCCGGAGGTCCGGCAACGTGCGGCGCTCGAATGGTGCCTCTGGGAGTCCGCAACGCCGGCCTGGCCGCCGGCCGATGCGCTCGCCGCGCGGTTTAAGGACTCGCGGTTCGCTATGGCTTTCGCGCGCCTCGTGACTCACTACGTCAAGCACGATGCCTGGATCGAGGACGGCGCCCTCCTGCGTGACGCCGGGCGGCTAGCAGGCGTTCCGGGCGTCATGGTGAACGGCCGCTTCGACTTCCAGTCGCCTATCGGGAACGCCTGGGAGCTCAAGCGCGCTTGGCCGCAAGCGGAGCTGGTCATCGTCGACGACGCCGGCCACGCCGCCGACAATGCCGGCATCACCCGAGAGCTGGTGCAGGCGACTGATCGCTTCGCCGGGCGGTGAGCGATCGCATTTGTTACCATCTCTGCTGTGCCACCCAAGCCTTCTCTAATCGAAGGCTACGAACACTATCCTCGAATCGAGGCGGCGTTTCAGTCTGCCCTCGACGAGAGCCTGGGCCCGCGCGGACCGGACTTCTTATACGGAATGGTGAGCAACCTCGGTCTTCCCCGCGGCGCGAGCGTCCTCGACCTAGGCTGCGGGGAAGGGCGACATTCCGTCGAGTTGGCGGCACGCTTCGGCTTCCGAGTAGAGGGCATCGATCCCGTGCCTCGGCATGTCCAACTGTCGAAGCAGCGGCTAGAGGAGGCGGCACGATCGAACCCGGAACTCCGCGACCTGGTGAACTTCCGGCAGGGCGCTGCCGAAGGGCTGCCCCTACCTGATGCGAGTATCGATCTGATCTGGTGCCGGGAAGTGCTCGTCCTCATCGAAGACCTTGGCGCGGCGTTCGGCGAGTGCCGCCGCGTTTTACGCCCGCAAGGGCGCATGCTCATCTATCAGAATTGCCGCACCGACCGGCTTGAGCCGCGTGAAGCCGAGTTGCTTGGAGAGACGGGAAGGTTCGACTCACGGCGGATGGAAGAAGCCTTCGCTGCGGCCGGCTTCGAAACTGAGCAGTTCACGGATTTGGGCAGCGAGATCGGCGAGCACCTCGAGGAACAGACGGGCGAGGCCGGCAGGCGTCTAATCCACGCGGCCCGGCTGCTACGCGACCCTGAACGCTATATCGCGCAGTTCGGCCGTACCGCCTACGACATCATGCTCGGCGACTGTCTTTGGCACGTATACCGGATGATCGGCAAGCTGAGCGGCTGCGTGTATTTGC
>VBEI01000020.1 GCA_005882715.1 Chloroflexota bacterium | reverse complement strand
TCGAGCAGCGACGGCTCCGGGGAGTCGGCCATCGCGATGCCGGGCTTGGCGCGGAAGTTCTGGATGATCACTTCCTGGATGTGGCCGTAGCGCTCGTGCAGTTCCTTGATCGCGAACAGCGAATCGACGCGCTCCTCCAGCGTCTCGCCGATTCCGATTAGGATGCCTGTGGTGAAGGCGACCTTCAGGCGGCCCGCTGTCTCGATCGTCGCCAGCCGCTTGTCCGGAACCTTGTCCGGGCAGCGGTGATGCGCTTCGCCCTTGCGCAGGAGCCGCGCGCTGACCGTCTCGAGCATGATCCCAGCGCTCGCGCTCACCTCTCGCAGGGAGGCGATGTCACCCTCCGTCAGGATCCCGGGGTTGACGTGCGGGAGTAGCCCCGTCTCGCGGTAGACGAGATCACACATGTCGTGCAGGTACGCCAGCGTAGTCGCGTAACCGCGTTTCTGGAGCCAATCGCGGTACGACGCGTACTTCAGCTCCGGCTTGTCGCCCAGGCTGAAGAGCGCCTCCTTGCAGCCGGCGCGCTTCGCCGCGTGCGCTGAGGCGAGCACCATCTCCGGCGTCATCGTCAGCGCCTCCGCCTCGCCCGGCTGCTTCACGAAGGTGCAGTAGCCGCAGACATCACGACAGAGGTTGGTCAGGGGGATGAACACTTTGCGCGAGTACGTGACGACGTCCGGGTGGGAGCGGTCGCGCAAAAGTCCGGCCGCCATCATCAGCGCGGGTACTTCGGTGCCCGATGCACGGATCAGCCGGCACGCCTCATCGCGAGAGAGCGCGTCGCCGGCAATCGCCTTCGATAGCAGCTCTTCAACCGGAGGCGAGAGCCGGTTATGGATCAGGAACACGGGAGAAGTGAACAGTGAATAGGGAGCAGTGAATAGTGGGACTTGAAATCGGCCATGCGCAGCTCCATCAGAAAATCCGCCGCTGGGCGGAGAATATGGCTGCGGGGGTGCGCGTCCGCCGGGGCGGACTGGCCGTACGAATACATTGGGGCTGAAAGGGGCACCCCGCGCCGCCTTCCAGCGGGTCGAGCGTGATTGTAGCACCTGCGCGGAGATTTCACAAGCGACAGGAGCAGAAGGTTGGTGATTACCGACTTTTTACCTCTCAACACTAGCGGCACGCCGGAACATCAACTAGAATTTGACATAACCAGAAGGAACGATTTGCCGTGCCGAGAGTTCGCTTGCTTCCCGTCATGTTGATCGGCGGAATTGCTGCCGTCGTCGTGGTATCATCCGCGCTTGCGCTCGGCGGAAGCGCTCCAGCGATCCTTCACACACCCGGCGGTTTCGGGAGAGCAAACGATGGCGGCGCGGAAAAGCTTTCTGGCCAGGAGCAAGAGACGGGCGAAGGGGCCGAGGACGGGCAGGGCTCGGACAAGGTCGCTCAGGCTATTGCGGACGAGTTTGGCGTCTCGAAGGAAGAGGTGCTGGCGCATCACCAGCAGGGCATCGGCTTCGGCGCGCTCTTCAAGCTTTACAAGCTCGCCCGCGCGAAGGGCATCAGCGTTGACGACCTGCTGGCGACGATTCCAACCGACGCCAACGGCCAGCGCGAGTTCGGCTTCGGCGATCTGCGGAAGGGACTTACAGCCGAGCAGCGCGCTGGGTTCAACTCGGGGCCGAAGAACCTGGGACAGCTAGTCTCAGGCAAGAACAAGCAGAACAAGTCGAAGGCGAAAGACTCCGGCGAAGGCAGCGAGAACGCGCAGCCGAACAGCAGCGGGCACGTCCCGCCCGGCCAGGCAAAGAAGCTGGCCCGGGGTTAAACCGCCCTCAGTACACCCCTTCGAGATCGTCCACGAGTTCCAGCGCGACGTTGGCTTCGTCGACGATGCCGGGGTCGTTCGCGGCCGCGAGCCGGTCCTGCTCGTTGAGGCTGGCCTCGAAGTCCGCGGTCTGCCTTTCGCCCCCGGCCGCGAGGACACCCGGCTTCGCGCGGTTGAAAGTCTGCCGCAGCTGCGCGAGGTCGCCCGCAACGGCGTTCCAGTCGCCGCGGTCCGCGTCGATGAGCACCTGCCGTTCTTGCCAGTCGAGGCGGCCTATATCGCTCGGGACCTTATGCTCGAAGAGATCGAAGACATCGACAATGACTTTGCTTACATCGTTGGCTGCCTGCCGGGCCGCGAGTGCGTCCTGGGACTGGGCGGTGGCCCGGAGGTCCGAGATCGCCTTGTCCATCGCGCGCCGCTGCTCGTCGTTGAGGCGGGAAGCATTGGACGAAGCCAGGAAGTCCTCCCAGTTGGCCGCTAGGGAAATGGCGTCCGAACTCACTCTGTCCCATCTCCCGGCGAAGACCTGGTCGATCGCATCCTCCGCGTCGCCCTCGATGTCGAGAACGGTCTGCGGGACCGAACCGCGCTCTTCGGACACTTGCTCGGTTCGCGTAGGCTGCTCGCTCTGGTCGTTGTTGGAGGAGCCACCGCAGGAAAACGCAGTGCACGCGAGCAGGGAGACCGCCAAAGCCGCGATCGGTCCTTTAGGCATCGATCTCCGCACGTTGGGTAGGATTCTATAACAGTCGAGGCGCGGGCGAAGGAATGAATGAAGGGGCCCTTTCAAAGGGCCCCTTCATACCGCTCGAGGCATTAAGCGGTTAGTCGTCTCCGTCGCCGCTGCCGTCGTCGCTTTGGCTGACGTCAACGTCGCTGATCCGCTCCGAGGTGGCACTTGCACCGGCGCCGCGGATCGTGTAGCTCACGAGCTCGATAAAGCCTTCGGCGTCTTCATCACGCACAAGGCCGACGTCCGGGCAGTACCATTTGAACTCGGCGGTGGACTGCGGGTCCAGGGGATTCGTGTCCTCGAACTTGGCGCATCCCCTGAATTTGCCTGCCGGCGTCTTCACGTTCTCGTCGAGGGCCAGCACCCTCGACTGGTCCTGGGCGACGCCGGGCGCATTCTCCTGGTTGAACGTCTGACCGACGACCGGTTCCGCCGGCATGATGATGCCGGGCTCGGCCCCGTTTTTGCCCGCGAGCCAGGAGCCATCATGGTCCACGATCTTGCCGTTGTCGTAGTTGTCGACGAGCTCGCCGAAGTAGTAGACGGTGCTGTCCCGGTGCTGGGCGAAGAAGTCGAGTGCCTGCTCGACAAGCTCGTCGTTCGCAAGAACCTTCTCTTCGAGCACCAATACCTCGACACCTGCGACCTTGCGAGTCTTGCCCAGCACGGCCGATTCGAGTCGTGCGGCGAAGACTTCGCCTGTATCCGGTCGGTATCCTGGCCCTCGAACGTCTTCGGCCCAAGGGTGGAGAGCGGGAACAGTGGGTTATCGATGTTGGTCGAGAAGTCCCGCGGGTTGAGGTTAGCCGAAGGTGCACTGTCATTGCCCGCCAAGCCGATCGCCGGCGCCATGATAGCAGCGGATATCGTGAGAGCCATGGCCGCTGCCAGCGCAAACAAGAGGTAGATGCCTGCTCTGTCTGTCATTGCCTCCTCCTTCTTCGTGGTTGTGACTGCTTCCCCGCTCCTCCTTTCTCCCCGGCGTATTTATGAGTCCGCTGACTCAGCCCTGCCGAGCGAACCCGGGTGTCGTCGTCACGCTTCAGTGCCGGGTCCGGGCTGCGGGGCGCAAGGTACGGACGCCGCCCATCCAACGTGCGTTACACGTTTACGAGCGGGAAGCCGTGGCCAACGCCGGGCGCGTGGCCACGCAGACGCTAGTGATAAAGACGAATTGGGGGATAAGACTGAAGACGGTCGGTCAGCGGGGGACGTAAGCCGCAAGAAGGGCTGCGAGAGCGATAGCCCAGAAGAACCGCATTGCGAGGCTCATGCTGTTCCTTTCTACTGCGCTCCGCCGCCTACTCCAACTTACGGTCCCTTGATGAAGAGGGTATGAACCGACAATGAAGGCGGCCCTCCGTGCGGTCGCGTTCGCCTCTTAGTTCTGCTCGCCGCTCTTCCGTCTTCGCGTTCTACGACGGACCAGCAGAGCTGCGAGAACGATCGCTGACATCGCTGCAAGGATCGCTATTACGGGTCCCATGCTAGCTAGAACGCGCCGAGGCCCGCCCGATTACTCGCCCACGCCGATTCGCCAGCTCGTCCCGTCGCTCCGCGGACTTCGTACCTCGTGCTTCGTACCCTCGTACTTCGCACGGACGCCGGTTGAACCGCCGCTCGGCTCACCGCTATACTGACGCCACTAAGACGCGAACCTGACACCCACCACCTGGACACCTGACACCTCATGAAATTCGGCACCTTTCACCTCTTCCAGAAGCCACCCGGCTGGGGCGACGAAGATGTCTTCCGCGCAGAGCTCGAGCAGATCGAAAAGGCGGAGGAGCTGGGCTTCGACGCCGTCTGGCTGGCCGAGCACCACTTCCAGTGGTACGGCATCGCCACTGACCTGATGGTCATCGCTGGCTGGGTGGCCGCCCGCACGCAGCGGGTCCGCATCGGCACCGCCATCGTTGTCCTGCCCTTCCATAACCCCGTCCGGCTCGCCGAGCAGGCCGCAACCATCGACATCATGAGCGGCGGGCGGCTCGATTTCGGGGTCGGCAGAGGCTACCAGGCGGCGGAATATGCCGGCTTCGGCATCTCGATGGACGAAAGCCGCGCCCGCTTCAACGAAGGCATGGAGGTCTTGCTCAAGGCCTGGACCGAGGAAACGTTCAGCTACGATGGCGTGTACACGAAGATCAACGAAGTCAGCGTCCTGCCAAAGCCCGTCCAGAAGCCGCATCCGCCGGTCTACGTCGCGAGCTGGATGACGCCGGAGACGATAAAGTACGCGGCCGAGCGTGGCTTCCCGATCCTGGCGCCGGCCGGCCTAGCCTCGGACCAGATCAAGACGAACTACCAGCTCTATCGCGAGACGCTCCAGTCCCTCGGCCGGGACACTTCCAACCTGGAGCTGCCGGCGCTCGTGCACATCTACGTCGATGACAATGACGAGCGCGGTCAGCAGATCGGCGTCGAGCATTCGATGCGCTACGGGGCGTCGCTGGTCACCCTCGGGACGCCTATGCAGAAGGGCGGCAAGCTCTCGAAGGAGTACGAACACTACCAGGAGTTCGGACAGGCGGGCCGCGTCGTCCGCGAATACCGGCAGGAGCTGATGCTGTTCGGCAACCCGGACTCGGTTGCACGCAAGATCAAATGGATGCACGAGGAACTGGGCGTTCGCTACGTGATGTGCTGGATGAACATGGGCGGTCTGGAGGCCGACAAAGTCCTGCGCTCGATGCAGCTCTTTGCGAGCGAAGTGATGCCTCGCTTCAAGACCGTGGAGGCGACGGCATAGGCAGGAAAGGAGAAAGGAGAAAGGAGAAAGGAGCCAAACCGGGGCGCTCCGTCCTCCTCAATTCTCATTTCCCAATTCTCCTTGCTAACCGATGACCGAGGCCCGAATCGCGATCATCGGCGGGACGGGGCCTGAGGGTCTCGGCCTCGCCATGCGCTTCGCCAAGGCTGGCAATATGGTCTTCATCGGCTCCCGCTCGGAAGAGCGCGCGGCCGAGGCCGTCGCCAAGATCAAGGAGAAACTGCCCGACGGGGACGTCTTCGGTGGCCTGAATGCTGAGGGCGCCGAACGCGCCGACTTCATCTTCGTCACGGTCCCTTCGGACGCTCATCACGACACGCTTGTCCAGCTCGAGGAGCTCATCGGCGAGAAAGTCGTCGTTGATGTCGTCGTCCCGATGCTCTTCGACCGCGACGGCCCCAAAGCGGTCACTTTCGACGAAGGCTCAGCCGCGTTGCAGGCGCATTCCCTGCTGCCCAAAGCGAAAGTCATCAGCGGCTTTCATCATCTGGACGGCAGCGAGCTGCAGAAGATCGACAAGCCGCTCCAGGGCGATGTGATCGTTGTCGGGGACCACAAGCCCTCGAAGAGGAAGGTGCTGGACCTCGTCGAGCAGATCGAGTACGTGCGCGGCCTGGACGGCGGCGGGTTGGCCAACTCCCACTACCTCGAGGAGTTCACGGTGCAACTGCTGCAGATCAACCGCATCTATAAGGCCCACACGGGCGTGCGGATAACCGGGATCTGACCGAGGAGGCGGCATGGCGACGGGACCAACGGGCGGCTTCGTATTCCGGCCGGGCGAAGGCCGCCGGATCGACCTGGGCGGGTTCACGATGTCCGTTAAGGCGAGCGAGTTAGAGACGGACGGCCAGTTCACACTACTGGAAGCAGGCGAGCCGCCGGGCTTCGGGCCCCCGCTGCACATCCACCACGATTGCGACGAGGCGTTTTACGTGCTCGACGGCGAGTACATCATCTTCATGGACGGCGTAGAGTACCGGTGCCTCGCCGGGTCGTTCGTCTACATCCCGCGCGGGATGCCGCACGGCTTCCGCGTGGGCTCCGTGCAGAGCCGCAAGCTGAACCTGTACGTCCCGGGCGCGATGACCAGCTACTTCGACCAGCTGAGCGCGGCACTCCAGCGAGGAGAGGCAGACGAGGTCGCGCTCGCCGCTATCGCCGAGAAGAACTCGGTCGAGATCCTGGGCCCCGTCCCGGAAGGCTACATCTGACGGGCGGCGGCATAGATATCCGCATCATCGCCGTCCAGGGCCTGCTCGAGGTACGCCACGGCGACGACCTCGCGGCTCTGATCGCGGACGCTGCAAACGACGAGCCCGGCATCAAGCCCGACGATGTCGTTGTCGTGACCCAGAAGGTCGTCTCGAAGGCGGAAGGCCGCATCGTCTCGCTTGATAGCGTCACCCCATCGCCAGAGGCGGAGCGGATCGCGGTCGAGACGGAGAAGGATCCTCGTCTCGTCGAGCTGATCCTCGGCGAGAGCAACCGGATCGTTCGCCAGCGAGGCCCGATCCTGATCACGGAGACGAAGCATGGCTTCGTCTGCGCCAATGCGGGTATCGACGCATCGAATGTTGGTCCCGAAGGTCTTGTGTCGCTCCTGCCCGAGGACCCGGACGCTTCTGCGGCCTTGATTCGCAGCGGGATTCGCGAGCGCACGGGCGCTGATGTTGCGGTAATCGTCACCGACACCTTCGGTCGTGCCTGGCGGGAAGGCCACACCAACGTCGCGATCGGCGTTGCGGGAATGCTGCCCTTCGCCGACTACGTCGGCCAGACCGACCCGCACGGTTACGAGCTACGCGTCAGCACGCTCGCCGTCGCGGACGAGATAGCGGCCGCCGCCGAGCTGGTGCAGGGCAAGCTCGACCGCGTGCCTGTGGCTATCGTGCG
>VBEI01000019.1 GCA_005882715.1 Chloroflexota bacterium | reverse complement strand
CGTTGATGGCGTGGGCATCGCCGTGCCCGTCGGCGTGGCCGCGGGAGTGGACGTTGCGGTCGCGGACGGCCCAGGAGTCGCCCCGAGCAGCTGAATCACCAGTTCCAAACGGTTGGACGCCGCCTCGGATGAGTTGAACCCGAGGGCGTCCGTACTCGAGGTCTGGAGCGCCGCAGACATGAAGGAGCCGGCGTTGCCGGCGGTGGCCGAAGTGATGTCCACCTCGAGCCACCGGCCGGTTGCCGTTCCAGGGGTAAAGCTGGCGAGGACGTTCCCCTTAGCCGGCTTGTTGTTGAATGTGATCGCCCCTTCTGTCCATGCACTGTCCGCGACATTCCTTAGGTCAAAGGCGCCGCCGGAGCCGTTCGTCACGTACATACCGAGGGTTGCCTGCGAGACGCTCTGAGAGGCCAGCGCGCGCAGGTCGAACTTCAGGTATGATTCACGGACCGGCGAAGCATCGGCCTCCAGCGAAGGGTCTGAGCCGAAGTTGTCGTTTGGTAGTTCCCCGGCCACGTAGGCGTCGTCAACGGGGTTCAGAGTAACCGGCAAGAGTGCGGCGGCCGCGGGGGGCGCTGGGGCTGTGGCTGGAATCGCGTCCATCCCCGCGACGTTCGCGGCGTCTTGCGGCAAGGCGATAGCTCCGAGGGCTATGAGTGCTCCTAGACCCAGGCCGATGATCGCCACCGCGCCGAGATGAGAGTGGGCGGGGACGCTGTCCTCGGCTGCCGCTTGGACGATTGTCCGGAGTATTTGGCAGCCGTCCCTGAAGGCGCTCAAGTTGCTCGCCCCGTTGCGACGGGCCGATTCACTGCTCGGGATCTCTGCCGTCCGGAGGCCGGCGTGATGCGCCTTAATGCTGATCTCCGTCTCGATCTCGAACCCGCTCGAGCGCAGATCCAGGTGATCGACCGTCCCCCGTCGAAAGCCGAAGTAACCATAACACAAGTCCGTATAACTTGTCCCGTGCAAGAAGTTAGTTAAAGTTCGGAACATCCAATTTCCAAAACGCCGGAAGCGCGTCAGATCTACCGAAGAACCGCCGCCTATCATGCGAGAGCCCTTAACATAATCAAGCCCAGACTCCAGGAAGGCGACGATAGCCGGGATCTCTTCCGGGTCCATGCTGCCATCCGCATCGAGCGCTACGACAATATCCCTCGTACAGTGAACGAATCCTTCGCGTAGCGCGTTACCTTTGCCGCGCCCCGATTGCGATACAACCCGGACAGTTGGCAGCAGAGGCGGGCGACCCCCCTTGTGGCAGCTCGGGAGAGACCGTCTACCACGATTACCTCATGCAGCCACGGGGTAGCCTGCGCAGCACGTAGGGCAGGCTCATTTCCTCGTTCTTCGCCGGTATAACGACGCTTACTCGCGCCTGCGTGGGCGCTCGAACTTTCGCCGATGACATAACGCGCGGTCAACGGGAAGCAAGCGCCCGCTCATTCCAAATCCGTAAACTTTGGCGTTTATTTTTGACGCCGCGGTCAGAAGATCGTCGCCACGCGGGCGACGACGATCACGGCGAAGACCAGCAGTAGCACCAGGTACGGACCCCAAATTCTCTTCGCGAACTCCAGGGCGCGTGGGCGTCGCGTCGCCACTGCGAGCTCGTGCGAGACGGCAGTGACAACCGTTGCCACGGTGATTCCGGCGCTAATCGGCGAGTCAGCTATGGTCTCGATAAGGCTCAAATTGCTTCACCGACCTTGACCGTTGGACCTTCTTATCGAGAAGGCCGTGGACTATGCCCGCGTAGTTGCAGGCCCCGTATAACGCATAGTAGGGCACGAACTGCGGCCGGCGAAGCAGCGACCGCCCGATTCCAAGGACGGCGCCTCCCGCCGGGATAAGCAGCGTCGTCGCAGCCGGCCAGCCGAACTTCCGGACGACGCGGCCAAGCCCGGAGCCGTCGGCCATCCACTGACCGAGCGCGAAATTGAATCCGCTTCCAAAGCGGTGCGGGACCACCACCTTGTCTGACAGACCGATCTTTGCCCCGGACTTTTCGAGACGGTATCTCAGCTCGATGTCTTCGCCGGACGAGAACGCGCTGTCCATGCCGTAATGAAGAAACACCTCGCGCAGGAACAGACTGGCGACCAGGCCGAACCAGTGCTTGCTACGGCCGCCTCGGTGATGTGAAACGAGGGCTCGGCTCCAGTAGTCCTTCCCGCCGACGCTCCGCAACTGCGCCTGGATCGCCTCGAGTTTGCGGTCTTTGAGTTCAGTGAAGAGGTCTGCAAGGGCGGTGTCGGTAAGCTCGATGTCGACGTCCACGAAGGCGACGTAGGGTTGCTCTGCCGCTTCAGCCCCCATCTGGCGGGCGTACGCCACACCCCCGCCTTCATCCGAGAGCACGGAATCGGCGTAGCGTCGGGCGATTTCGACAGTATCGTCCTCAGAGCGCCCATCGACCACGATGATCTCGGCCGGCCTGTTCCTCAGAACGGCGGCCAGGCAAGCCTCGATGAAGTCGCCAGCATTCCTTGCGGGTACGACCACGGAGATCGGCAACCGGGCGACGGCTGACGTCACTATGGGGCTCCCGCTGCCGAGGCGGCCGGGGCGCAGGTAGGACGCCACCGATATAACGTGAAGTCAGTGTTTTCGAAGATGAGCTGAAAGTTGCACCTGCGAGAGATTTCCGTCTTCACCTTGTCGATGAACCCCGGCTGGTTGTAGAAAAGGCGCGCGGCCGCGGCGTCGCCGCGGCTCAGCGCGACATAAATCGGCCAGTCGAGGTGCCGCCAGCGGTTGCGGTCCGGGCGAAGGTAGCCGTCCGCGTCGGGTGGCTTGTTCTTGCCCGGCTGGATGCCGTATCGCCAGTCGAGTTGAATGGTGTTCTGGAATGTTCCGGCCGGGTAAGCGCCGTAAATATTAGCCGGCCCTATCGAAGCGACGTAGTTAAAGCCTTCGACTTCTTGCGGTGAAACGTAGTCATATAGCTCGTTACCGTAACGCGCCACCATGTGCAGTGGTGCGACAAGGGCCATCAAAGCGACCACCGCGATGACCGGCGTTCGCCATTTGAACGCGCTCGCGACGAGAAGCGAAAAGGCTGGCAGGCTAAACAATAGCGCGCGGATCATCATCTCACCGCCGTAAACGTAGAGCGGAGCGACAATCGCGAGGCCGACAAAGCAGAAGACGGCAAACGGCGCCGGTTGCCACAAGTACATCAGGCTTCTCTGGCGCATCGTACCGATCGTCTGCAAGGCGCTGCCGGCGCTGCGCCCCATCAGCTCCAGACTCCGCCGGTCATGCCTTTCGGTGAGACGCATGAGGAAGCAGACCGCGGCCACACCGGCGGCGATGAGCGTCATCAGCATTCGCAACCTACCCACCACGACGTGATCCGGTGTGCCCGCAAGGCGAGAACCGATGTTGAGGTTGAAGAAGTCCTGGACGTCCAGGATGTTGTCTTGGATTCGCTGATTCGAAAAGTTAAAGAACGAAGCCGCTCCGTAAATCTGCCAGGCGAAGAACATCACCGCGGCCGCGATCAACACACTACGCTGTCTCATTTGTCCGCTGGCCGTAAGAGTCAGGATGATGGCGAGAACGATGCCCGCCGTCAGCACGTGAGTCACGACCAGGGAGCCGTAAATGGCAAGCGTAAGGGCCATTAACGGGAGGTCGAAGTAGCCGTCCCGATGCGCCACAATATGCGCGAACAGGGCCAGCAGGCAGAGGAACAGGAAGAAGGCGAGCGCCTGCGGGGCGAAATAATCTTGGCCCGTCCAGTTGAACAGGTAGAAGAACCAGACTCCTGCCCACCAGCCGTTCCCCGACGGCCGAAAGACCCGGAGCAGGTAGGTCAGCGGGAACAAGTAGGCGATCTGGACGACGAACGGGAACAAGCCCATAAGCTGGGTTGGTGATAGGCCGGTTATCTTCAGCACCCCGGTCATAACTACGGGAAAGCCCGGCCAGTTGTGATAGACGACAATGTCAGGCGCAAAACCGTGGCCATCGGCAAGCCAATCGACGGCACTGAAATTCTTGTAGGAGGAGCGGAACCTGGCGGTCGACTCAAGGAGGTAAGGGGAGAGCCAGATCGCGACCATCAGCAACAGCAGTTGTGCCAGAACGATGGCGTCCACCTTGCGGTTCGTAAACCAGAGGCATGACGAAGCGAGCGGAAGCAGGACCAAACCCACGTAAAACGAGATTGGAAAGCTCCTGGCGAGCCCGTAGTCGGTCAGGTCCAGCGAGGAGGTCGCCATGCCGAGTACGAGGCAGAGTACGCTGAGCGCCGTCGCAACCATGGACACATTGAATAGCAGCGAATCCCGGTCGATCCGGGTGGGCTGCCTGGCCTCGGCAGCGGCGCTCGGGATCACGGCCCCCCGTGGCGCGGAGGTCACCGCGGCCTGCGCCTGAGCGCGTTCAGCGTCGTACCGCCGGCGACTCGCCGGATTTCGGACCGTCGCGAAGGCTTGATCGAGCAGCTCAAGGAGTCTCGGTGTCCTGTCCCCGGCTTGAATGCCGGCCTGATATAGCTCGCGCATGACAGGGTAGGCCGCTTCGATAACCGAGCGTTCGGCGGCCGGGTCGACTCGCAATATCTCGTAGTAGTCGATTGACCCCGCGTCATCTTCAGCGACGTCCACTGGTTTTGTGGGGGCGTCATCGCCTTCGAGATCGGGAATCGGGGCATGCGCGGGGATATTCATGGCGCTGTCGTAAGCGGCGCGCTTTTCGGGGTCTGAAAGCACCTGGTACGCCCGCTCCAGCTGGCGCACGCGGTTACCTGCGGCACCTTCGCCCCGGCTGCTCACGCCCGCGCGGCCAACAAGGCGCCAGTACACGGCCGTTATCAGCTCGAGCGGCGCTGCTGGGTGCACCTGGAGCAGGGCATAGATGCTTGCCCTGCTGGTTCTCGTAGTGGCCATGCTTTCCCCCAAATGGTAACCCATGCGCGCGCGGTGTTCACTCGCGCCGCCTGTTCAGATTAGCAAGACGGAGTCCTCTAACCGGCGTTACTAACGTCTGTCTCGTGAGGAAGTTTCTCGTCAAGGGGCGAGCGAGGCAGCGTGGGCGATGACTTATCGGCGGATTTTTCCCCGGAGAAATTCGAACGCGAAGCCGGCGCCCACCGCGCCGACGCCAAGCGTGGTCATGCCGATCCGGGACGCGGCGGCGCCTGCATCCCTCAACAAAACGACATTGCGAGCCTCTCGCAGGACAGCGTTTGGCAGCGTTCGAGACAGATAGCCAACCTCCGCGCTGGTGGCGGCGGGTCCCTGGAGCCTCCGCACGACGACTTTCGAGACCCCCTCGAAATAGCAGCGCCTCGCAAAATAGCGGACCGTCTGCCTGGCGAGCGAGGCGTGATGATACACCAGGGCTTCGGGAGCGTACATGATCTTCTTACCGGGCCAGCGTTCCAGCGCCCGAATGCAAATCTCCGTCTCCTCACAGCCCAGGGGTTGGTTGCCGAGCCGGCCAATGTCGGGATTGAACAGGCCTACCTCCTCAAACACGGACGATCGGAACGACATGTTGCAGCCGATCATGTTGCGGATGCTTCCTTCCGCCATCCCCCGGTATGAGCAGCCGATGGTCCACAGAAACTCCTCCGGCAACCAGGCGGGCTTTCTCCCGCCCTCCCAGACTGGCTCGATGCGGCCTCCCGCACCGATGACACCGGGGTCCTGATAGCACGCGACCAGTTCTTCGAGCCACCTACGCTCCGCGGCTGCGTCGTCATCGATGAACGCCAGGACTTCCCCCTCCGCCAGCGCGATGCCGGTGTTGCGCGCGTTCGCCAGCCCTCGCTCGCCGCTGTTCGGGGCGATGCGCAGGGTATCGCTGGCGAGCCTTTCCAGCTCCTCCTGTAGCTCCGGATTGTGGTCGATGATGAGCACGATCTCGCTCGGGGGGTACGTCTGCTTTTGCAGCGATGCGATCGTCTCCTTGAGTTGAGGCAGGCGCTCGTTTGAATAGGCACAGACGATTACTGAGGCTCGAGGCCTGAAATCCTCGGACAAGCCCGCGCGCTTTTCCTCGCTCGAGGGACTCATCGCTTCACAGCTGCCCACTGCGGATGAACTGACCAAGGCGATTTTGTCGCTGAAGGGCAAGGATTGTCATGGCAACTGTGGTTGCGGCCGCAACCTGGGTGAGCGCGGTAAGCCGCGACGAAAGTCCTCGCGCCGCTGGGAACTCGAGACCGAAGAGCGGCCAGAGAAGCGTGGCTGGCGAACGTATGACCGGATCGACCAGTAGATGCGTCATCGACGCGCCGCTTACCGAGAGCAGCTTCGCGTCCCCATGGCGCCGCAAGAAGTAGATTCCCGCGAAAAGCAGCGGCAGGTTGAGGAGCAACGTATGCCCTAGAAAATGCTGGTCGGGGCTCGAACGGCGTGTTCGGAACGCGGCGCGCTGAGCTCGGTCGACGAGGTCCGGAAGCAGCGATCCCATGGCCACCAGACGATAGTCTGTCTGGCCGCTTCCGTTCACTTGGCGTTTTTCGGCCGAATCTTCCCTCGTGGCGCCATCTATGAGCGCCCGATCACGTCCGTTTGCGCCCAGAAGCCGCGACCCCGCCCAGATTGCGCCGCAGGCGATGGTAATGTGTGGAAGTGAACGCATACTCCGATTAGGACTGGATAAATCTAGTCTACGTTGCATGCGCGGCCGGGGGAATGGCCGGGCGTTATCGTCAATCGTCGCCGCGCGTTTTAGTATCATGAAGGTCAGGGGCGGAGATATATGAACGTCGATTACGATATCCACGGGGTACTTGGCTTACGTCTGATCGATCCGACCCCTTCGCTGGCGCGCCTCGTTGCCCGCCAGCTGGACCCGTGGCGTCCTTCGCCCCTCGCGTCTGAGCCCGACGTCTCAATCTCGCGTCTCCGGACCGTGTCTTCGAGAGGAAACCGCTATCGTCTCGGCGATGCGGGCGACAGTCAAGAGTGCGAGTTCAGTGACTCTGAATTCATTCTGCGGAAGGGCGCCATGTCCCTCAGCCTTCCCTTTTCCTCGGTCGGCGAAGGTTGCGTCATCGGGTGGTCAGGGGGGAGCGGAATGCGGCGCCTGTTGATCGATTACGTGCGTCCCGCGCTCCAGATATCACTCTTGCCGAAGGGCAGCCTGGCGTTGCACTCCGCGGCCGTTGCGTACGAAGGCAAAGGGATCCTGCTTGCCGGCTGGGCCGAAAGCGGCAAGACCGAAGCGATGTTGGGGTTTTTGCAGG
>VBEI01000018.1 GCA_005882715.1 Chloroflexota bacterium | reverse complement strand
TGATCTTGAAGACTGGATAGTCCAGTGTCTGCGCACAAAAAGGTGGAAGTGCCACGCTGGTGGATATTTGCTGGTGGATCTGGAAGAACCGGGAGAATGAACTGAGGAAATCCGGAGACCTCTTCGCGACCTGGCAATACGATGTTAGGTGGGCCGCAACAAGGTTGCGAGAAAAAGGGACTGTTCGCCAAGCACACGGTCGGATCGGGGCGTTTGGGGAACTTGCCTAGGAAATAGAACGCAGCGTCACATCAATGAGCCCTCTATCTGACCTCAAGAAAGCCGCCGCCGAAGGCCTCGCCTTCCTCAAGCAGCAGGAAGACATCGAGGAAGCGGAGGTGTTCTTCTCCGCGAACGGCGTGCTGCTCACGCGGCTGAACTACACTTCGCACATCCCCTGCAACGGCGTCGAGGAGCCGAAATCGCTGGTGAACTACGGTACGGGCGTGCAGGCGGTCTTCCGCTCAGGCGACGGCGAGACGCGGAAGTCGGGCTTCGGCTCGGAGCCTTCCGACATCTCGCTTGACGGAGTCCGTTCGGCACTCGAGAAGGCGCGAAAGGGCGCCGTCGCTCGCTCGCCCGACCGGAGAGCAGCGGACTCTGTTCGATTATCACGACCCGAACCTCATCGAGATGAAGGACGCCGACCTCGTGAACACTGGCTGGCAAGTCGTCAACGCCGGCCTCCGCATCTTCGAGACATCGGAATCGCTAATGGCGCTCGTCGACCGGCCGGAGAAGCTCGTAGAGCTCGGGATCATCGTTGGCGGCGACGTCACCATCCTCCAGGAGCGGATGGCAATCGCCTCGCACGCGATGCCGGAGGTGCAGATGGACGAGTCGACGCTCATCATGTCGTTCATCACCTCGATGGTCGAGCGCGAGGAGTCGAAAGGAAGCGGCTATGCCGCCTCGACGACTCTCTCCGGCTTCACCGACGACGCCGGTAAGGAGGCCGCCCGCAATGCCATCGCCGGCATCGGCGGCGTGCGCGTGCCGACAGGCGACTACAGGGTCGTCTTCGGGCGCGAGGCGGTGATGGAGATCCTGCACTACATCGTCGTGCCGGGGCTCGATGCCGGTGTCTTCTACGCGGCCGGCTCGCCCTTCATGGGAAAGCTCGGTCAGCAGATCGCCTCGCAGAAGCTCAGCATCGTGGACGACGGCGCGGCGAAAGGCCTCGTGGGCGCGAAGGGAATCACCTGTGAAGGGCTGCCCACCGGCCGCACGGAGCTAATTAAGGACGGGCGCCTGGTCGGGCTGCTCGCGAATCATTACGAATCCCAGCGGCTGCAGCGCGATTCCGCCGCGAAGGACAAGCTCGGCGTCGATCCCAAGGAGGCGGCGTCCGCGCTGGTGCCGCGAAACGGCTTCCGTTTCGCCCGCGGCGGCGGCCGACACTTCAGCACCCAGCCGGGTATCCACCCGACCAACGTCGTCGTGCCGGGTGACATTGAATCGACAGAGGCGATCTGCCGCCTCGTCGGCAACGGTCTCTACGTCGGCCGCATCTGGTACACGTACCCGGTCAACGGCCTCCGCGCCGGGGACTTCACCGGCACCGTCGTCGCCGATTCCTACGTCATCAAGGACGGCAAGCTCGCCGAGCCGATCAAGCCGAACACGCTGCGCATCAACGAGAACGTGCACACCTTCCTGAACGGCGTCATCGGCGTCGCGAAGGAAGGCAAGCCGACCCTCGTCTGGGCCGCCGACGAGATCGTCTACGCGCCGGAGATCGCGGTCGAGAAGGTGCACATCGACGCGATCGCCGAATACATGGAGACGATCTAGCGACCAGGACCCGGGCGCGCGAAGCTTACTTCCGCCTTTTCCTGACGGGTACAAGAACCTGGCGAATCGGATCGATCCCCAGGGCCATCTCCTCCAATGTGATCATGCCGAGCAACGGCTCGGTGTCTTCTTCCGCGAAGACGACCTCGGTTAGCGCTTCGCGGCCGTCAATGCGCACCCATGTATAGCCGACATCCGATTCAGCAATCCGCCCATCGGCGAACTCGAACTCGTCTTTATGATGAGGGGCGACGCCGAGCCGTCGAAGAGCCGAAGCGGGCAACGAGGTGTTCGTTGAGCCGGTATCTACCATCGCCTCGAAGTCCTCGAAGCGCGTCGCTTGAGGATCCCCAACCGCAATACGAACGCTGAAGATACCCACAGCGAAACCAGTATAGCAGCGCGCACGAGAGCTATCTGTCCGGGCAAGGTGGCCGCCGGCGCGGCCTGAGCCTCGGCGACTGTCTTTGCCCCTGGAGGCGTTACACTCACGTAAGATTCGTAATCCAGCGGGAGCCTCGAGGCAGTAGCCTATACGCATGAGTGCCCAGCCCACGATTAGACGTGCCGTTCTTGATTGGTTCCCGTGGCTGCTCCTGGTCCTGCGTGTCGCGATGGGCCTCTTCTTCCTGATGGAGGCGGAGCATCAAATCGCCAGCGGCTATGTCGGCGGAGACGACCTGGCGATGAAGCTCCAGAAGGCGGCCGACGACTCCGCTGTCCCTGGATACCGATATCTGCTGGAACACGTCTTCATCGAGATTGACCAGCCGCTCACGGTGCTCGTCATCGTCGGTGAGATCTGCGTGGGCGTCGGGTTAATACTCGGCTTGTTCACAAGGCTGACGGCTGCCGCGGCAATATTCATGAACCTCAATTTCTTGCTGATGAACGGCACGAGCCTAGGAGCAAGCGGCGTCGATCTGGCGTTCATCGCGGGAGCAGCGCTGCTCTTCGTCTACGCGGGAAGGCAGGCGCTGAGCGTCGATGGTGCGCTCGCGCAACGGGGGCTGGGCGCGCGCTTCTAGAGGCAAGCGGATGTCTCCCAGACGACGTGATCCGTCAATCGCCCCCGTGCGTCCAAAATGAACTCAATATGGATGCTAAAGGCACAGGCCAGATCGTGCCTTGTGTCTTCCATAAACGCCGAAAGAGTTAGCGTGCCGGTTGCCACTCCGGCGTCTTGCAGCTCACAGCAGTGAACGTTGGGATCAAACGGCTTGATCTCGCCCGAGGGTATCTCGCGAGAGTCGAGGAAGGCGACGATTTCCTCGGTTGTAGATCCACGCGGCAGGTTCTTCTCGATGAGACTCTCAACGTCGCCGACCCTGGTGGCGGTTAGCTCCCAATATGCCGTACATGTGCCAAAGGCCAGCAGCGCAAGCGCAACCAACCCGAAGAACCAGAATCCCATGCTGCGGAACTGCGCGCGTGAGCGCCGCGACGCTTCGCTTTCGCCCGCAATCGTCACGAGAGGCTCCGCTTTAGTCCCGGCCGAACGACTTAGAGCAACGACTTAAGATACTCATCTATCGCCGCGGCTGTCTTCTTGGCGTCCGCGAGTGCAGTGACGACGAGATCAGCGCCCCGAACGTTGTCGCCGGCGGCGAAGATGCCGGGGCGGCTCGTTCGACCGTCGTCATCCGTCTTGACCGTGCCCCAGTCCGTCGCCTCGAGTCGGGGCGTCGTCTGGTAGAGCAGCCTCTCGACCTTGTAGCCGATCGCGATCACGACCGTATCGGCCTCGACATCGAACTCTGAGCCGATCACGGGCAGCGGCCGGCGGCGGCCAGATTCGTCCGGCTCACCGAGCTCCATCCTCTGGAAGCGGACGGCCTGGACGCGGTTCTCGCCGGGTGCTGCGACGAAGCGCACCGGCGTTGCCTGGAAGATGAACTTGACGCCTTCTTCCTTGGCGTGCCTGCGCTCTTCCTCGCGCCCCGCCATCTCCGCCTCGGTTCGGCGGTACACGCACCAGACCTCCTCACAGCCCAGCCGCACGCCTGAGCGGACACAGTCCATGGAAGTATCGCCGCCGCCGACGACGACGAGGCGCTTCCCGACCGTGAGCGGGTCCCACATGAACTCAGGCAGCTCAGCGGTCGGTAGGTTGGCCCGCACGAGAAAATCGGTCGCCATGTATATGCCGTCCAGCTCCTCGCCCGGCACGCCGAGCTTGTTGCCCTGGCCGGCGCCGTGGCCGAGGAAGACGGCATTGTAACCGTCAGCGAGGAGGCCGTCTACCGTTATGTCATATCCGATGCGCGTGTTGTACTGGAATTCGACGCCTAACTGCTCGAGGTACTCGACCTGGTCGTCAACGTGGCGCTTGTCCATCTTGAAGTCCGGGATCCCGTAGCGCAGCACGCCCCCCGGCTCAGGCCACGCCTCGAATACGCGCACGGCATGCCCGCGTATCGCGAGCATCTCAGCGACAGCGAGGCCGGCCGGCCCCGAACCGACTACCGCGACCCCCTTGCCGGTCGGCGGCGCGATGTGCGGGAGCGGCCGCCCGCCGTGGTCGCGCTCGTAGTCCGCGATGAACGCCTCGAGCCTGCCGATCGCGACTGGGATCGCCTTCTTGCCGACCACGCAGTGCCCTTCGCAGAGCGATTCCTGCGGGCAGAGGCGGCCGCACATGTCCGGCGCGGGGTTGGTCGCGCGGAAGACGTCAGCCGCGCCGTGGACATCGCCGTCCTCCAGTTTGAGGAACGCCCCGGGGATGTCGTTGTGCAGCGGGCATGCGACCTGGCAGGGCGCCGCCGGGCACTGAATGCAACGGTACGCCTCAATCTTGGCCGTCTCGAGGTCATAGCCTTCATACACCTCGAGCCAGTTATGGACCCGGTCCTCCGGCTTCTGTTTGGGCGCCGGCTGATGCGGCACCTGCAGACGCGCCTTACGGTCTATGCTCTTTACAGCCTCGGCGTTCGTCATAGGCATTCCACCTACTATTGTAGGACGCGACGGCGCGCGGTCTGATACCTGCGCGTGTCAACGGTACCGCAAATAACACAGATTCGAGCAGAACCGAGAGTGCCCAGCGGCCCGCACCAAAGGTTATGATTTGCGGTGCAACCGCTGCTGCCGCTCGCGTTGGGCGCCGACCTGTTCGGCGGAGCGGCCGTAGATGTGCTGTACCGGCCAGCCCTCGAGGCCCGCGTAAGTCTCGATCTGCGAGCGATGGTGGACGTCGTGCTCCAGGCACATCATGAGTACGCGCCAGCCGGATAGCTCGCCATCCGTATCGATCATCCTTATCTTTCGCGCGAGCCAGTCGCTTGGGGTACCTTCAAGGCGGCGCCGGAACTCGGCCATCGACTCCTTCAGACAAGGGAGCCAGTCGGTCTGGGAAACGCAGTCGCGCAGAGGGTAATCGAAGACCCAGCCCTCGCCGCGATAGGCCCGCGCGAAGTACAACCGCGACCCTGCCATGTGGCGCACAAGCTCGCCGATGCTCCACGCCCCTTCGCCTTCACCCGTCTCCGGGCGATATGACTCTGCTTCCGCGGGAAGCGCCCCGATGTCGCGCAGCGCGCGCCGGTGCACGCCGTCGAAGTAGCGGAGAAAGGTCTCGATGTCGGTGAACACGGCGGCGTTATTCTAGCACCGCGGTCGGCTTAAACGGCGTGAAATGAAGCATGACCTTCAGAGGCGTCGACTTGCCGCTGCCATTCGGCCCGACCAAGCCCGCCAGGCAACCGGTCTCAATCGTGAACGTCACACCTTCGAGGGCGGCGCGCCCGCTGTAGCCCGCGTTCACGCGGCGTACGGCTACAGCGCCGTCACGATGCGATGAGTGCTCAAGCACTCTCCCCTCCGAGACAGCGATAGAGCTCGTCCGCGTCGAAGCGGATCAGATCGATGTAGCTCCTGACGTTGTCGTCCAGCGAGTCACTATACAAAGTACACACGCGCACCCCCGTCTCTTCCCCAGCCCGCCGCAGCATGTCGCTCTCCGCGCTTGCGTAAGGCTGGACGAACACGGCTAGGACAGAGCGAGCTCGTATTGTGCTCTTGATGCGCTCGAAGTCCTCGGGCGTCAGCGCCTGGCCTTGGTAGACCGAAAGCTGGGCGGTGAGCTCGATGGCGTAGTAGCTGCCGAAATATTCGAGCGAAGTGTCTGTGGAAATGAGCTTCTTGTTCTCCGGCGGAACGGCGTCCAGGCGCTTGAACGCGTATTGCTCTGTTTCGTCGATCCGCTTGAAATACGCCTCGCTATTCTGCGTGTAATCCTTTTCGCCCTCCGGGTCGAACTTCGTGAGCTCCTGTCGAATGAATTGAGCGTAGGCCTTCCCGTTCTGGACGCTCATCCAGAGGACCGGCTGGTGAGCGCCGGTTATTGTTTGGTGGAAGATCTCGGCGCCGGCGCGTTCCAGCTCGTCGTCGTCTCCCGCGATCTGAACGAGCGGGACACCCGGGCGAAGGTTCTCTTGAAGGACCTTCGTAGCGGCGGGCTCGAAGTCGTGACCATTTGCGAAGGCGATGTCAGCCTGGGCGACGCGTTCGGCGTCGCCCGTCGCAGGCTGCCATGCCTGTGGATTGACGCCTATTGGTATCAGTGAAGATACATCCACACGGTCGCCGCCGACCTCGCGGACGAAGTCGGCAAACAGGGGAAGGGTAGTGACCGCCTTGATCTTCTTCTCGCTGCCAGACGATCCGCCACCGCCGCAAGCCGAGACGCCGATAAGCAGCGCAATGAGTGCGAACAGCAGCCCGGCTGCCGCCAAGCAGTCGGCTGGCCGGGGCTGCAACCGATTCATGGCGACTCTTATGATAGCCTGATTCGGCGGCGCGGCAGCATCAAAAGCGTTAGAAGCTTCCGCCTCGTTTAATCATGTGAGGCCCGCAAGGGCCGCAGTGCTGGCACCAGTCGAATGAGTGCGTACAAGGCTCACCCTCGAGGCAGCCGAGGCACGCGCCTGTTGTTAATGGCGGCCAGGGCTGAATCTCAGACGATTCGAAGACCGGCGTGTATGAAGAACGTTCGTGAAGATCTAGCCGTGGGCCGGGGCAAACAGCCAAGCCCAGCCCGAAAATCGCCGTTGCCACAAGGACGATCGTCCCACCGGCGGCGAAGAGGGGTGAGCAAAAACGGGGCCGCGTCCTACGGCCCGATGGCCGCGGTCATTATTCCCATGCGCATGTCGTGGCTACCGCCGGCCTTCGAAGCTTCGTCGAACCAGGCGTAGCTGAACCACGGCCGCGTTGGCGCCCTGCTGCCGCCCTGCGGTTCTACACTGATCGCGATACCCTCCGGCCGCCAGTTCATTCGGCTCATATCCATCGGTATCTGGCAGCCCCCATCTTGAGGCACAAATGTGGCCACGGGTTCTGTTAGTCCACTCGTAACAAACCACACCTGATATACTCGTCCGGGTGCCTGCGTCGGAAAATTGCGGCAGACGATAAACCCGGCGGAATTGTCCTGACTCCAGTTGTACACGCTCTCCGCTTGAGACCTGAGAGGCTGCTCCATAGACACCTTCTGAGTGTCTTGGGCGGACAGCACCGCGACAATTTGTCGTTGCTGTTCCAGCTCAGAACTGGCCGCCGATAGCTGATCCTGCAACTGGTTCTTGTCGCCGCGCAGATTGGTCAGCTGAGCCTGAAGGAATACCGCGAACGCAAGCGCCGCTACCCCCCCGAAGGCGAGTGCGCGAGTGCTGGTCCGCCGGCTCGGTAAGAACCGCCTCCAGGCCGGCAGTTCATACTTTTCAGTTTCGGCCCTTGCAAGGATTCGCTCTCGAAGGCTCGACGGCGCCTGTTCGATGCGGACGGAAAGGGACAGCAGCGCAGCCGTCCGCTGGGACTTGCTCAGCTCTTCGCGACAGGCCGCACAATCCGATAGGTGCTGCTGCAGCGCCGCTGCCTCTTGGTTTTCGAGCGCCCCCAGCGCATAGGCATCCACCAGCTCCATGGTTTCCGCGCAGCCGCTGTCCAGTCGGTCGAAGGCGTCTCTCATCGTTCTTCCAGCCTGACCTCAGCCGTCAACGCGGCGCGCAGCTTCTGCATCCCCAGCCGGACTCGCGTCTTCACGGTCCCCAGCGGCTGGGACAGCCGTTCTGCGATCTCCTGCTGTGTAAGGCCGCCGAAATACGCGAGCTCGATTATCTGCCGCTGCTCTAGCGGGATCCTGGTCAGCGCCGCGAGAATAAGGCGCCGTTGGTCGGCAAGCTCCGCTCTCA
>VBEI01000017.1 GCA_005882715.1 Chloroflexota bacterium | reverse complement strand
ACGTTGCTCGTCTCGAGCCAGCAGACAGAGGTATTGATCGATGACCCCCGCATCCGCGCGGTCACCCTTACCGGCAGCGACATCACCGGCAGCAAGGTAGGCGCGGCGAGCGGGCGGGCGCTTAAGAAGTCCGTCCTCGAGTTAGGGGGCTCTGATCCCTTTATCGTGCTGGCCGATGCCGATGTCACCGCGGCTGCCGAAACCGGCGTTCGGGCCCGCAACCAGAACGCGGGGCAGAGCTGCATCGCCGCCAAGCGCTTCATTGTGGTCGAAAGCGTGGCTGATGAATTCGAACAGCGCTTCAATGACGGCGTCGCGCATCTGAAAATCGGCGACCCGATGCAGCGAGAAACGCAAATCGGGCCGCTCGCTCGGGGCGACTTACGGGACAGTCTCGAAGAGCAGGTCCGGCGCTCAGTGGACGAAGGCGCTCACGTGGCGTTGGGCGGGCATCGCAGGGAGGGACGGGGCTACTTCTACGCGCCCACTGTGCTTACCCGGGCAACGCCCGTAATGACGGCCGCGCGAGAGGAGACGTTCGGCCCGGTCGCGGCCGTCATGCGCGCGAGAGATACGGACGAGGCTGTCACGATCGCCAACCAGACTCCTTTTGGCCTGGGCGCAAGCCTATGGACGCGCGACATCGATCGGGCCCGCTCGCTCGCCAGGAGAATCCAGGTAGGGAGCGTATTTATTAATGGTATGGTCGCGTCCGACCCCCGATTGCCCTTCGGCGGGATAAAGCGGAGCGGGTATGGGCGGGAACTGTCCGCGTTCGGAATCCGTGAGTTCGTGAACATCCAGACCATATGGATCGGTCCGGCGAGCGGGTCAGGCCAGCCAGTCGCATCGGTCGAGTGAAGCCAATCGTCCATTCCCACGGCGTCACTGACAACCCGCCGTCATACTCAAGGTTATAGACTGGCGATAGACTGAATTTGAGGATCAGCGGAGGATTGCTAATGGTCGATGGGTCCACCCCTAACCCATCCCGCATGACGAGTCCCGGATACGGCTTCGAGAACTCGACATCGCGTCCGGGCGCACGGTTCCCCTGGAGTCGCGTTGAGGAGGCGCTTGCCGGTGCCCGCAATTACTGGATCGGGACCGTAACACCCAAGGGACGTCCTCACGCGGCGCCGGTGTGGGCAATATGGCTGAACGGCAGCGTCTACTTTTCGACGGGAAAGGACTCGCGGAAGGGCCGCAACCTGGCCCTCAACCCGCACGTCACTCTGCACGTCGAAACTCCAGACCGTTCGGTCGTGATCGTCGAAGGACGAGCCGAAGAGATCAGCGACGAGGCGAAGCTAAGCCCCGTTTGGGATGCCTACAATCGGAAGTACAACTGGGAGGTCTCGGGATACCCGTTCTATATGGTCAGGCCAGCGGTCGCGTTCAGCTTCGAGGAGCAGCTGGGCGAGACGGCGACTCGGTGGACCTTCGCGCCTTAGTGTTTGGATCGCGGCGGACCCGGATACGGGCCGCGACGTTCAAGCCGAGGGAAACTAGATCCCGGCCGGTGTTGATGGCGATCAGTCCAGTCGACTGTACCTTCTCGTCCACCGTGATCGCCTGTCCTGGGCGCACGCCATGCCGGTCGAGATAGCGCAACAGCTCGAGGTCTTCCTCCAGCTCCTCCGATATGAACTCGACAGTCGCGCTATTCCCCGCTTCGAGAGTGTCCATCGGGACCAGGTCGGGGCTCAGGACGGCGCCGGTGCCGGGAATGGGGCTACCGTGCGGACAGGTCGTCGGATTGCCGAGGAGGGAGAAGATGCGGCCCTCGATCGCCGGCGTGAGGCCGTGCTCGAAATGATGCGCTTCATCGTGCGCTTCCGCCCAGCCCAACCCAAGGACATCGTTCAGGAACCGCTCCGAGAGGCGGTGTCGCCTCGCGACCTTCTCTGCCAGGTCGCGTCCTCGCTTCGTCAGGTGGATCGTCTTCTTGACGTCGACGCTGACAAGGCCATCGCGCGCCATGCGCCGAACAGTTGCCCACGCGGTCGGCGGAGTTACGCGCATCCAGCGAGAGAGCCGGGCCGAGATGATTCGCTCGCCTTCGGTCTCCAAGCTGTAAATAGCCTGAAGATAGTCCTCTACTTTCGGGGACGGAACTGATGCGTCACGCACGGCGCCTCCAGTTAGTGGTCATGCTGACAGTGTAACGCTAACGCGGACTAGGTCAGACGACGGCGCACTAGAGATTAGTAGGGGGCCTGGGTCGCGCCTGCGGCCTTGACGGTGATTTCGATAGTCGTCTCGATATCGCCTGGAACGTAGCATTTGATCTCGTAGGTGCCGGGCTCATCGGGTACGTCGAAACCGACCTCGCGGGTCTTTCCCTCAGGAACGACGACCTCCTCGAGCTTCGTGCCGCCCTCGCCCTCGACTTCGTAGGGCTCCTTACCGCTCTCGTTCTTGACTACTAAGTTGAGCTTCTCTCCGGCGGTGGCTTCCACGGTCTTTGGAGAGCATCCGGCCTGGCTCTGCGTGATGGGGACTTCGCGTCCGCCCTCGCCGCTGCTGCCGCACGCGACGCCAATGACCAACGTAGAGACGAGTGCGGCTGGTGCGGTGAGCCTCGCGATCATCTAGTCTCGACGAGCACCCCGGGCTCGGGAGTAGCCGGCGACGACGGCTCAACTGGCCTAGGCAGCCGGGGCGTTGGCCAGAGCAGATAGGCAGCGAGTACCACCACTAGGTACGTCCAGTAGAGAACGATCTGAGAGATCGCGGGCGCTGCGTCGTACCCGAGAACGGTATGCAAGAACTTGCCCAGCGTGGAAGTCATGGATATGAAGGACTCGCTGTCCCACGGACGGAAGCCCAGCTCAGAAATGAGCGTAGCCTCGTGCAGGGCGGTGAGTGCGTTGGTAAGAAGCCCGGCGGCGAGCACCATCAGCGCGATTGCAGAGCCAAGGAAGAACTGCCTAAGCGGCAGTTTCGCCGAGCCGTAGTAGAGAATCACCCCAGCCGCGGCTGCAATCACAAAGCCGAGAATTCCGCCAATCACGAACAAGCCGTCGGAACTCTGGTTCGTGGAACCGGCGAAGAGAAACAACGTCGTCTCGATGCCTTCCCGGCCAACGGAGGAGAATGCCAGCAGAGCCAGCGCCGCCACGGAGCCGCGGGATAGCGCAACGTCGATCTGATGCTTGAGCTCCGTGGAGATGCCGGCGGAGTTGCGCTTCATCCAGAACAGCATCCACGTCAGAACACAAACCGCGAACAGCATGGTGAAGCCTTCGAACGCCTCGAGGACTCGTCCGTCGAGCTCACGGGAGGCGATCTCGAGCCCGGCACCCACAGCGAGCGAGAGGGCTGCCGCCGCGGCCACACCGTACCAAATCTCGCGGAAGTGGCGCTTCTGATCAATCCGCCTCAGGTAACCAAGAAGTATAGTCACGATCAGGGCGATCTCGATGCCCTCACGGGCGGTGACCAGCAGCGAAAAGAGCATTACGGGCGAGAGGGCGAGCAGCAGGGCGGATTCATTAGTACAGGCTTACCTTAAAAGTGTGGCCGCACTAAAGTCAAGCCCCTTGTGAAAAGTGTCGCAATCGGCGCGTCACGCGGGGCGTGCGAGTCGCTCCGACACCGATGCGCAAAATCTGCACCTTGACGTGCTATATTGACGCTCTCACAGCAAATGCTTCTGGTTGCGCGCAAGAACCTGTTCTCCGAATGGACGAGACTCGTAATCTCGGTTGGAGGCGTCGCCCTTTCAGTCTTTCTCATCAGCCTCTTGCTGTCTCTATATCGGGGCTGGGATGAGAAGGTGGGCGGGTTCGTCGAACATTCGAACGTCGACCTCTGGCTGGGCAGCGAGGGCGCCGAGGACTTTCTGACTGCCGCCTCCCTTCTGCCAACCGAAGGGAAAGAAGCGGAGCAGGCTAAGGAATACTTGAACGCCTATCCTTCAATTGACCAGTGGAGCCCGATGATCGTTCGACTCATGCAGGGCGTACGGGTCGATCGGATATCGGCCACGGAAGAGAAGATCGGCAGCAAGATAGACATTCACTTTATAGGCTTCGACCCAAATACGCGCTTGGGAGGACCAATTGAGGTGATAGAAGGCCGAGACACCCCGGGGCCCGGCGAGGTGATCATCGACGAGAAGCTGGGCGACCGCCACGGCATCGGTATCGGAGATACTCTGCGTGCAGGTGGGCGCGACTGGACGGTTGTTGGAAAGTCCAGGGGCGGAGACTTCATCGCGACACAAACTGTGTTCGTGTCGCATGCGGAGGCGCAGGCGGCTCTCAGGATGCAAGGAGCGACGACGTTCTACGTAATAAAGGTGCGCCAAGGCGTCGATCCTGCACAGCTGGGAGCTGCGCTGGAGGATCAGGCCGCACGAAATGAGGCGCCGATTGTTACGCACACACGCGAGGAATTCGCAAAGAGCACGCGGGACCGGGTGACGAGCAACGTCCTGCCCATCCTGTTCGTGGTCCTCGGACTGGCGTTCATTGTCGGAGTGTCCGTTGCTGGACTAACGATCTACACGGCGACCATCGAGAAGGCCCGCGAATACGGGATTCTAAAAGCCGTGGGATTTCGCAATACATACCTCTACCGCGTTGTCTTCGAACAAAGCGCCGTCACCGCGTTGCTGGGCTTTGCTGTGGGCATAGGATTGACGGTGGGCATCGGTCCATTTGCGTCCGATTACGTTCCGCAGTTCGTGCTCTTCACGCGCTGGCAGGACGTTCTCCTGGTGGCAGGCGTAACCGTCGTAATGGCCTTGATTGCAGCCTACATACCGGTCCGTAGGCTAGGAGCGATCGATCCGGTCAGCGTGTTTAAGGGGTAGAGAGCCACCGTGAGCACTGTATTACGCATGACTCAAGTGACGAAAACATATGGCGGTGGCGACGCTGCCGTCCATGCCCTCGACGACGTTGACTTCAACATTGAAGCAGGTGAGGTAGTGGTTGTTATGGGGCCGTCCGGCGCTGGCAAGACGACGTTCCTCACCATCGCGGGGGCGCTTCTGACCCCGACCAGCGGGACCGTTGAGATCTCAGGTGTAAACATCACGGCCCTGAGCGAGAAGGAATTGCCCGACGTCCGACGTGAACGGATCGGGTTCGTCTTCCAGAGCTTCAACCTTCTCGAAGCTCTAAGCGCCATCGAAAACGTCACGCTCGTCATGACCGAGGGCAGTCCCAAGAGCCGCGGCGCGGTCAACCGCGCCAGCGAGCTCATGAACATGCTCGGACTCGGTCACCGGCTCAAATCGCTGCCCAGGAACCTCAGCGGAGGAGAGAAGCAGCGTGTCGCCATCGCCCGCGCCCTCGCTAATAACCCCGATCTAATCCTCGCTGACGAGCCGACAGCTAACCTCGATTCCAAGCGCGGCCGAGAGGTCATGCAGTTGTTGCGTCAGATCGCCTTTGAGATGCACAAGGCCGTCGTAATCGTCTCCCATGACCACCGCACTCGCGAAATCGCAAGTCGCATCGCTTGGTTGGAGGATGGCACTTTCCGGCCCGATGTTGCGACGGACCGCGATCCAGTCTGTCAGCGCGTAGTCGAGGTCCAGGGCTCGCCCGCGTTCAGTTACGAAAGCCGTTCCTACTACTTCTGCTCGACTCAGTGCCTCGAGTTATTCAAAGCAGATCCAGCGCAGCAGTTGGCTGGCAAGCGTCAGTAGTACGCTTCGCCCCTGTGCTAAGCTGACATCCAGACGATGACTGTCGCTCGGGACTTCCGTGACGGAACCGTAGCCACCCCTTTCCTTGAAGGCGAGCCTGTACCTGCTCTTACTTCGACAATAAACTCTGCCGAGCCCCAGTTCACCCGCAATCACACGCGGATGCGCGCACTCGTGGAGCAGCTTCAGGACGCGCTGGCGGCCGTCCGTGCAGGCGGCGGCAAGGAGATGACCGAGCGCCACCGCTCTCGCGGGAAGCTGACCGCCCGCGAGCGCATCGACCACCTACTGGATCCTGCTACTGCCTTCCTCGAGCTGAGCCCGCTCGCCGCTTGGGATATGTACGAAAATGAGGCGCCCGCCGCCGGCATAATTACCGGCGTCGGCCGCGTCTGCGGGCGCGAGGTCGTCATCGTCGCCAACGACGCGACGGTGAAGGGCGGCACGTACTACCCGATGACCGTGAAGAAGCACCTTCGCGCGCAGGAGGTCGCCGAGCAGAACAGCCTGCCCTGCGTCTACCTCGTCGACTCCGGTGGCGCCTTCCTCCCCCTTCAGGCTGACGTCTTCCCTGACCGCGAACACTTCGGGCGGATTTTCTACAACCAGGCGCGCATGTCCGCCAAAGGCATTCCGCAAGTCGCCGCCGTCATGGGCTCGTGCACAGCGGGCGGCGCCTACGTTCCGGCCATGAGCGATGAGACAGTCATCGTCGAAGGTACCGGCACGATCTTCCTCGGCGGGCCTCCCCTCGTGAAGGCAGCGACCGGCGAGGAAGTATCCCCCGAGGACCTCGGCGGCGCCCAAGTTCACACCCAGATCTCCGGCGTCGCCGACCACTTCGCCGCCGATGACGACGAAGCGCTGGCGATCGTGCGCAGCACCATCACCAATCTGGGACGTCCTCCGCAGCAGCTTCCGTGGCAAAGGGTGCCCGCAGAGGAGCCGCGATACGACGCGGCCGAGATTTACGGCATCGTACCCGCTGATCCCCGACGCTCCTTCGACGTGCGGGAGGTAATCGCTCGCCTCGTCGATGGCAGCCGCTTCCACGAGTTCAAGGCGAGCTACGGCGCGACGCTAGTCTGCGGCTTCGCCCGGATCGCCGGCTATCCCGTCGGGATCGTGGCCAATAACGGCATCCTGTTCTCGGAGAGCGCGCTAAAGGGGACGCACTTCATTGAGATGTGCGCCAAGCGGAAGGTGCCGCTCGTCTTCCTCCAGAACATCACCGGCTTCATGGTGGGCAGGAAGTACGAGCACGAGGGCATCGCCAAGCACGGCGCGAAGATGGTGACCGCGGTCGCCTGCGCCGAGGTGCCGAAGTTCGCGGTGATCATCGGCGGCTCGTTCGGCGCGGGGAACTACGCGATGTGTGGCCGCGCCTACTCCCCTCGCTTCCTCTGGCTCTGGCCGAATGCGCAGACCTCCGTGATGGGCGGCCAGCAGGCGGCAAACGTCCTGCTCACCGTGCGCCTCGACAACCTGCACGCTGAAGGCCACGACATGACAAAGGAAGAGCAGACCGAATTCATGGCCCCGACGCTAGAGAAGTACGAGCGGGAAGGAAGCGCTTACTACAGCACCGCCCGCCTCTGGGACGACGGCATCATCGACCCGATCGACACGCGCATGTACCTCGCGCTCGGCCTCAGCGCCGGGCTGAACGCGCCCATCCCGGAAACGACGTTCGGCGTCTTTCGCATGTAGATGGCACCCGACCAGCACGTTCGCCTCACTCCGCTACTACGCCGCTCAGTCGAGGGCCCGGTCGCGACGGTCACGATGGTTCGTCCCGACGTTCTCAACGCCTTCAATGAGCACCTCATCGCCGGACTGCACGATGCCTTTCGCTTACTCGCAAGCGACGACGGCGTGCGCGTCGTCGTCCTCGCCGGCGAGGGCAAGTCCTTCAGCGCCGGCGCCGACCTCGACTGGATGCGACGCGCCGCGAACTTCAGCGAGGAGGAGAACCTGCGCGATGCCGCCGCCGCCGCCGCCCTCTGGCGCACAGTCGCGGAGTGCCCGAGACCGGTCGTCGCCCGCGTTCACGGCAACGCCTTCGGCGGCGGCGCCGGCCTTGTCGCCGCCTCGGATATCGCCGTCGCCGCCGAGAGCGCGATGTTCGGCTTCACCGAGGTCCGCCTCGGCCTCCTTCCCGCCACCGTTGCACCGCATGCCATCGAGAAGATCGGCCCCGGACGCGCGCTCCCGCTGTTCCTCACCGGCGAGCGCTTCGACGCCCAGCGCGCACTCGCGATCGGCCTCGTACACCAGGTAGTGCCTCCGGAGCAGCTCGACGTCGCCGTCGGCGCGATCGTCGACCAGCTGCTCGCCGGCGGCCCGAACGCCCTCCGAGCCTGCAAAGAGCTTGTTCGTCGCGTCGCCTTCGCGGATCGAGCGAAGATCGATGAGTACACGGCCGCCCTGATCGCCTCCGCTCGCGCCGGCGACGAAGGCCGCGAGGGCGTGGGCGCGTTCCTCGAGAAGCGCAAACCCGGCTGGGCGGGCGGCCCGTGATGTTCTCGCGAGTTCTCATCGCGAACCGCGGCGAGATCGCCGTGCGGATCATGCGCACCTGCCGCGACCTGGGCATTGAGACCATCGCCGTGTACTCGGACGCCGACCGGCGCGCCCTCCACGTTCTCGAGGCCGACAGCGCGGTCTACATCGGCGCATCCCCGCCGAGCGAGAGCTACCTCCGCGTCGATTCAATCGTTCAGGCAGCGGTCGATAGCGGCGCCGAAGCCTTGCATCCCGGCTACGGGTTGCTCTCAGAGAATCCGGCGCTCGCCGAAGCCTG
>VBEI01000100.1 GCA_005882715.1 Chloroflexota bacterium | reverse complement strand
GAGGTGGCGCAGCCGGCGGCTGCGATCGCGCATCGGGAAGGGTGGCACCGGACCGGCGGCGGGGGCACACTGCGAGCGACCGTGTTTGGGGTCAGCGATGGGCTGGTCTCGAACGTGGCGCTCGTGATGGGGTTCGCCGGGGCGCAGACGGACGGAAACTTCGTGCTGCTGGCCGGGGTGGCGGGACTTCTGGCGGGGGCGTTCTCGATGGGGTCAGGCGAGTACGTCTCGATGCGGGCGCAGAGGGAGCTGTTCGAGCGGCAGATCGAGCTCGAGCGCGAAGAGCTGGGGCTGAATCCGGAAGAAGAGCGGAAGGAGCTGGTGCTGATCTACCGCGCGAAGGGGCTTTCGCAGGAACAGGCGGAAGTCACGGCCGCGAGTCTGATGGCGGACCCGGATATCGCGCTGGAGACACTCGTGCGCGAGGAATTGGGTCTGGACCCCTCGGAGCTGGGTTCGCCGTGGGGCGCGGCCATCGGATCATTTTTCGCCTTCGCCGGCGGGGCGTTTGTGCCGGTGATCCCGTTCCTGTTCGCTGCGGACGCGAGCTTCGGCTACGTGGCCGCGAGCGCGGTGCTGAGCGCGATCGCCACGTTCGCGGTCGGCGCATCCCTGTCGCTGTTCACCGGCCGGTCGGCGCTGTTTAGCGGAGCTCGGCAGGTAGCGATCGCCGCTGTTGCCGCGGCGCTGACGTTTGGCATTGGGGTGGTGATCGGAGTCTCGACGGGAATCTAATCAGCGATTCGGCAGGCGAAAAGTGGACATTCTTATCCCGGGCTTTCTTATCGTTGGAGGGGTTGCGACGGGACTCGTTTTTGCGCGGCGATTTGGCGAAATTCCGCCCGGGCTTCCCGCACGCTTGGCTATGAGCGTGGTTTACGTTGGTGTAAGCCTAACGTTGATTACTATTGCAAGCGCGTGGATAGGCTTTCTCGCTCTTGGGCTCGGCGCACTTGGAGCATTGCTGCCAAGAGCCTTTATTGCACAAGCCCGTGAGAGCCGATGGCATTGGCCATCGGTCATGCTGGGATTTGTTTTCGTGCCGCTTGCAGTGGCAGCGGTTTGGTTGGCCTCAACGCTTTAAGTGACCCGAACTAGGCTAGTCATGAACCGCCCGGTTGGGCGCCGAACCGGTGATCCCGTCGGCGTCGAGCTGCCCGATCTCGTCGTCGGATAGGCCGAGGAGCTCGCCAAAGACGTAGCGGTTGTGCTCGGAGAAGGTTGGGGCGGGAAGGCGGATATGAGCCGGTGACTCGCTCATGCGCCAGTGCGGGCCGTCGATCTCCCAACCGCCGGCGATGGGGTGAGAGACGGGCTCGAAGAAGCCCCGGTAGCGCAGACGCTGGTCGGCGAACACCTCGGGGACGCTGAGAACGGGCATCGCTGACACGCCAGCGGACTGCAGGGATTCGGCTGCGTCTTCCTTCGTCCGGCCTGCCGTCCAGGCGGCGACGATCTCGTCAAGTTCGTCCTGATTGCGATAGCGGCTGACGACATCGGCGAAGCGGATATCGCGGGCGAGGCCGGGTTGATCGAGCGCTGAGCACAGCGCTGCGAATTGAGCGTCGTTCTCGCAGGCGATCGTGATCCACTCGTCCTCGCCGGAGCATGGGTAGCAGCCGTGCGGCGCCATGGAGGAGTGGCGGTTGCCTCGTCGCGAGGGCTCTCGGTGGTTCAATGAGAAAGCAACGACGACTTCGCCGATCAGGCTGATGAGGTTCTCGCGCTGGGCGAGTTCGATGTACTGGCCACGCCCGGTGCGGCGGCGGGCCCACAGCGCGAGCGCAATGGCGCCGGCGGCGGAGATCCCGGCGATCGGATCGCCGTAGCTGATGCCTGTCTTGTGCGGCGGGCCGCCCTCGTATCCGGTGAGATGACAGAGCCCGGCAAGCTGCTCGACGTTGGTGCCGTAAGTGACGAAGTCGCGTTCGGGCCCGGTCTTACCGTGGCCGGGCATGGAGACCATGATCAGGCGGTCGTTCACGCCGCAAAGCATGTCGTAGCCGAGGTTCAGGTTGTCCATGACCTCCGCGCGGAAGTTCTCGATCACGACATCGGACTGGGCGGCCAGGCAGAGAAATAGTTCGCGCCCTCGCGGTTTCGAGAGATCGAGCGAGCAGCCGTACTTGTTGCGGTTTGTCTGGTTGAAGTAAGGGGACTTGTCCCAGACGCGTTCGGTATCGGGCGGCTGGCCGGTGAGGGCGCGGAGCACATCCCAATTGTCGATGCTCTCGATTTTGATGACCTCGGCGCCCATGTCGGCGAGCAGGCGAGTAGCGTAGGGGCCCGCCCAGGCCATTGTCAGGTCGAGAACGCGGATGCCGTGGAGGGGAAGGCGGTACATGGCTCCGCCTAGCCCCGCCCCGTCGGGAAGGAAGGAGGAAGGAGGTAGGGGGTAAGAGGTAAGAAGTAAGAGGTGGGAGGTAAGAAGCAGGCTAAGCGTAGGATTTGGACCGTCATCATATGACTTCGGCGGCCCGGAGGCGGGCCAGATCGCGGCGGGAGAGGCCCATTTCCTCGCAGTAGAGCTGTTCGTTGTGTTCACCGAGGAGCGGAACACGGCCGAGGCGGGATTGGACTTCCGACATGCGGAAGGGCGGGCCGGGGAGCGTGATTTCGCCGGACACGGGATGTTCGAGTCGCTGGAAGAAGTCGCGAGAGCGGAGTTGCTCCGACTCGAACAGATCGCGGATGGTGTGGACGAAGGCGATCGGAGCGCGGGCGGCGCCGGCGGCCTGATAGGCCTCCCGCGGGTCCTGGCGGCTCGCCCATTCGTAGACGATGGCTTCGAGCTCGTCGTTGTTCTGGAGGCGGGACCGGGCGTCCTTGAAGCGCTCATCTTCGATGAGCTCCGGACTGCCGATCGCCTTCGCGAACCGGGGCCAGTTGCGGGGCATGATGTGCAAGCCCAGATAACCTTCATTTGCTGGAAAGACGCCGACCGTGGCGGAAAGGACGTTGCCGCGCCGCTTCGAGATATCGCGCTTGAGGTAGGCCCACCACGGCAGGTAAAGCTCGAGCGCTGACGCCATGCATTCCTGGGCCGAGATATCGACGTGCTGGGGCACTTCTAGGGCGTCGGCGTTGAAGGCGGCGACGGCAGCGGCGGCGAACGCCTGAAGGCCCGCCTGGTATTCCGCCTGGTAGCCGCCGGCGACAAGCGGCTCGCGGTCGGGATCGCCCGTGAGGGACATTTGGCCGCCAGAGGCGAAGGAGGTGATGTTTGTAGCTCGCCAGCCGGCTCGGGGGCCGGTCTGGCCGAAGGGCGTAATCGAGACGAGTACGATGCGGCGTTTGATGCGACGTAAAGCGTTGAAACTCAGGCCGAGTCCGTCGATCTTTCCGGGCGCGAAGTCCTCCACGATGATGTTGGCCTCTTCGACCACGCTGCTGAGTAGGCGAAGGCCGCTGGGGGTCTCGATGTTCAGCGTAGCGCTTCGCTTGTTCGTGCCGAGATAGAGCCATAGGGCGCCGGTCTCGGGATGGGGCCGGTCATCAGCGAAGGGGCCGTTGCGGCGGAGCGGGTGCCCTGACGGCGGCTCGAGGGTGATGACGTCGGCGCCGAATTCGGCGAAGAGTTTCGTGCAGAAAGCGCCGGCGATGCCCGTCGAAAGATCGAGGACGCAGAGGTCGGAGAGGGAGGCTGCTTCGCGCATGGCGGGGCTAATCGTACGGGAAGTAAGAGGTAAGAGGTAGGAAGTCAGAGAGCGGAGACGGGCGATGATGCGTTGTGGTTGAGAAGAAGCTTGATGCAGGAAGCCGGACGCCGAGATTCTTCGCTCTAGATCCGTGAGTGGCACCGGCTAATAGGATTTTGAGCGCCAACAGGTTTTCCGCCCTGGCAGTGCTCAGAATGACATGGGAGCGGTCAGATGTTGCTGCGGCCCTGGCCGCCGTCGACGACCCAGCAGGCACCGGTGACCCAGGAGGCGCGGGGCGAGGCAAGGAAGGCGATGACGGTGGCAACTTCTTCGGCGGTGCCGAAACGGCCGAGCGGAATGTTCTCCTTGACGAAGCTGGACATGCCTTCGGGGTCTTCTTGCTGCCGCTTCCACCAGGTCCCGCCGGGCGCCGCGATTGACCCAGGGGCGACGCTGTTCACGCGGATGTTGTTGGGCGCGAATTCGAGGGCCATCGACTTGGCGTGGCTGATGAGGGCGGCCTTCATCGCGTTGTAACCGGGGCGGCCTCCGGCTTCGCGGCCGAAGATGGAGCTGAGGTGGACGATGCTGCCGCCGCCGGCGTTGCGCATGTGCGGCACGACGAGACGCGTGAGGCGCGCGGCTGGTAGGAAGAGGAAGTCGAACGACTGTCGCCAGACGTCGTCTTCGTCACCGGCGGCCGAGAAGTGCAGGCTGTTGGCGAGGATGTCGATCCGGCTGAAGCGCTCGGTGGCGGAATGCACGAGGCGCTCGGCATCGGCGGCGACTGTGAGGTCACAGGTGACCGCGAGGGCTTCGGCGCCCTTCTTCTCGACTTCTTTCGCGGTCTCGAGAAGCGCCTCTTCGCCGCGTGCGGCGAGGGCGAGGCGACAGCCTTCGTCTGCGAGAATGAGGGCCGTCGCTCGGCCGATGCCGCGGGAGGCGCCCGCGATGATGGCGACTTTGCCGGCAAGGCCCAAGTCCATGGCGACACTATAGGGAGAGAGGGAGGGAAGATGGAAGACGTTTCCTTGCCGGGCTGAGAGGCCGCACCCTACAATTCAGGCAGCCCCCTTGTAAGGCACGAGTGACTAATGGCCGATACCGTTCGAAACGAAGAAATGGCGAAGGCGTACGACCCTTCGAAAGTCGAAGGGCCGCTGTATGAGATGTGGCTGAAGGGCGGTTATTTCCGGGCATACATCGATCCCGAGAAGGAGCCGTTCTGCATCATCATGCCACCGCCGAACGTGACCGGCGAGCTGCACCTTGGGCACGCGCTGACGGCGACGATCGAAGACTGCCTGATCCGTTGGCATCGCATGCTCGGCGATCCGACGCTCTGGCTGCCCGGCGTAGACCACGCGGGCATCGCGACGCAGAACGTCGTCGAAAAACAGCTCGCGAAGGAAGGACTCTCACGGCACGACCTGGGACGGGAGCAGTTCGTGGAGCGGGTGTGGCAGTGGGTGCGCAAGTATCGGAGCGTGATCGCGCACCAGCATGCCCGGCTGGGCGCCTCGTGTGATTGGGACCGCGAGGTCTTCACGATGGATGAAGGCCCGCAACTGGCCGTTCGAACGACGTTCGCGAAGCTGTACAACGAGGGGCTGATCTACCGGGGCGAGCGGATCATCAACTGGTGCCCACGCTGCCAGACGGCGCTCTCTGATCTCGAGGTAGAGCACGAAGAAGTTGAGGGAAGTCTCTGGTACGTCCGCTATCCGTTGCTGGACGAAGCGGGCAACATGACGGACGAGTACGTCGTCATCGCCACTACGCGGCCGGAGACGATTGTCGCGGACGTGGCGGTCGCGGTGAACCCGAGCGTGGAGCGATGGAAGAAGATCGTCGGGCGGAAAGCGTTGCTGCCGATCATCGAGCGCCAGATCCCGATTATTGCGGATGAGGCGGTGGACCCGGAGTTCGGGACGGGGGCACTCAAGATCACGCCGGGGCACGACCCGGTGGACTTCGAGATTGGCCAGCGACACGGCTTGTCGGCGATCGTCGCGGTGGCAGGCGACGGCACGATGAACGCCGAGGCGGGGCCTTACGAGGGAATGGACCGCTTCGAATGCCGCAAGATCATCGTCGCCGACCTTGAGCGGCTGGGGCTGATCGAGAAGGTCGAGCCGCACCGGCATTCGATCGGGCATTGCGAGCGCTGTGGGACGATCGTCGAGCCGATGCTCAGCAAGCAGTGGTTCGTGCGGATGGAGCCGCTGGCGCGCCCGGCGATCGATGCTGTTAAAGACGGCCGCATTCGGATGGTCCCCAGGCGGTTCGAGCGTGTGTATTACCACTGGATGGAGAACATCCGCGATTGGTGCATCTCGCGCCAGTTGTGGTGGGGCCATCGCATTCCGGTCTGGCGCTGCAAGTCGTGCGGCGATGAGGATGCGTTCGTCGTGGACCCAGGCGAATGCGCGAAGTGCGGGTCGAAAGAACTGGAGCAGGACCCGGATGTGCTCGACACGTGGTTCTCGTCCGGGCTTTGGCCACACTCGACGCTGGGCTGGCCGAAGGAGACCGAGGAGCTGCGCTACTGGTACCCGACCTCGGTGCTCGAGACGGGGTACGACATCCTCTTCTTCTGGGTGGCGCGGATGATCATGATGGGGCTCTACAACATGAGCGAAGTCCCGTTCCGTCACGTGTACCTGCACGGTCTCATCCGCGACGCGCAGGGAAGGAAGATGACGAAGAGCCTGGGCAACGTCGTCGATCCGCTGGAAGCGATCGATAAGTATGGCTGCGACGCGTTGCGATTCACGCTGGCGACCGGCGGGGCGCCCGGGAACGACTTCCGGCTGTCGGACGAGAGACTGGAGAGCGCGCGGAATTTTGCGAACAAGATTTGGAACGCTTCAAGGTTCGTAGTTTCGAACCTTGAGGAAGGAGGAAGACGGAAGGAGGAAGGAGATCGGGGCTCGCGAAGCGAGACGCCGATCGAGGATCGTTGGATTCTCTCGCGGTTGGACCGGGTGGCGGGAGAGACGAACAAGCTGCTCGCGGAGTTCCAGATAAACGAGGCGGCGCGGTTGCTGTACGAGTTCTTCTGGAACGAGTACTGCGACTGGTACGTCGAGATGGCCAAGGTGCGCCTGAAGGCTGGGGACCGGTCGCCGATGCCAGTGCTCGTGCGCGTGCTGGAATCGAGCATGCGGCTTCTGCACCCGTTCATGCCGTTTGTGACCGAGGCGGTCTGGCAGGAGCTACGGAGGACGGTCGAGGGACTCGAGCGGGAATCGATTATCGTCGCGAAGTACCCGGAGCGCGGCGAGGGTTCAGACAAGGAAGCGGAGGAGCGGGTGCACACTGTCATCGAGGTGATCCGGGCGATCCGGAACATCCGGGCCGAGCGGGGAGTTGACCCCGGGCGCTACGTTGAGGCGTATGTCTCGAGCGATGGGTCGCTGCCGACGCTAGAGGCGGCGAGACCGCTGGTCGAAGCGCTCGCACGAGTGCGGCCGTTGCACCTCGTGTCGGATGCCAATGCGACGCCGAAGACGGCTGTCGCATCAGCGGTGCTTGCTGAAGCGCACGTAGTGCTGCCGCTGGCGGGAATGATCGACGTGGAATCAGAACGATCGCGGCTGGCCGCACAGCTCCGGACGGCGGAGGGCGAAGTCGACCGGCTGGAACAGAAGCTTGGGAACGAGCAGTTTCGAGCGAAGGCGCCGGCGGACGTGGTAGCGAGGGAAGAGGAGAAGCTGGCGGCCGCACGGTCGCGCGCAGATGGGTTGCGCGGGCGGTTGGGGGAGCTGGCGTAGCCCCTGCCTCACGCTTGCCCAACGATTAAACAACCGTTTGCTTTCTAAATTGACCCTCATGTGGCTGCATGCTAGCATCTGGATTGTGGCGATTGGAACAATCGCGTAGGGTTGGCACGAGCGGAGTAGGGCCTGAGTGATAACCGAGCTGTTCGCCGATTACATCGCCGTCCTCATCGCCACGATCTTGGGATTCCTGCTCGTTGCCGGCGCACTGATCGGCAACCGCATCCTGGCGCCGAGACAGCCGACTCGAACGAAAGGCGTGACATACGAGTGCGGGATGCTGCCGATCGGACGGAGCCGCACGCAAGTACACTTCCGGTACTACCTGTTCGCCATCCTCTTCCTGATTTTCGACATCGAAGCGGTCTTCCTGTTTCCGTGGGCGGTGGCGTTCGTGAAGATCGGAGCGCAGGCGTTCTGGGAAATGGTCGTCTTCATTCTCATCCTCGGGTTTGGGCTGCTGTACGCCTGGAAGAAGGGCGTTCTGAGTTGGGGTAAAGAGACGTAATGCCTGAGAAGCCCATCATCGAAGTCTACGAAGTGAGGGACGACCCGCGCGAGGCGATAAGCGACGCGGTGTCGGCCCAGATCCGGCACGAGGTCAAGTCCCTCGAGCGGTCGCCCCCTAACCCCTCGCAGGGGAGGGCTACGTACAGGCAGATCCTGCCGGGGATCATGCAGATGCCGGCGGACTGGCTGATCGCCTGGGGGCGGAAGTCGTCTCTATGGCCGCTTACGTTCGGGCTGGCCTGCTGCGCGATCGAGATGATATCGACGTTCATGGCGCGCCATGACCTCGACCGCTTCGGCATCGTCCCCTGGCCGTCGCCGAGGCAGTCGGACGTGATGATCGTGTCGGGGACGGTGACAAAGAAGATGGCGCCGGCGGTCAAGCTGCTGTACGAGCAGATGCCGAGCCCGAAGTGGGTAATTTCGATGGGAGCGTGTGCAACGAACGGCGGTCCCTACACTCGTTACGACCGGGTGCTGCAGGGTGTCGACAAGATCATTCCCGTCGATGTGTACGTTCCGGGATGTCCACCTCGGCCAGAGGCGCTGATGGATGCGTTCCTGGCGTTGCAGAAGAAGATCATGGAAGAGCGAGGGAAGATCGGCACTGGATGATTCGTGATGACAACGCGTTCTATCTCCGAGAGAGAAGGACGACTCCGGTCTTCGGACGGGGGCTGCTCACTCCGCGCCACCCCCACGGATTCCTTCCCGGAGATGCGTTCGCCAGCGATCGAATGTGGCCGGCGCTCAGAATGACAAACGAGCGGGGGAAGATCGGCGCGGACTGATGGTGCACGAAGCGCCAACGGCGGCCCCCGCAGAACCGATAGAGCCGGGGCCGGTCGCGCGCCTATTCCAGTCAGCGCTACGGGGGCTCGCGCTGGAGATCGGGCAGTCGCCAATCGACGAGGTGGTTTCAGTTCGCCGCGAGGATTTCGCGCGAGTCATGGAGACGGCGAAGAACGACGAGCGACTCGCGCTCGATTACCTGCGTTGCCTTTCGGGTGTTGACTGGCTAACGGACCTCGAGACCGTATACCACCTCCATTCCTTTAAGCACGGCCATTCGATTGCGATCAAGGTGCGCTGCCCCGTAAGCGATGCCCACATTCCGTCCGTGAGCCACCTCTGGGAGACCGCGAACTGGCATGAGCGCGAGACCCAGGAGCTATTCGGCCTAGTCTTCGATGGGCATCCCGACCCGCGGCCGCTGCTGACGGAGGAGGGTCTCGGATACTACATCATGCGCAAGAGCCACCCGCTCGCGGACATCGAGGAGTGGCAAGAAGACTACCTGAAGACGATCGAAGAGGCGAAGGCGCAGATGGCAGCGGCCACCGGCGTGGCTGCGCCCGTAGATGAGAAGGCGCTGAAGATCCAGATGGCCCAGCAAAAGGCCGCGATTATGAAGAAGGCTCGGGACGACGCGCGGGCGAAGGGGCTTTCGCCGGAGGACGAGAAGGCCGCCGTGCAGGAGGCGATCAAGAAATTCGAGGAGGAGCACGCGGCGGGGCAGGCGGCGGCGCCAACGGCACCGGCGAAGTCGGTCGATGAGCGCGCGGCCAAAATACAGCTCGCGCAGCAGAAGGCGGCTCTGATCACGAAGACACGCAATGAGGCACGGGCGAGAGGCGTTTCGCCTGAAGAAGAGCGACAGATTGTGGCGGAGGCGCTGAAGAAGTTCTCGGAGGAACAGGAACAGGCCGCCGCGGCGCCCCAGGCGGCGCCTGCGCAGGCAGCGGCAGCTCCCGCCACGCCCGCTGCGCCCATGGATCGAGCGGCGAAGATACAGCTGGCTCAGCAGAAGGCCGCGCTGATAACGAAGACCCGCAACGAAGCGCGGGCGAGGGGCGTGTCGCCGGAAGAAGAACGGCAAATCGTGGCGGAGGCGCTGAAGAAGTTCTCGGAGGAGCAGAAGTGACGTCACTCCACTCCGGGGCGCCGCTGGTCCGCGCTCGAACGCCGACTACTCCCCGGATTCCTTCGCGCAGATATGGTGTTTCGCTTTCAGGTGTGGTCGTCGCTCAGAATGACGGGGGGCCGTTATGGCGATAGAGACACGACCGCCGCACGAGAGCGATCTCGAGACGATTGACATCAATGTCAATGTGGGGCCGCAGCACCCGGCGACGCACGGTGTTTTCCGCATGGTATTGACGATCGACGGCGAGCTAGTCGTCGATGTTGACCCCGTGATCGGCTATATGCACAGGGGAAACGAGAAGCTGCCCGAGAACTGCGATTACCGGCAGGTGATCGGCTATCACGACCGGACGGACTACCTGGCGCAGTTCAACACTGAGCATTGCTACGTGGAGGCGGTGGAGAGGCTGGCCGGTATCAAACCGCCGGAGCGCGCCGAGTACATACGGGTCGTGCTCGCGGAGATGAACCGGATCGCCAGCCATTTGATGTTCTTCGGAGCGTTCGGCACTGACATCGGGCTGTTCGGGACGTCCTTCATGTACGCGTTCAGGGACAGGGAGACGATCCAGGACTTTTTCGAGGAGATAACCGGCGAGCGGATGATGTACAACTACTTCAGGCCCGGTGGCGTGGCGTGGGACTTGCCGGACAACTTCCGCCAACGCTGCTCGCAGGTGCTAGACAGCGTGGAGCGAGGCGTGGAGCAACTCGACGGACTAATGATGGAGAACGAAGTTGTGTTGGCCCGGTGCCGTGGACTCAGCCCTGTCACCGTGGAGGACGGGATCAATTGGGGACTATCCGGCCCGATGTTGCGGGCGACAGGCCTTAAGCACGATATACGCCGCGCGGAACCTTACTCGATTTACGACCGCTTCCAATTCGACATCCCAACCGGCAAGCAGGGGGACGTGTACGACAGGCTGGTGGTCCGGCTGGAAGAGATGCATCAGTCGGCCTGGATCGTCAGGCAGGCTCTGGAGACGATGCCGGAAGGGCCGATAATGGCCGAAGGCCTCAAGCGCGTGCTGCGAGTGCCGGCCGGCGAGGTTTACATGCGCGTCGAAAGTCCGCGCGGCGAGTACGGCGTGTACTTGGTGTCGCAGGGGAGCGACAAGCCGTGGCGGCACAAAGTTCGCGGCGCGTCCTTCTCGAACCTGTCGGCACTGCGGGCGATGTCGGTGGGAAACTTCGTGTCGGACGTGATCATCATCCTGGGGTCCATCGATATCGTGCTCTGCGAGGTGGACCGATAGTGGCAATCGGCAATCGGCAATCGGCTAGCTGGCACAGCGTCCCGGGGGTGTGCCGAGGATGCCGGGCTGCTCGCTCGGACAGACCTCTCCCTTCGTTCAGGGTGACAGACAGCGGAGGCAGTAGGTGTTCCTAGCGCTCGTCTCGGGTAACCCCTGGCTGGAATCGCTCGCGCGCCTGGCGATTATCGCGGTACTGGTGCCGGTCACAGTGATCATCCTGACCTGGGTTGAGCGGAAGGTGATCGGCCGCCTGCAGATGCGGTTAGGGCCGATGCGCGTCGGACCTTACGGGACGCTTCAGGGTGTCGCCGACACGATTAAGCTTCTTACGAAGGAAGACGTGCGCCCCCAGACGGCGGATCGCTGGGTGTTCGAGCTGGCGCCTTTTGTCATCGTCGTGCCCGTTTTCATGGCGGTCGTTGCGATACCGTTTACCGCTGATCTCTTCATCCAGAACCTAACTCTCGGCGTGTTCTATTTTGTCGCGGTCTCCGGGCTTTCGATCGTTGGCTTTGTGATGGCCGGTTGGGGATCCGACAACAAGTATGCGCTGCTCGGCGGGGTGCGGGCGGCGGCGCAGTTGATCAGCTATGAGATCCCGCTTGTCATGGCGATAGTGGCCGTGGCGATGCTGTCGCAGAGCCTGAACCTCGCGGTGATAGTCGGGGCGCAGGAAGATACACCGAACATCGCGTTTCAGTCACTCGCGTTCTTAATCTTCGCCATTGCGGGCTTGGCGGAGCTCTATCGCCAGCCGTTCGACATTCCGGTCGCGGAGTCTGAGGTCGTGGGGGGGCCGTTTGTTGAGTACTCGGGAATACGCTGGTCGATGTTCCAACTCGGCGAGTTCGTGAATCTGGTCCTGATTTCAATTCTAGGATCGCTCATCTTTCTGGGTGGTTGGCAGTGGCCCTGGAGCGTGTTTGATGAGAGCGTGCCGGTCGTGGCTCAGATTGCAATGATGGCCGTAAAGACCGCTGCTTTCATCTTATTCTTCATGTGGATGCGGGCCAGCCTGCCCCGATTGCGCATCGACCAGATGATGTCGTTTTGCTGGCAGCTGTTGTTGCCCTTTGCCTTGCTGCAAATCATAATCAATGGCTTGGTACTGGTTTATGACTGGCCGAACGAAATTCTCATTCCGCTATCTGGTGCGGGCGCGGCCGGCGCCGTCTACCTGACGTATCGAGCGGCGCGCGCGACCGGCGTTCGCTATCAGCCCGGGTATCAGACCGTGGGGAGTGTGCTGTAAATGGAAGAAGGAAGAAGGAAGAAGGAAGAAGCGGGAGAAGAGCCGGGATGCTAGGGGTACTGAAAGCGATCCAAACCACGGTGAAGGCGGCTCTGCGGAAGCCGGTGACTGTGCAGTACCCCACGGAGAAGAAGACGCTGCCGCACCGATCACGCGGGCTTCCTGTCTTGCTGTGGGACTTCGATATCAACGAGCCGTTTTGCACCGGCTGTCAGGTCTGCGCGCGCTACTGTCCCGTCGATTGCATGACGGTAACGATGAAGGACAATCCGAATTTCGCGGCCGGCAAAAGCAAGCGCAAGAAGATCGTCGATAAGTTTTACATCGACTACGCGCGCTGTATGCGATGCGACATCTGCGTTGAAGTCTGTAACTTTGACGCGATCGTGATGAACAACACGTGGCAGGGGGTCGAGTTGTCGCGCTATGACCGGCAAGACCTGGTGATGGACCTGCCGGCCTTGCTTCGCCAGTCGAAGACGGGAGAGCTCGAGACCCCGTTCCGCGAACCGATGGGCGTTGCGCACTCTGGGTGGGCGCCGAGGATGGACGAAGAGGAAGCGGCGGCCGCCGCGGAGGCGGCGTCGTTGGAGAAGCATCACGGGACATCGCCCGACAAGCCGTCGTTGTCGGCGCCGACGCCTGACCCGACGGCGGAGGCTCCGCCGGAGAGCAAGGCGAGCGCGGAGCAGGGAACGCCGGAAGCGGCGGAGGGGCTGGAGAAGGAAGGCGGCGAGGGGTAGCAGGGCCATAGAAGCCGTGCCGAGCCCAACCGCCGTCAGCTCAGGAACTGTAGCGTCGCTCCATCGCTACCCCGTCAAGTCGATGATGGGGGAGGAGCTGGAGGTCGCGGACATAACCGAGCGCGGCATTGTCGGCGATCGGGGCTACGCGCTCGTCGACAACGAGACCGGGCGGACCGTCAGCGCCAAGAACCCGCGCAAGTGGGCGCGAATGTTCGAATGTCGCGCGGAGTATGTTGAACCCCCTGCCCTCGGCCAGCCCCTACCCCCGGTGCTTATCAAGTTGCCGGACGGCACAGGGCTGCGCAGCGACGAGACAGCAGCGACGTCTGTCCTGTCGCGGTTCCTAGGACGCGAAGTTAGCCTGACGCAGCCGGAGGCGAAGCCGGCTATCTTCGAACACTACTGGTTGGATTTCCAGACTCCAATCGGGCGGGCGGTCGAGAACACGGAGGGCGACAGCCTTACGACTCTCCCGTTGGGCCTGGGCGCACCGCAGACATTCTTCGATTACACGCCGCTCCATTTGCTCACCACTAGCACGCTTGCGAAGCTTAGCGAGATTTACCCGGAAGGACGCTGGGAGGCCCGGCGATTCCGACCGAATCTGGTGATCGAGGCCGAGGGCGACGAGGGCGGCTTTGTCGAAGACGCCTGGATCGGCAAGCCACTGAAAGCTGGCAACGGCGTGCGCCTCCAGGTGATCGATACGATGGTGCGCTGCGTCATGACGACGCTTCCGCAGGGAGACCTGCCGAACGACCCCGCGATTCTGCGCACGGTCGCAGATCACCACCGGGTGCTCATGCCCGCCGTCGGCAAGGAACTACCCGCGGTCGGCGTGGCGGTGACGGTTACAACGGGCGGTCGTATCTCGCGCGGCGATACGGTCACGGTCGAGCCCGCGGCATGACGTACGAAGAAGTCATCTTCTACGTTGTCGCCGTTCCCACCGTCGTCGGTGCAATCGGCGTAGTCACAGCCCGCAATGTCGTACACTCCGCGCTGTTTCTGATTCTCTCGCTGCTCTCAGTCGCCGGTATCTTCATCCTCCTCTCGGCCGAGTTTCTCGCAATCGTGCAGGTGCTGATTTACGGCGGCGCAGTCACGATTCTGGTGCTATTCGCGATGATGCTGACGCGCGTGCGGGACATGCCGGCGGCGCTTGACGGTCCGCAGCGGCCCTTTGCCGCGTTGGCCGCCGGCGCATTTATGGTCGTGTCGATCTTCTCGATGGTGAGTACCGAGTGGCCAGGCGACACGAACAAGATCAACGTCATCTCGATCCAGCAGATCGGGAACGATCTCTTCACGACCTGGGCAGTGCCGTTTGAGGTGGCTTCGCTGGTGCTGATGGTGGCGCTGCTCGGCGCGATAGTTCTGGCGCGGGGGGAGGAAGGGGAATGATGAAGGGACGAGCCAGGAGCCAAGAGCTACGAGCCAGGAGATCGCGCCTGTGATCCCGATTAACGACTTTCTCGTCCTTAGCTCGATTCTATTTTCGCTTGGGATTTACGGTGTGCTGGCGCGACGAAGCGCGGTGCTAATCCTGATGTCCGTGGAGCTAATGCTCCAGGCGGTGAGCATTAATTTCATCGCGTTTGCGGTTTACCTTTCACCTCAAGCCTTCACGGGCCTGATCTTCGCGGTCTTCGTGATCACGATCGCGGCCGCCGAGGTTGGGTTGGCGCTGGCGATTATTCTGCGCCTCTACCGGAACAAGGCGACGGCGAACGTGGATGAAGCGGACATGATGAAGTGGTGAGACGGTGGGAGCCCAAGAAGCCTACCTGATCCCTGCGCTCCCGGCAGCGGCGTTCGTGATTCTGCTGCTGTTCGGCAAGTACCTGCCGCGGGGAGGAGACTTTGTCGCGATCGCCGCCATCGCCGGGTCATTCTTGCTGCTCTTTCCGGTCCTTGTTGACTTTTTGGATAAAGCGAACGGAACGGACTTCGTTCCCGTTGAGAAAAGTTGGGAGTGGGTCCAGTTCGACAACTTCGAAATACGGCTGGGGTTCTTCGTAGACCAGATCACGATCGTAATGCTTGCGGTCGTGTCGTTCGTGGCGCTGCTGGTCCAGGTCTACTCGGTGGCCTATATGAGGGGCGACCCGAAGTACGGTTGGTACTTCACGTGCATGTCCCTCTTCGCAGCATCGATGCTGACACTGGTGTTGGCGGACAACCTTCTGTTGCTCTACGCCGCCTGGGAGGGTGTCGGGTTCTGCTCATTCCTCCTGATCGGGTTCTGGTGGGAGCGGCGTTCGGCCGCAGAAGCGGCTAAGAAGGCGTTCATTACTACCCGGATCGGCGATGTCGGCTTCCTGATAGGCATCCTATTGCTATGGCGTGAGGCGGGGACGTTCGATATCACCGAAATCTTTGACTTCGCTGCGCGGGGCGGATTCAACAATGCAGACATCGGCGGGCTGGGGCTGAGTGGAAACGCGTACCTGACGATCGCGGTGCTGTTCTTGTTTGCGGGCGCTGTGGGCAAGTCGGGGCAATTTCCGCTGCATGTCTGGTTGCCGGATGCGATGGAGGGCCCGACGCCGGTCTCGGCGCTGATTCATGCGGCGACGATGGTTGTCGCAGGCGTGTACATGGTGGCGCGGATGTTTCCGCTGTTCGTGCTGGCAGACGATATCGCACTGGACGTAGTGACCGCGTTGGGGTTAATCACTGTGCTTATGTCGGCGACGATGGGGCTGGTTGAAACTGATATAAAGCGGGTCATCGCCTACTCGACGCTGAACAGCCTGGGATTGATGTTCGTCGCGCTTGGTTCCGGCTCGGTTACCGCAGCGATGCTGTATCTATTGGTGCACGGTTTTTTCAAGGCGCTACTCTTCCTGGCGTCGGGGTCGGTGATCCACGCAACGGAAAAGCAGGACATCAGAGAGTTGGGCGGCCTGGCGGCTAAAATGCCTGTGACGGCAGCAGTGTTCGGGATTGGCACGCTGGCGATGATCGGCGTGATACCCCTTTCGGGGTTCTGGGCGAAGGACGAGGTGTTGCACGCGCTGGACCAGCACCGGAACGTGGTCCTCTACATACTCGCCTTGATCAGCGTGTTCATCACTGCTCTGTACATGACACGGCTGTTTATCAGGACGTTCCTCTTCGAGGCGAGAGACCGAGTTGGGTGGGGACACGCGCATGACGCCGAATCGCTGATGACTCTGCCGCTCGTTTTGCTTGCGGCGCTTACGGCGGTGGGCGGATTGGTGGTGTTCGGCTTCGTAGGGGAGGCGCTGGGCTTCCCCGGCGGCTTTGGCGAGTTCGTGTTCTTCGCGGAGCCGGAGAAGTTCGACTTCGCCTGGGGCGTCGCCATTTTCTCAACAGCGCTTGCCGTAGGTGGAATAGTGGCCGGCTGGTATTTCTGGTCGGAGAAAGCGGAGCCGGCGCGCCGGGCAGGGGAGGCCCTGCAGCCCGTGTACGAGACGCTCTACAACCGATACTACATCGACGATGCTTACCAGTGGGTCATCAACCGCGTCGTCCTCACATTGGGCGCCCTAGTCGCCTGGTTTGACCGCAATATCGTGAACGATACGGCGGTCGATGGCTCTGCGGGCTTGGGACTGTTCGCCGGGTTCGAGTTGAAATTCCTGGAAACGGGGAAGCTGCCGAACTATGCGCTCGCGATTGTTGCGGGGGTTATCGGTCTGGCGGTGTTGCTGCTGGTGTTGAGGCTCTAACCGTGGGCGGAGTTCTCTTTGCGCTGGTTACGGTGCCGCTGTGCACAGCGGTGCTAATCATGCTGGTGCCGTCGCGCTATCCGCAGCTTGTACGGTATGTCGCCCTGGTTTCAGCCGGGATACAGTTCGCGTTGTCACTCATCGTGTTCTTTGCGTATGAGTTTCAAGGTGGCAGGGGGCTGCGTTTCGGGTTCCGCCTGGACTGGCTTGAGAACGTTGGATTCCTGGGCAAGAACGGAATCTCATTGCACCTTGCCGTCGACGGGATCGCCGCGCCGCTTGTGCTGTTAACCGGCCTCGTCATATTCGCAGCCGTATTCGTCTCCTGGAACATCAGCTACCGGAACAAAGACTTCTTCGTATTGCTGTTCCTGCTCGTTGCGGGCGTGTTCGGAGTCTTCGAGTCGCAGGACCTATTTTTCCTCTTCTTCTGGTACGAGGTGGCGGTGCTGCCGATGTACCTGCTGATTGCCGTCTGGGGGGCGAGCAGCAACTTCGGCACGTTCGTCCGGACGAAGGAGTACGGGGCGATGAAGCTCGTGCTCTACCTTGTTGCAGGGAGTGTGCTGATTTTCATTGGCATATTCGCGACGTTCGTGGAGGCGGACAGGGGCACGTTTGACTTGCCGGTGCTAGGGCAGGTGCAGTACGACTCGGGCTTCCAGAAGGCGGTGTTCCCGTTCTACATGATCGGCTTCGGCGTGCTTGCGGGGATGTGGCCATTCCATACGTGGTCGCCGGACGGCCACGTGGCAGCGCCCACCGGCGTTTCAATGCTGCACGCCGGAGTACTGATGAAGCTTGGGGCGTTTGGGATCCTGCGTGTGGGGATGACACTGCTGCCCGAAGGGGCGGAGTTCTGGGCGCCGGTGCTGATGACTCTGGGCGTGATCGGCGCATTGTACGGAGCAATTTCGGCGCTGGCGCAGACGGACCTTAAGTACATGGTGGGCTATTCGAGCGTGAGCCACATGGGCTTCGTACTTATGGGGCTTGCGACGATGAACGACATCGGCGTCAGCGGGGCGGTGCTCCAGATGTTCGCGCACGGAGCGATGACGGCCCTCATGTTCGCGAACGTGGGCGCGCTGTATGACCAAGCACACACACGGGATATGACCACCTTCGGGGGAATCGCAAAGAAGATGCCCCGACACTCGGCGTTCTGGGCGATTGCGGGATTGTCGTCGCTCGGGCTGCCGGGGCTAGCGGGATTCATCGCGGAGTTTCACATCTTCGTGGGGACTTTTCGGGCGGGTTATTACTGGGCGGGGGCCGCCGGGATCCTGGCGGCGGCGATTACGGCCACTTACATTCTGCGAATGCTTGCGCGCGCCTACTTCGGGCCTCTCAACGAGAAATGGGAGAGCTTGAGGGAGATGCGTCTGGGCGAGCAGTTCGCGGGGGCGCTGCTGATCGCGTTCTTGCTGTTCATGGGGCTCTGGCCAACGCCCTTCATTGACCGCATATCGGATACCGTGGCCAATATACCGGGAATCACGTCGTGATGCCGGACGCGAATTTCGATTGGAAGTTGCTGACCCCGGAGTACATTCTCGTCGCGTGGGCCGGCCTCCTTATCATGCTCGACCTGTTCTGGCCTGCCGGGGGATTCGGGCGCTGGGGACGTCTCGATAAAGAGTTGCTTGGATATATCGCGGCGGCCGGAGCGCTGATCTCTGTCCTCGTCTCGCTGATCTGGGTGGACAACGACACGAACTTCGCGGGGCTGATCGACATCAACGACTACACCACGCTGTTCCGGGTGTTCTTCGGCCTGATCGGCGTTTTCGCCTGCCTGGCCTCAGCGCGGTACGTAAAGGAGCGCCTGCTGCACGCGGGGGAGTACTACGCCTTCATTCTTCTCGCAGTGGTAGGCGCAAACGGAATGGCCGCGGCCAGCGAGCTGCTGACCGCCTACATATCGCTGGAGCTCCTTAGCTTCAGCCTTTACGTGTTGACCGCGTACGCGAAGTTCGACTTGCGATCGAACGAAGGTGGGCTGAAGTACATGCTGCTGGGAGCGTTCTCGTCGGCGCTGTTGTTGTACGGCATCGGCATGATCTACGGCACCACCGGGTCGACGCACTATAGCGAGATCGGCAAGGCGCTGTCAACCGACACGGGCGGCATTGATGAGGCGTTGTTCTTAGGCCTGGCGCTGATCATGGCGGGGCTCGGGTTCAAGGTGGCAGCCGTGCCGTTTCACATGTGGACGCCGGACGCTTATGAAGGTGCTCCATTGCCGGTGACGGCGCTGATATCTGCGATATCAAAGTCGGGTGGGTTCGCCCTGTTCTTGAAGCTCTTCGCGGAGGCGTTCGAGCCGAAGATCGACGATTGGCGATACTTCATCGCCGGGCTCTCGGTGGCAACGATGGTGCTCGGGAACCTGGTCGCGATCCAGCAGAGCAATATCAAGCGGCTGCTGGCCTATTCGAGCATTGGACAGGTGGGTTATCTGCTGATGGGCATTGCGGCGCTGTCCCCGGAGTCGGGAAGCGCTCTCGTACTGCACATGATGGGATACGTGGTCACGAACCTGGCGGCGTTCGTGTGCGTAATCATCTACTACAATTGGACCGGCAAGGAAGAGATCAAGGACTTTGCGGGGCTGCGTGATACGGCGCCGTTCCTTGCTCTATCGCTATCGATTGCATTGTTTTCGCTGGCGGGGATGCCGCTATTCGCGGGATTCGCAACGAAGTTCATCCTGTTCCAGGCGGCGGCAGACCAGGACCTGCTGTGGCTGGCCGGGGTGGCAGTCACGATGAGCTTTGTCTCGCTGTACTACTACCTCGTGATCATCAAGGAGATGTTCCTCGGCAAAGCGGAGGCGCCGCTGTCGGTGCGGGTGCCATGGGTGGAGTACGGGGCGCTGGCGTTGTTGGTGGCCGGGGTGCTGTTCATCGGGCTGTACCCGGCGCCGCTGCTGGACTGGGTGGACGGGAGCACAGCGGACGTATTCGCGGGAGTGGGGCGCGCGGCGGTGGCGGGACAGTGAGTGTTGGCGAATCTCTTTGCTGTTTCTTCCTCTCACGGGTCATTATGTTGACTGCCTTCGGCTCTATCCGATAGCCTGACAGCGACCACGTGGTCCGGGTGCATCCCATCAAACATACCTTCGTGCCCAAGAATTGGGGTCGGAGCGAAGTCCATGCGCCGATTCGCAGCTGCATTAGCGTTGCTGACAATGCTGGCCGTTGGCGGCCAGCATTTCGGCGTGGACTTCACTCCGCGACCGGCCAAGGCGATAGAGATCGAGACCGTCGTCTGGCAGTTCGCACAAGACTACCCGGGCGTAGAGGGCGACGATACTCTCCTGCCCGTGGGAACGGTGCACATAAAGACGCACGATGGGACCGACTGGATGTCCACTTACGACGGTAACTCCAAGGCCGTCACGGGGCCAGCGAGCCTGAGGCGTCTGATTGCCGACTACAACGCGAAGGGTATCGAGGTGGTCGCGTGGTTCGTTCCTAAGGGAGTTGACGTCGAGAGGCAAGTGGCGATGGCGGAAGCGGTGCTGGACACGGGAGTCAAGGCGCTTTACGCGGACGTGGAACCGTTCGACGGCTTTTGTTACTGGGACTGCAACTACCTGGCTGAACAGTTCTGGTGGCGCCTGAGAGCGGAGCGGCCAGAGGCAAACCTCGGCGTGATATACGATCCCCGCTCGTGGACATGGCAGGACTCGGGGACCTGGAAATGGCTGTCGACCGCGAACGCGGCGCTGCCGATGTGCTACTGGGAGCTGTATGCGGACCAGGGAATCTGGGCTGATCCCAGTGGTTGCGTGAGCCAGGCGCACGCAGATTTGAGCTGGCTGGCCCCGGGGAGGCAGCTTGAGTACATCCCGATGCTCGAGGGGGATACAAGCGGAGATAAGTTCCTGGCAGCGATGGATGCCGCTCGATCCGCGGGTTCCTCGAGAGTTAGTATCTGGCGGCGGGGCGTGGTGCGGCCAGAGGTCTGGGAGGCCGCCTGGAACATATGGGAACCGACTCAGGCCGTAGCCTCGGCCTGGCCTTCGTACTGGGTATGGTCGCCGTGTCCGTGGGACGGCTGCATCCTCAAGGAAGAGTCGAGTCCAGCGCTCTACGTGCTGTATAGCGGGGCGAAGTTCCATATCCCGAGCCCTGACGCGCTCGCAGCCATGGGCCGACGTCCTGGGGACTACTGGATCGTGGGAGCCGGGATGCTCCAGACGGTGGCCGACGTTCCGTGGGACGGGACTCTTCTGCAGGAGGCCGGTTCTCCGACTGTTTACGCGGTCTACGCCGGTGCGAAATTCGCAATACCCAGCCCGGACGCTCTATACGCGATGGGGCTGGGGTTCCAACAGGTCCACACAGTAGCGCCGGGCGGGCTGAGCCAGATACCCAACGTGCCGAGGGAGGGCACGCAGCTGATGGAGCTGGGCAGCGCGACGGAATGGCAGATCACGGCCGGCGCCAGATTCCCTTTGCCATCGCCGGAAGTCAGGGACGCGTTGATCGGCGCGGGTGCTCTCGAAGCGACGCCGTACATAGTACCGTTGGGCTCCCTGGCACAGATACCGACCACGCCACATGACGGCGCACGGGTGCGGGAGCTAAGCAGCAGCGCGGAGTGGCAGGTGGCGGCCGGAGCCAAGTTTCCGCTCCCTGACGCTATGGTGAGAAACCAGCTCGTGCGCAAGAGTGCGCTGGAATGGCGGCTGAACATCGTTCCCGATGGCACGCTGGCGGCGCTGCCTACGGCGCCCCGGGACGGCGCACGCGTGCAGGAGCTGGCAAGCAACGCGGAGTGGCAGATCGCCTCCGGGATGAAATTTGCGCTTACGGACGCGGGACGGAGAGAGGCGTTGATAGCGGCGGGGTCGCTTTCGGCGGAGGTGACAGTAGTCCCGCCGGGCGCGCTGGGCGCCATTCCAGAGGGGCCGCAAGAGGGGACGCTGCTCCAGGAGGTAAGTGGCACCACGCCTTTCGTGATGCGCTGCGGCAGTCTGTATCGCATCCGGGATAATGCGCAACTGGACCGCCTGGTCGCAGGTGGACTGGCGCGCCTGCCAATCGTTAAGGTGAGCGGGCCCCTCTCGGAGCCGGACATCACGGCGAGAAAGCGGTGTGCCGGAAGCGGAATCGACGTGTGTCCGGTCGGCCGCTGGGCAGCGGCCAATCCGTTCGCGCCACCCGGGTGCAAACCGCAGGAGACACAGCCTAGCGAGCAACGATAGGCGCGGCCCGCTCCGCCTGGCGGTCCACGGGAGGGGGACGGGTATAATGGTCCGGGCCGGAGCTCATGGGAGGAGGTCACCCATGCACGCGACGCCATCCGATTGCGGCTCTCGCGTTCCCGACCGGGCCGAGAAGAAGGAGGGAACCCGAAATAGGCGCACGGCGGACAGGCATCCCGGCGGCTCGCTCGCGCGCAGGCTCGCCATCTTCGCGGTCCTCAGCGTTGTAACACTGGCGTCGTTGGTCGTGGGCCGAGGCGATGCGCCGGCCGCGCAGGCGGCGCCAACCCCTAACGGATATGCGCTCGTGCAGGACGTGACGACGGCGAATATCGGCAGCATGGTCGATTTCGCATTGATTCCGGGCAAGCCGGATGAGGCAGTGGTGGTCACCCAGGGCGGCGTCGTATGGCGTGTCTCGCTGACCGGGGCCTTCGCCCGGACTGAGTTCGGTAACCTATCCGGCCTCGTAAGGTCGAGCAGTGAGGAAGGTCTTCTATCCCTTGCCTTCTCGCCGAACTTCACAGGCGACAGCCGCGTCTATGTTTACTACACGCCGCTGGCAACGAGATGCGCGCCGATCACACGCTGCTCACGGATCGCGCGAATGCCCGTGGTAAACAACGACATGGTGGAAGCGAGCGAGACGGTGGTACTCGATATCGACCAGGAGATCGCTCAAAGCAATCACAACGGCGGCCGCTTGCTGTTCGGGCCCGGCGGTTACCTCTACTTATCGATTGGAGACGGCGGCGGGGCAGGCGACCCTAATGAGACCGGGCAGGACATTAATGACCTATTGGGAGCAATGATCCGGATCAATGTGACCGGGCAGCAAACTTACTCGATCCCGGCTGATAACCCGTTCGTGGGAGTGGCCGGAGACGACCGGCTATGGGCCTACGGCCTGCGCAATCCCTGGCGCTACAGCTTCGACCGGGTGAGCGGAGACCTCTGGATGGCCGACGTCGGTCAAGATGCGTGGGAGGAGGTAGAGAAGATCGCAAAAGGCGGGAACTACGGTTGGGACTGCTATGAAGGCAATGCTTCATTTGAGCCGGCCGGCTGCACATCCCCGCCGAGCCCCTTTATCTTCCCGCGGGCTGTGTACGCCCACACCCTTGGTTGTTCGGTGACGGGCGGCTATATCTATCGCGGGACGGTGTTGCAGGAGATTTACGGTTGGTACGTGTACGGGGACTATTGCTCCGGGCGGATCTGGGCCGTGAACCCCGCAGACACCAGCAATCCGGTGCAGCTGGTCGATTCGCCGTACAACATAACATCCTTCGCCGAGCTTCCCAACGGGGAGTTGCTCGTGATTACCTTCCAAAGCGCCGTCTACCGGCTCACTTGCGCCGCGACGCCGGATTCGGACGGCGACGGCCACGGCAACGCCTGCGATCTCGATGACGACAACGACACATTCAGCGACGCCTCGGAAGCGGTGATCGGGACTGATGTACTGGACCGCTGCGCGGATACGACGACGCCGGACGACGAGCGGGGGCCAGCTTTCGGGGAGCCGGTGTCACCCTGGCCGGCTGACATAAACGATGACAGGTTCGTGGACATCATCGGCGACATCTCGAAGGTGACAGGCGCGTTCGCGCAGAGCGTGCCTCCGGCGCCCGCGCGCTACGACGTGGCGCCCGACCCGCCAGACCGCCTCATCGACGTCATCGGTGATATATCACGGTTAACGGGGCTATTCGGGACGGCCTGCGTGCCATAACGGCGGAGGCCAGTGCCGGTGGCCGGTCAGCAGCCTACGCCGCCTGAAGCTGCCCGCCTACACTGCACGCGCTTACAGGATCGGAAGGTAGCGCTTCAATTCGTAGTCTGTTACTTGTCTTCGGAAGTTACTCCACTCGATCTTCTTGTTGGTGAGCAGGCTTTCGTGAAGGTGGTCGCCCAGACAGCGGCGCAGTAAATCGCTGCTTTCGGCATATTCGACAGCTTCCCAGAGGCTGCCGGGGAGGTGGTCGATGCCGCGCTCCTTCTTCTGCTGATCGGTCATCTCAAAGACGTTCTCTTCGACTGGGTCCGGGCAAGGGTATTCCTTCGCGATGCCCTCGAGGCCGGCGGCGAGCATGGCGGCGAAGGCGAGATAGGGGTTGCAGGCGGGGTCGGCTGCGCGGTACTCGATGCGGGTCGCGTTCTCTTTGCCGGGCTTGTACTGCGGCACGCGGATGAGGTCGGAGCGGTTGCGGCGGGCCCAGGAGAGATAGACGGGCGCTTCGAAGCCGTGGACGAGACGCTTATATGAGTTGATCCACTGATTGGTAACGAGCGTGATCTCCTTGGCATGGCGCAGGAGACCGGCGACATAGCTGCGGGCGAGGGCGGAGAGGTGGTACGGGTCGCTCGCGTCAAAGAAGGCGTTGCGCTCGCCGTTGAAGAGGGATTGGTGGACGTGCATGCCGGAGCCGTTTTCGTCCCGCAGCGGCTTTGGCATGAAGCTGGCGTAAACGTTGTTCTTGAAGGCGACCTCCTTGACAGCCAGGCGATAGGTCATGGTGTTGTCCGCCATGGTGAGGGCGTCGGTATAGCGCAGGTCGATCTCGTGCTGGGAGGGCGCGACTTCGTGGTGAGAGGCCTCGACGGGGATGCCGAGCTCTTCGAGGGTGAGGACGGTCTCGCGGCGGAGGTCGGTGCCAGCGTCGAGAGGGGTCAGGTCGAAGTAGCCGCCAACGTCTAGGGTCTGCGGAGTGTCTGAGTTCGCGAAGTAGAAGTACTCGAGCTCCGGGCCGACGTAGAAGGTGTAATGAAGGTCGGTGGCGCGCTGGAGGTTGCGGCGGAGAACGAAGCGTGGGTCACCCTCGAATGGGGAACCGTCCGGGTGGGTAATATCGCAGAACATGCGGGCCACACGGCGCTCGGTGGGGCGCCAGGGGAGGATTGCGAACGTGGTAGGGTCCGGCATCGCCATCATGTCGGACTCGTCGATGCGAGCGAAGCCCTCGATGGAGGAGCCGTCGAAGCCGACCCCCTCTTCGAGGGCTTCGGGCAGCTCTTCGACGGTGATGGCGACGCTCTTTAGGGAGCCAAGGATGTCGGTGAACCAGAGGCGGATGAACTTGACGTCGTGCTCGCGGCAGGTCTGTAGGACGTAGTCTCGGGGGTCCCCGGTCACCGCCGCGCCTCTCGTGTCATTCTGAGCGCCGGGAGCTTTATGCGTTGAGGGACTTCTCTCGGCGAAGGAATCTGGTGGAGGAGCTGTGGGGTCAACATCTGGGTAGTGTCACCGCAGCGGCCCCATGAGCACTCTCGCTGACAAGAGAGCCGTTCACACCCCACACGACCGCCGGATTCCTTCGCGAAGTAACCGCCGATTAACAAGACCGTCATCTCGCTCAGAATGACAATTCGGGGCGCTCCCTCGCCGCGGCTAGGCGTCGAAGTAGAGGTGGAACTCCCAGGGGTGAGGGCGCAGGCGGACGGGGTCGATCTCGTTTTCGCGCTTGTAGGAGAGCCATGTCTCGATGACGTCGTCGGTGAAGACGTTGCCACGGCGAAGGAATTCGTTGTCGGCCTCGAGGGCGCGCAGGGACTCGTCGAGGGAGCCGGGGACAGTCTTCAGGCGGCGCTCTTCGCGAGGAGAAAGCTCGTACGTGTTCTTCTCGAGCGGGGCGCCTGGATCCATCTTCTTCTGGACGCCGTCGAGGCCGGCCATAAGCATCGCGGAGAAGGCGAGGTAGGGGTTCGCAGTCGGGTCGGGTGGGCGGAACTCGATGCGCTTGGCCTTGGGGTTGGAGGTGTACATCGGGATACGTGCGGCGGCCGAACGGTTGCGGGCGGAGAAGACGAGGTTCACCGGCGCTTCGTAGCCCGGGACGAGGCGCTTATAGGAGTTCGTCGTGGGCGCGCAGAAGGCCATGAGAGCGGGGGCGTGGCGGAGCAGACCTCCGGCGTACCAGCGGCACATCTCGCTCGTAAGGGCGTACCCCTTCTGGTCGAAGAAGAGGGGCTTACCGTTCTTCCAGAGCGACTGGTGGGTGTGCATGCCGGAACCGTTGTCCATGAACAGAGGCTTGGGCATGAAGGTCGCGACTTTGCCGTGTTTGCGGGCGACGTTCTTTACGATGTACTTGTACCAGAGGACATTGTCCGCCATCTGCGTCAAGCTTGTGAATCGCATGTCGATCTCGTTCTGGCCGGCGGTGGCTACCTCATGGTGGTGCACCTCGACTGGGATTCCCACTTTCTCCATCTCGATGACCATTTCGCTGCGAATGTCCTGGAGTGTGTCGTGCGGTGGGACCGGAAAGTAGCCTTCCTTGTAACGGGGCTTGTAGCCGAGGTTGGGCTGAGTGTTGCTGCCGGTGTTCCATTGACCTTCGATTGAGTCGATGTGGTAGTAGCCCTCATGCTCGTTCTGGTCGTAACGGATGTCATCGAAGACGAAGAATTCGAGTTCAGGGCCCCAGTAGGAAGTGTCTGCGAGACCGGTGGACTTGAGGTACGCTTCCGCCTTCTTGGCGATTCCTCGAGGATCGCGGGTGTAGGGATCTCTGGTCACAGGGTCGACGATGTCGCAGAGGACGCTGAGGGTAGGCACTTCGCAAGCGGGATCGATGCGCGCGGTAGCGGGGTCCGGAATGAGGATCATATCGGATTCCTGGATCTCCTGGAAGCCACGGATGCTAGAGCCGTCGAAGCCGATGCCGTCCACCCAGATCGACCCCTGCAAGTCATCGAAGTCGACCATGTCCTTGGGCGGGATAGAGAAGTGCTGCCAGAGGCCGGGCAGGTCGGCGAACTTGAGGTCAACGATCTGGAGGTTGTTCTTCTTGATCAGATCGGCGACCTTCTGAACGTCTGTTGCGGTTGTCAATTGTCCCTCCTTCGGTCTTTCCTGCGTTTGCGATTATATGCGTGCATCCCTGCCGATGGCAGGTGCGTACGTTACGGCTGTGTTACACGGCAGGATCCAGGAGATAGGAGCCAGTAGCCAGAATATCCCGCGAAAAATCGGAACTCCTTGCTCCTCAGTCCTGCTTCCCTGTTATCAGACTGCTGCGTCACCTCTTTCCCCGGTGCGGACCCTAATGGCGTCGGCCACGGGGATAAGGAAAATCTTGCCATCGCCGATATTGCCCGTATGGGCTGCGTCGCAGACGAGCTTGACCACGCGGTCGGCGTCGGCCTCCTTGACGACGACCTCGATCTTGACCTTTGGGAGCATATCGACGGTATAAGTCTCGCCGCCTCGGCCCATGTGAACGATGCCCTTCTGAGCGCCTCGGCCGGTGACGTGCACGATGTTCAGTCCGGTGAGGCCGGCGGCCGCCAGCGCTTCCTTCACGTCGTCCAGCTTCTCCGGTCGGATGATCGCTTCTAGTTTGTACACTTCGTTACTGCTCCTTGTCTCCTAACGGCGCGCTGTCCCAACCCGCCCCTAAGGGGGGTCTGGGGGACACCCCCAGACCCCGGTCTGACGACGCTTGGAAAAGGCCTTCGCCTCTTGCTCGCGATTCCCGTCCACTCAAGGTGGGTTCCCTAGCACGGATCTAGCATGTCTGGGCGCTCGCTCCCACGTCATAGAGGATTCCTTCGCAGAATTACGCGCATGCCTCGAAGAATTTCATTTCGCTCAGAATGACACATTGCGCTAGGACCCGGCCCCGCTGCCGGCGCTTTCGGGCTGCACTCTCGGCGCAGAAGTAGGCGCGGGCGGCGGCCCTTCGGCGTACTGGACAACGGCTAGACCAGCACCTTCGTCGAGCACATAACCGCGCTCTCCGTGCTGGGTGACGTCGAGGCCGAGCTCTTCCTCGTCCTCGGTGACCCGCAGGCCCAACGTGAGGTCCAGTACTTTGAGAATTATGGCGGTGACGGCAAAAGAGTATATCCAAACCGTGGCAATCGCGGCGAGCTGGTCGAGGACCTGTGCGGGGTGACCGTAGAATAGCCCCTCGTTGTCCGCGAGCCCGCTAACGGCGGCTGTGGCGAAGAGACCGGTTGCCAGCGCACCCCAGGTGCCGCCTACGCCGTGTACTGCAACGACGTCCAATGAGTCGTCAACGCCGGAGCGTTCACGCACGCGCACCGCCAGGTAGCATACAACGCCTGCCACGCTGCCGATGACGATCGCAGCCCAGGGTTGGACGAAGCCCGAGGCCGGTGTGATTGCCACCAGTCCGGCAACAGCGCCAGCAGCAGCCCCAATCACGCTTGCCTTTCCCGTAAGGGCCCAGCTGGCGAACATCCAGGAAAGGGCGGCCGAGGCGGCGGCGGTGTTCGTGACGACGAAGGCGTTTGCCGCCTGACCACTCGCGGCCCCCGCGCTACCGGCGTTGAAGCCGAACCAGCCGAACCACAAGATCGCCGCGCCTAGCACAATGTAGGTGACGTTGTGTGGTTCCATAGGTTCTCTGCCGAAGCCCTTGCGCCTGCCGTAGAGCAGGGCCGCGGCCAATGCGGCGGCACCGGCATTGACGTGGATCGCCGCGCCGCCGGCGAAGTCCAGCGCGTTTATGCCACCCGAGTCCGCGATGCCGAGCCAGCCAGCACCAAAAATCCAGTGGGCTACCGGCGCGTACACGAGCAGTGACCAGGCGGCCATAAAGACCAGGAAGGTGCTGAACTTCGCACGTTCAGCGAAAGCGCCGGTAATGAGTGCCGGCGTTATGATGGCGAACATCGCCTGGAATATGGCAAACGCCTCGTGAGGGATTGTCGGACCCCAGGTGACGTTGCCCACCACAGCCTTGTCGTCGGGGATGATGCCTACGTCCTTGAATCCGATGAAGCTGAGGTTGCCGATGATTCCCCCTTCGGTTGGGCCAAAGGCGAGCGTGTAGCCGATCAGGACCCACAGCACACCCACAAGCCCAACTACGATGAAGCTCTGCATGATTGTGCCGAGCACGTTCTTGCTGCGGGTGAAACCTGCATAGAAAAAGCCGAGGCCGGGCGTCATGAACATGACGAGAGCCGCCGCCGCCAGCATCCATGCGGTATCGCCGCTGTTTATCTCCGGTGGCATTGCCTATAAGTACCTCCTATGGGACAAATATTTTGATGGGAACGATAGCAGGCCAGCAGGCGGCACGGAATGGGCGTGATGTTACGCGTTTGTTACAGAAGGTAGACAAGGGGTTTCGGGCGCCGCGGCGCCGGGGCGAGGCATTCGGACTCGCGGGCGCAGGACCCTGACGACGGCAAGCCGACAATCGGAGGGCCTTCGCCCGCCCCTATAGAGATGGCAGATTCGAGTCAGCTGGTGCGAAAGCGATAGCCGACGTTGCGGACGGTCTCGATGAAGGGGGTGTGGCGATCCTCGATTTTGGCGCGCAGGCGGCGGATGTGGACGTCGACGGTGCGGGCGCCCCCGTAGAAGTCGTAACCCCAGACTTTGCTGAGGAGGATCTCACGAGTAAAGACGCGTCCACGGTTGGTGGCGAGGAAACGGAGGAGCTCGTACTCCTTGTAAGTGAGCTCGACGGGACGGCCGGCGATGTGGACGGTGTAGTTCGCGAGGTCCATCACGAGGTCGCCATGCTTTAGCGTATTTCGCGTGTCCACGCCGTGACGCTGGTAGAGGGCGCGGCGGACACGCGCGCAGAGCTCTTCGGCCGTCGCGCCGTTGAGAAGGAAGTCATCGCGGATGGACGCCGGATCGACGGTTTGTAAGCCGGCGGACGGTAGCAACGTGATGACGGCTGGCGTTTCGCCGTCTGACGCCGCTTCGAGGTAGCGGCGAGCCCGGGGGTCTTCTGCGGCGGACGAGAGGTCCATGACGACGGCATCGGGCGATCCGGTGGAGGGCTCAGAGGCGCCGGGGAACAGGTGCTGGACGGCAAACCCTTCGGCCTCGAGCGGGCCCGTATAGGGCGCGAGGGTAGAGTCGCCGATGAGGAGGATGATGCGCATCTTATTCATAATGCTATGAGTGCAACGTGGCTCGCACAACAGGCCGAAGCGGGACGCGCCATGATTCCGTGGGATGCTGCGTGGCAGACGGAGGGTGGACGTTAACCGGCGCGCATCGCTGATGCCGACACACCCATAGTGGATTCGACGACACGGATAGCAGCGCGGGTGACGGGCACGAGGCTGGGGCGGTGGACTTTGTCCAGGGTGTCCATCGCGTCGAAGAGGTAGAACGGCGCGGTGAGGTAGTTGACGAGCGGGACACCGGCTAGATAGAAGTCGGCGCCGTCGGTCGTTGGCTTCGGGCCGAACATCGTGGGCGGCACGACCATCGAGCGGCGCAGGTCCTCCGCCTCGATCGCGGAGCGTACGGCGTTCTCGAGGCGGGGAATGAGGGATGTGAACCACCAGCGTGACTCCGGGCGGCCCGTGGGCGCGAGTTCGCCCGTCTCATCGCTGAACTCGCTTGCCGCATGCTCGAGGTGGAGTTCGAGAACGACGCTATTGAGTTCGCCAGAGTGGGACTCAACGAATGTGCGCTGACCAGCCCCGCCGGCCATGTGCCCGGCGTTGAGCAGGAAGAGCAGGCGGTGTGGTCGTTCGGCCTGTGGCACTTGCGACCAGTACTCGGCTTGCGCGAGCACCAGAGCGATCCCGGAGCTATCCTCGACGGCCGAGGCCCAGGGGCCGTCGTGGTGCGAGCCAATGATGACCATCTCCTCGTCCGCGCCGGGAAGTTCGCCCACGATGTTGTAGGCCGTGATCATCTCACGGACGGACTCGGTAGATAGCATCGCCCGCAACGGCGCGGCGGCGAGCAGTTCGCGGAGGCGGCGGCCGTCGCTGCCGGAAATCCAGACGCCTGGGATGGGACGCTGGATGGCGTCATAGGGAACGTAGTATTGGTTGGAATCGCCGGGATAGTCGCGCAGCACCCCGATAAAGCCGGCGGCGCCGGCCGACACCGACGGCTCCATCACGTTCTGGATCTCCCGGCCGAAAGGGAAGATGTGCCTGGTCGAGGCGTAGCTTCCGTCGGGATCGTAGGACCAGGTCGCGCGCGACTCAAGGACCGTCTGGGGGACTCTGTTGAGGACGATTTCGTAGAGTGAGAAGGCGCCGTTGACCGCCTCCGGTCGCGCTGGATCGAAGGCGACGAGTTCCGTCTCAAGACTTTTAACGGGAGCAGATTGGGGGAGCGGGAAGCAAGGAATGCTGAGCGTGGAGCCGGGCGCGGCGACCGCCAACGTCGCCTCGCGAGGCTCCCAACACGCCACTTCGACCGGTTCCCCGCGAACTCGTTCGAGGCCGAAGGCGCGGAACTGTTGCTGGAGCCAGTCTTCCGCCCAGCGGTCGGCCGGGTAGCCCGGGCGGCGTATGCCTTGAGCGAAGACCTCTCGGATCCAGGAGAATATGTTGTCTTCGGACGGAATGAGGCCAGTGTGCACGGTGCAATCCTACAGGAAGGGCGAAGTACGAGGTACGCGGTACGAGGTACGAGGTTGGGCGCCAGCAGACCCTGAGCGACATACAGTATGGCGGGGTGAGAGATCCCTCGCCCTCCAGCCCTCTCGGTCGTCCCCGCCCGTCTTAGCTCGGGATGACACTCGTGGGCAACTGCTAAAATAGGGTCGCAATGCTGAAACAGCCGACTAGCGTCGTACGGGAACGCAAGCCGCCGTGGCTAAAGGTGCGGTTTCCGGGCGGAGAGAACTACATCCGCCTTAAGAACATCATGCGCGAGGGGCGTCTGCACACCGTGTGCGAGGAGGCGCATTGCCCGAACATCGGCGAGTGCTGGGAGGCGGGGACTGCGACGTTCATGATCCTAGGCGACACGTGCACGCGAGCGTGCGGGTTTTGCGCGGTGAAGTCCGGACGGCCGGGAGCGCTCGACAAACTGGAGCCAATGCGAGTGGCGAATGCCGTGCGGGAGATGGGCCTGACGCACGCGGTCGTGACATCGGTCAACCGGGATGATGAGCCGGACGGAGGGGCGTCGATATTCGCGGCGACGATCTGCTGGATCCGGAGGCTATCGCCGGGGACGAGCGTCGAGGTCCTGATCCCGGATTTCATGGGGAACTGGGATGCACTGGCGGCGGTAATGAGGGCGCGGCCGGAGATACTGAACCACAACACGGAAACGGTGCCACGCCTGTACCGGCGCGTGCGCCCAAAGGCGCGCTACGAGCGGTCGCTGGAGTTGCTGCGACTGGCGAAGGAGCTGGACCCCGAGACGGTCACGAAGAGTGGATTGATGGTCGGGCTGGGGGAGACGAAGCACGAGCTGCTCATGGTGTTTGGGGACCTCGTCGACGCGGGAGTGGATGTGCTGACGCTCGGGCAGTACCTGCAGCCTAGCGCGAAGCACCTGCCGCTCGTTCGCTACTACCATCCGGACGAGTTTGCCGGGTTACGGGAGGACGCGCTGGCGCTTGGATTTCGTCATGTCGAGGCAGGCCCGCTCGTGCGGTCTTCGTACCATGCGGAGCGGCAGGTGAAGGGCGTGCGGGGCCTCGGAATTCGCACCGATGTTATGCCCGTGGTGACCCCGACAGATTCCCTCCACGGCGGGCAGGCCTCTGCGGGGGAGTCGTAGCCAGCGTTCACAGGCCGCGGGTGCTCGGAATGACAAATGGCCTTCCCGGTCGGCTTTTCCGCATGTCGAGGCGCGGCCGCCGCTGATTCATGTTGGCACCGTGCGCCCAGGGCGGTATCCACCGCTGCGAACTCACTCTCGCTGCTATTGCTTGACACCTGACTAAAGCAATTTAAACTAGAGAGCCTGGAGGTGGTTCGCGCCGCTTGAAGCCAGGACGGGCGGGACTAATCAAGCCGGGGCTTATCGAACGCCATCAGGCAATGTACCGGAAGAGGGGGAAAGATCGGCCGGCTGCGGCGTCGCCCAGAAGACGCGAAGCTCCGCGCCTCGTCACGCAGCAACGGGGCGCAGGCGAACGGCTAGTTTGATGTCGTAGCGTTGGCCGTGCGAGCGGGCGTCTGAACGCCCTGAGCTACGCGCTCGCGCCCAGTCGCAACATCGGATGATACGAAGACCAAGTGCGGAGCAAGGAAGCGTGTCTGCGAGCGAGAGGCGCGAGGCTAGCCGCGAGCGCACGGGCCGGGAAGGCCGTGGCGGCGTCGATGTGAGCGGGCGGCCGCGCCTGTTATTGCCGGCTTCCGCATTAGCCCCGCCGCAAGCGGGGATTACGAGCGTGGATGAGCCACTTCGGCACTATCGCGATCTCTTTGAGGGAGCGCCGCTGGCCTACATCGTGACGGACGCGGGCGGCCGGATCGAGGAGGCAAACGCCGAAGCAATTCGCCTCCTCGGCCTGACTCCTCGCTTCGTGGGCCGGAAGTCCCTCTTCGATTACCTGCCAGTTAAGGACCGGCACCTCTTTCGCGAGGCGCTCAAGCAGCGGATGGTTGCATACGCCTCGGCGATGGGTCTCTCATGTAAAGCCTCGCAACCGGCAGCCAGTAGATATCGCGGTTTCGGCCGCAAGCATCATGTATGACGAGTCACACGTCATCGGCGCGAGCTGGGTTCTGCAGGACATTTCGGGGCTCAAGAAGGCCGAGGAGGACCTGACCCGGGCGCGGGATGAACTCGAGCGTCGAGTGCAGGAGCGGACGGCCGACCTGGAGGCGAGCAACCGGCAGAAAGACCGGATCGTCGAGGAGCTGCGACGCGCGAACGAAGCGAAGGACGAGTTCCTGGGCCTGCTCTCACACGAGCTGCGCACATCGATGATGCTAATTTACGGGGGGATCAAGGCAGTCCGGCGGATGAGCGGCCGGATTAATGAGCAGGAAACGGTATCGCTACTCGAGGACGTCGAGCAGGAGACGGACACGGTGTACCGGATGATCGAGGACCTGCTTAACCTCGCGCGGCTGGAGTTGGGGGAGCAACTGACGACCGAACCGGTACTGGTGCAGCATGTGATCCGTCGGTTCGCGCGCAGCTTTGGCGAAAGCCGGCCTGAGCGGGAAATTGTTGTTGATGTTTCGGACGAGCTAGCCGCGGCGCTGGCTGAGCCGACATATGTCGAGCAGGTGCTGAGGAACCTCGTGAGCAATGTAGAGAAGTACGCGCCGCCGGAGTCGCCGATAGAGCTTAGGGCGGCGATGAACGGCGGCGCCGAGATCATCATTTCGGTGCTCGACCGGGGCCCCGGTATTCCCGAAGAAGAGCGGGATGCCGTGTTCGAGCGTTTCTATCGCTCGAGCCAGATTCCGAAGCGCGTGCGCGGCATGGGCATGGGGCTCACAGTGTGTAGGCGGCTGGTGGAGGCACAGCGCGGGCGCATCTGGCTGGCGCCCAGGGAAGAGGGCGGTCTGGAGGTGAGCTTTACGCTTCCGGTTGCGCGGGATGGGTCAGGAAACTAGCCGCCGGGCGCTATCTCCTGAATCGCGAGGTCGATTATGGCGTCGCCCGGTGGAGCATTGGGGTTGACTGAGGGGTCGCGCGGCGAGAGGCAATCGACTACTTCCATGCCTTGAACGACCTTCCCAAAGACGGTGTACGAACCGTTGAGGTTGGGCGCGTCGCCGAGGGTGACGAACCACTGGCTCCCGGCGCTATTGGGGTCGTTGGAGCGGGCCATACCGACAATTCCGCGCACGAAGGGTTCCTGGCTGGGCTCCAAAGGCACGCTGTAACCGGGGCCGCCGTTGCCTCTGCCTGTCTGATCTCCGCCCTGAGCCACGAAACCGGGGATGACACGGTGGAAGGTGGTGCCGTTGAAGAACTTGTCGCGGGCGAGGAAGACGAAGCTGTTGACGTGCTCCGGGGCGAGGTCCGGCAAGAGCTGGATGATGAAGTGTCCGCGCGTGGTATAGACGTGGGCGATGAACTGATGCGACTTGTCGATGGTAAGCGGTGGGCGCTGAGGATAAGATTTCACTTGCACCTCCGGAGGCGTGCCTGAAGGGGCTTGGCAGCTTGTTGTTGCGGCGGTCGAGGTCGGTAAGGACGGGAACGCTACGCTCTTATTGGATGTCGCGGCGACAGTGGATTGTGACGAGTTGTTCGCCTCTTCGTTGCTGCCGCAGGCGAAGGCGAGAACAAGAAGCGCGGTGGCCGCGAGAACGAACGCGAGGCGATGGATAACGGCGAGGATGCTAGGGCTTTCAGGCACGAGGGCCATTATCTGAGGTTGCGTCGCGCTGGGTAAAGGGTATGAGGGAGGGCGCGGGTATCGATTCCATCGTTAAGCGCGTTCATATATCTGGTACGATGACCGTAATGAGGAAGATCAGTCGATGGACAACCGGCCGATAGGCGTCTTCGATTCGGGCGTCGGCGGGCTTTCGATCTGGAGAGCGATCCGGCGCATGCTGCCACAGGAAAGCTTGATCTTCTTCGCGGACAGCGGACACGTGCCCTACGGCGAGAAGTCAACCGCTGAGCTGCACGATCTGACTGGCCGGATCGCCGGGTTCCTGATCGAGCGGGACGTGAAAATGATCGTGGTCGCCTGCAACACGGCGACGGTGCACGCGATCGGTTATCTGCGAGAGAGCTTCCCGGAGATCCCGTTCGTCGGTGTCGTGCCTGTCGTGAAGACGCTGGCGAGGCGGACACGGACGGGGACGATCGCGGTGTTATCGACGCCGGCGACTGCGCAGAGTCCATACCTTGCGGGACTAATTGAGGAGTTCGCGCCGGACAAGCGGGTCATAAACGTCGGCTGCGATGGTCTCGAGAACATGGTGGAGGCGGGCGAGGTGGGCACGCGGGCGACAACTGCGCTGCTGGAGCGGCACCTCGCGCCGGTGCGCGGCAGCGAGGCGGATGTGGTCGGTCTGGGCTGCACGCATTATCCGTTCCTGCGCGGGCGGATCAAGCGCATGCTGGGGCGGGGCGTGCACCTGTACGACCCGTCCCGGCCTGTAGCGCGCCGGGTGCGGCAGTTGTTGCGGGAGCGGGACGCATTGGCGGCAAACCCGAAGCCCACATATGGTTTCTACACGACAGGAGACGCCGACGTCTTCAAGCGGGTCGCGGGCCGGCTGCTGCGGACATCTGTGCGGGACGTCGAGCGCGTCGAGATATAGCTGTCGGCTATCAGTTCTCGGTTTTGCGGCGGTTTCGTTGCCGGGCTCCAGTGGGCTGCTTAAGATAGATTCGGGGCCAACGTTACCCGCCGGACGTGGGAGCGGTTTCAAAAAACGGGAGCCAACGTAGCTCAGCGGTAGAGCAGCGGTTTCGTAAACCGCAGGTCGTGAGTTCGAATCTCACCGTTGGCTCCAGATTTTCGTCTGAGCAGATCATTCGCGCACCTTTCTACGGCGAGGCGACCATCCAACTTGGGAAAAACTTCGACGCCTGTGCCTGAAGCGGTGTCCACCACGAGACAGTTTGTGCGGCAAGTGCACCGGTAACGATGCCAATTGCGGCACCGGCCGCGACCTCGGATGGCCAGTGCACACCGACGAACACGCGCGCGAATCCG
>VBEI01000016.1 GCA_005882715.1 Chloroflexota bacterium | reverse complement strand
TGCGGGAGGTAGCCGGGGACGATCGTCGTCGGGCGTAGTTCGCTGGGCCGTCGGCCGCCGCTGCGGATCATACCGGCGCTGAGTATAGCATTGGGGAGTTCCCCGCTTTAACGGTGCGTGGCTCCTGAAGTGGCCCCACTGGAAGGGTGGGGGACACCCCCACACCCCGGCCTGTCGGCGCTGGAAGGACGAGCGAGGCCGGCTTATTACGGCGATCACGGCAAGAGAAGCAACGGGATCTGGCGCACGTGAATGGGGCTGCCGTCGCGGGCACTGCTTTCGTAGACCCAGAGGCAGGCCGGCGTCTCCTGCGTGACAGAGAACGCGACGTCTTGCTGGAAGGGCGCAAGCGTCTGCCCTTCGGACGACATGGCTGTCTCATCAGCGATAGTGTTGCCCGCGGCGTCGAAGATGGTGATTCGGAATGTAGCCTCGAAGGCGAGGATACGGCCCTGTACCCTGAAGCCGCTGGCCACCTCATCCTCCGCGTTGGGGATGTCGACCTGATTGACATCGTCGGACGCTGGGTCCGGGTTGTCACCACAAACAGTGGCGAGTGCATCGGGCGTCGCCGAGGGCAGTGGGCTCACTGTCGCGGTGGCGGTACGAGGCGTAGCTGTTGTGCGCGTCGGGCTGGACGTCGTCGCCGCTCCGTCGTCGTCTCCGCAGGCCGCGAGCACCACGAGCGCTGGGATTGTCAGGAGCACGAGGAAGGCCTTCATTTCGTCCTCTCGTTCGAAGTTATGTCGTCTACCTTCAAGAACGCGAGGCGCGGGCACGCCGATACGGTGCGCCCGTCACGCCAAAGGAAGAGGCGGCACCGATTCGCTGGTTCAGGAGTGCGGCGGAGTGCCCTGGTCGTAGCGCTGGAGAAGCCAGGCGCCGCTAAGACCGCCGACCACACCGAGAATGACCGCCAGTGCGATTGCCTGAGTCATCGCGTCCTCCTTGCGAAATCGCGTTTAGGTTATAAACGCATCTGGATGCGGCGGGGTTGGCAGGCCCGACGCAGCGGTCGCCTCCATATGAACCCCAGGGCGAGGCACTGGAAAAAGCGCGACGCGCCTAGAGAGTCTCGGAAGGGTATGGGTAATCGAGTGGCAGCTTGGCAGCGGTGGGTGCCTCGCCCCTACGGGTGGGCCCCGCGTGGCAGGCGGATGGTAGAGCCGGAGAGCGGGCCATGCCGGGGCCCGCTCCCCGACGCTACGCGCTCTATGGTGCGACCTGGTACATGAACTGAAGCGGTGGGTGTTTCTGGTTCTGGCCCTGACCTAGAAGTGGCCTCACGTGCACCGTGAAGCTATCGGTACCGAGTGACGCCCAGAGTAGGTTGGCGCCCGGGTCTCCCAGGGGAGTGATCAGCACGACGCTCGAGGCGGGGTTTATTCCCGGGAACTGAACGGTGAAGGTCTCGGCGTTCGCGGGAATCGTGGCGTGGCCGGTCGGATCGCAGGCATCGCCGACGCCGTCGCCATCGCTGTCGGTCTGCGATGGGTTCGGCTTTGCCGGGCAGTTGTCGCTCCCCGTGCAAAGAGTGCTCGTCTTGCCCGGGTCGCAAATGCCGTCGAGATCTCCATCGACTTGGTGCTGAGAGCAGCCGTTGGCGTCGACCGGCCGCTCATTGCTCGGAGTGCCGGGACACAAGTCGGAGGGATTGTGAACGCCATCACCGTCATCGTCGAGGGATGGCAACGCGGGCAGGCAGGAACTGAACGCAACGTTTGGGTCTCCGCCAACGGTGAGTGAGCCGACCTTGATGCAGAGGATTTCAGGTCCGTCCGGGATGTCGGGGCCATTACCGGCGACGGTGCGAGGAGGAATGGCGCGCCCTGCCCCCGGAACGCACGTCGGGCCGACGCAGTCAGTGCCGGCGTCCAAGCCCGGCGTGTCGCAGGCGTCGCCGATGCCGTCCTCGTCGGTGTCTTTCTGGTCCGGGTTGTACACCAGCGGACAGGTGTCGCTGCGGTTGAGGAAGCCGTCACCGTCGTGGTCCGTAGGTTGGTTCGAGGGCGGGCCGGTGGTAGGTTCCTCGGGGGTGGGGTCACAACTGTCGGGGATACCGTCCGGCGCATCAACGCCGAAGAACCTATCGCTGTCGCCCACAGCGGGGACGCGCGGGTTCCAGACGGTGTCTGCGTGGAACGGACAAGGGTCCAAGGAATTCTCGTAGCCGTCACCATCGGCGTCGCGCTGGCTGGTGAAGTAACCGATGCTTGTCAACGAAGTGCCGGCGTCCGGTAGGGTGCGCACGGGGATGCCACCCTCGTTGCCCGGCGTGTCCGGGTTGTCGTGAGTGAGGCCGAAGGACACACCGACGGTCTTGAGGGGCGTACAGAAGTCGGTAACCGCGCTGGGCGCTGGAGGAGTCGCTGACCCGGCGGCCGAGGACTGCTGAAGCACGACCACGCTTGGGTAACCGAACGCCGGATCGAAGGCCGGCAGGTCAGGCAGCTTCGTGCCCTTGTCGAACACGAGGAGCTGGAGGATCACCCAGAGATTGCCCGCGGCGGGAATCGCAGTCGTGGCGACGGCGCGGAAGATCGGCTTGATCGGCGGGGCGGGCCCGTTATTGTCATCGGCGTTACCTGCGATCTTGTCCGGGCCGGAGTCGACCCAGTCGGGGTCGAAGATGGCGTTGAGGAAGGACGGGTACTTCATGACTGCGGGAGGAGGCTTCACGTCCTGGACCCCGTTGTAAGGCGGGTTGTCCCCGGCCATGATCGCCAAGTCATTCGATTGGCCATAGGGCTGCGGCTCAACGGTGTTGTTGATGTCGGTGGTGCCCTTCATGAATGTAAACGGCACGCGCAACTGGCTGTTGTTGCAGGAAGTATCGACGAGGCCCAGGGTGGGCTGCGACCCCAGCCTGCCGAGGATGGCCGCGACGGGTATCGCCGTATCATCGGGCACCGAGGGCGAGAAGTCAATCACGCCGCCGAAGTTGTAGTCGTTTGTGTCGTCGGCGGTGCCCGGCTGGCCGTCGGGGCCCAGCCCGAGGTTGAAGCTGCCGACGATATCCGCGTGCGATCCGGGGCTCGCGTCAGGCTGGCAGCTAACGGTCATCTGCTGGTCGTCTATGTTGCCGGTCCCTTCCTTGCAATACGTCGCGGTGTTCACCGGTTTGAAGCATTTGCAAGCGGCCGGGCCACCGCCACCGGTGGGGGTGGGCGTCGCGCTTGGCGTGGTGGGGACGGTTATCGTGGGTGTGGGTGTGGCCGGCGGCGGGGTGGGCGGGCCGCAGGCGGCGCCCTCGGCGTGGTAGCCGTCACCCAGCGAAGTCTCGGGAAGGCGCAGTTCCTGGGTCCCACTGTAACTAAAAAAGGATATGCCGCTGCCGGGGGCGTTCGGGACGTCGTCATCCAGGTCGACGAAAAGGTTTTGGCCGGTGTGATCATCGACCACCTGCAGGATGACGGTGGCCAGCACGCCGCCGCCGGGTGCGCTGTAGGAGGTGTCGTCGGGCGTGGACTTGGCGGGCGTGTCAGGCGAAACCGCAAATGTTTGGGCGCCGTTGTAGGTGGCCCCAAAGCCGGCCGTTTGAGGGCCCGCTGCCTGAGCCGGAATGCTCGACGCCGTGACGAGGTCGCGGTGGACTCCGGCGTCAAGGGGCAGGTTATCGAACGAGACATTCTGCGCTGTGTTGTTATCGGTGAAGGGGGCGAAGTTGACGGTATTGGGCCTCATACCACCACCGTCGTAGTTGAGGCGGGCCTGCCAACCGACCATGTCCTCGACGTTCTGGATTATGAGCTGGGCCGCATGCGTGTGGGTATTGGGATTAGCAACGAGGCTTTGAGGAACAGAATTCGACGGAGCCGACGGTCATGCTGTTGGCTGGAGAGCACGGGGTCAAGCCGTCGGACCTGAAACTGTCTCCGCCGCAGTAATCGTTACCGGCCGGGACCATATCGAAGGAGATTGTTACGTTCGCGTTCTGGGCGTGGGAGCCGAAGGGGTTGAGGACGAGCGCCGCCAGCGCCGCGACGACGAAGGTGATCAGAAGAGCGGCGCCGCCTAAGAGCGGGCGTTTTCGGGTGGCGGCAATCGCCGCGTGCTGGGTGGAAAACAACCGTGAGATGAGCCTCATCTCGTACCTCCTCAGGAGCCGGATGCAACGGCCCCGGTGGTCCCGGGAGGCAGAGGCGAGCGTCCCCGTCGGGGGTTTGCTCATGGCTGTTGGCCCGAGCATGGCCCATGATGCACCCCCGGAAGTTGACTCGAATTATGCGCCCGCCCGGAAAGCTCGTCAATACTCCAAATTCAGTAGGATTGCCGGGCGATTTGACGCGAAAGGCGGCGACCAAGAAAGATCCCGATTCGCCGCCTCTTCTCCGCCGCCGCCGGTTTCATCCGCTCCGTCCAGCGACGCCGGGTTCCACTGCTCATACATATGACAGCATGCCGCCGAAACGCGATCCTCTGCCCAGGGGTCTATTTTCGGCTGGACAATCGTTTAGGTGGGACTAAACGAAAGTCTTATCGCCGACAGGAAAACGGCCTGGAACGTGGAGAGGTGAGGGTACGAAGGGCACATCCGGAGACATCTGCGGGCTGAAGCCAAGTCCCTGAAGGGACCGCGGCTTCGGGGCAGAGCCGGAGCCAATGTAATCCTTGCCCACCAGCACGCGTCTACCCAAGCATGGAAGTGATACTCTTGGTGCTTGGTGGGACAGGCGTGATCACCTCGATTGGATGCGCGATCTGGCTTCTGGACAAGAGAGAGCGGATGGCACAGCAGCACCGTCACGAATCGGCGGAAGTCGAGCGTGCGCTAAGCGAGCGCATTGGACCGCCCCCGGGGAGCCCGTGAATCGCTGCGTGAAGGGCTAGGAGCGAGCTTCGCCACAGTGGCGGCTCCCGATGCACCCTGCCTCGCGAGCTCGGAATCACCGGCGTCCGGTAGTCGGTGCCGTTAGGCGGGATTCTTGAGATTCCTCGCCACCCCGCCGTTGGGCGGAGCAAGCCCGCGCCCCTACAACGTGAACCCCGCCCCGCGAGCTCGGCATGACAATCGTCCTTCGAGGTCCGTCACGGCCCCTCGGTTCACCATACCTGGTGGAGGCCTGAAGGCGCTCCGCTACTTCCAATGCGGGCGCACACCCGAGGTCTACGGTGTTAGGCGGGGTGCTGAGATTCTTCGCCACCCCGCCAGCTCCGCCTTCGGCGGACTACCGGTTCACCCCACCCCGCGACCTCGGAATGACATGTCGGCCTTTCGAGAGCCTAAGGGCTAGCGGTTAGTAGGTCGCGAAATCGCCTTCGGCGGTCGTCAGGTGGTGAGTGTCGTTGAGAAGGCGCAGGATGCGGCGGCCCTCGCCGGAGGCGACGATGCTCACGGAGGCGTGGGCCGGGCGGAAGAACATGTCATATCTCGAGCCGATGATGTGCCCGACGTAGGCATTGATCACGCCGCCGTGGCAGACAACCGCGATGCGCTCGCCGGCGTTGCGGGCGATCGCCGCCTCGATGGCGTTGATCGCGCGCTTTTTGAAGTCGTAGCTCGACTCTGAGTGCGGATAGACGTCCCAGTTGCGCTCGTTCAGCATGCGTTCTCGGACGGCGTCCAGCAGCTCCTTGCCGAGAAACTCCAGCGCGGTCTTCTCGGGCGGAATATCGCGAAAGACTTCGACCTCGCGCAGGTCGTCCACATGCTCGACGGCTACCTCCTGGTGGCGGGCGATCTCGGCGGCGGTCTCGGCAGCGCGCCGCAGGTTGCTCGCGAAAACGGCGTCGATCGGCTTCAGCGAGAGCGCCTCGCCAAGCAGCCGCGCTTGCAGGCGGCCCTGTTCGCTTAGCGGCGGGTCGATCCAGTCGCCGATGGTGGCGGCGTCCACGTCGATTCTTTGCTGTCCGTGGCGGAGGAGTAGCACCTCCGTTCCGCCTGAGACGCCGGTAAGGAACGTCTGGTCGAATGCGCTCGGGGGACGGCCCTTGCCTTCGCGGGCCTTATCTTCGCGGTTCTCGGGCATCAGCACCTCCTGTCCCGATTCTAAAGATGATAGGCGGTAGGTGATAGGCGAGAGATAGCTGGTAAAATCGAGCCGCCATGGCCGCGAGAAATCCCTACCGTTCGCTTCCTTCGGTCGACCGCCTCCTTTCTGACGAACGGGTGCGCGCGCTCGCGAACGGCGGTGAGTCGGGGATCGCGACGGTCATCGTGCGGCAGGCGATCGAGTCGGCGCGGCTGGCGATCGCAGGGGGGAGTGAGACGCCGACGGAGGACCAGCTCGTCGAGAGCGTGCTCGGTCTCGCGGCAGCTGTCTTCGAGCCGTCGTTGCGGCCGGTCATCAATGCGACGGGCGTCATCATCCACACGAACCTCGGCCGCGCGCCTTTGTCCGATGAGGCGATCGAGGCGATGGCCGCGGTCTCGCGGGGCTACTCGAACCTCGAGTTCGACCTCGAGGCCGGAGAGCGCGGCTCCCGCTACGGGCACCTCGAGCCGGCACTCACACGCCTCACCGGCGCGGAGGCAGCAATCGCGGTCAATAACAACGCGTCCGCGCTACTGCTGGCGCTATCCGCCCTCGCGTACGACCATGAGGTGATCATCTCGCGCGGGCAGGCGGTCGAGATAGGCGGAGGCTTCCGTATCCCGGACGTAATGGCGCAGTCGGGCGCGCGTCTCGTGGAGGTGGGCACGACGAACCGCACGTATCTGCGGGACTACGAGGCGGCGATCACGGAGCAAACCGCGGCGATCATGCGCGTGCACGCGAGCAACTTCCGGATCGTTGGGTTCACAGATTCGCCTTCAATTCACGAGCTAGGCGGCCTCGCCCATAGGCGCGGGGTGCTGCTGATCGACGATATCGGCTCGGGATGCCTAGTCGACACGATGCAGTTCGGCCTTGCGCCTGAGCCGACGGTGGGCGAGAGCCTCGCTGCCGGCGCCGACCTCGTGCTCTTCTCGGGCGACA
>VBEI01000015.1 GCA_005882715.1 Chloroflexota bacterium | reverse complement strand
GCGCGATCGATTCGCTTTACAAAGCCAACGGCATTAACACCGATTTGCAGATGGCGCTCTTCTTCGCCGACCACGACCTCAAGCTAGACGATGCGGTCACGCAAGCCCGCGACGTCTACCTGAGGCAACCGGGCAATATCCGGGCCGCCGACGTCCTTTCGTGGGCGCTCTACAAATCGCGGCAATACGAAGAGGCGATGGCCTACTCGCAGGAAGCCCTGCGTTTGGGCACGCGCGACGCGCTTATGCTCTTTCACGCGGGAATGATTAACGACAAGTTGGGCAATCGCGGCGCCGCGCGCGAATACCTCTCGCGAGCGCTCGAGATTAACCCGGGCTTCTCGGTCCTGTACGCGGATCAGGCCGCACGGTCGCTCGATTCGTAGCTCGTTGGGAACGGGGAAGCGTTCCCAACCGGGCTCGCAGCGCGAGGAACAGCCCGGCCAGGAGGCCGGGGCCGGACGCGCGAGCGCCTCACTCCGTCATCACGGAGCCGGGCGTGGGCTACCGGTTCGGAAACTTTAGGTTGCTGGGCGGTTGCAGGACTGGTCGAGCAGCCTAGAACTGCATCGACTCTATCTGGTGTGCCCTCGCATGAGCGCGGAAGATAGGCGGTAGCGTCGCCAGGATGCTCGCCGCGTCCGGCCCCTCGACCACGGCCCATCCGGCGTGATGTCCGTGCGGACATGAGCACAGGAACTCGCGGCCCTTCAACACGGCCGGTACGCCTTCCCGCTCCATCTCCTGGTTCATCTCGTCACACTGTGCGTCCGTGTGCTCGGTACACTCCAGAATGAATTGTGGCATGGCTGCCTCCTTGGGACATGGCTGCGGCTTCCTACATCGGTATTCTACATTGCCCCGGCGGGCGCAAGCGGCTGAGCCGGACCCGGCAGGCGCTGCGCTAAATCATCACGGAGCCGGGCGTGCGCTACTCTCGGTTCGTCACGAACCGAGAGTAGCGGGCGAAGCAACCTGAGCGGTGACCGCCCACTTGGCGGGAGCGTGCGTCGGGCAGAAGTGGCAGCGCTCCATGCGATCAATCAATTCGTCGTTGGGGTCTAGTCGGTACCTGCTGGTGGCGCGACGGGCTGAGGAGCGCCGGTATCCCTCGTATACCACCGGGACATCAAATAGATCAGCCCTACAATCGGAACTAGCATGAACAGGGTCCCAATGGCCCACAGAAAGGGATCGTGCGTAATCAACAGTCGGACACCCGCAATGGAAAGGGGTATCGCTGTTATCACAGCCAGGCGTCTCCTCCGCCTTTGCGCCTTCGTGCCCAGGGCCCTGAGATTACTCCATCCTATCTTCCACGCGATGAAGAACAGGAGAACGCTCAACGCTATCCAGGAAAGCGTTTCGATTACGCGGCCGGTCGAAGCGTCCTTCAAAAGTCCATCGACCTGCCAATAGCTCTGCGCGCCAAAGAACAACAGAACAAACCACTTGCCGAAGAATATGGTCGTGAAGCGGTCCATCATCGTGACGAACCGGGGCTAGTGATCGTTCTGGAGGGCGCCCTCAGCGCCAGGGCCATCGGAGGGCAATCCGCGTCCTTACTTCTGCCTCATCCACGGCGCGTCGCTCGCGCTCCATGCGCAACTCTTCACGCGCTCGAAGGGCCGCCTCTTCCTCTGCGGGTGTACGGGGACCCATTCCCAGGATGCGGGCATCAGTCTAAAGAGCGAACCAAACATCGTTAATGGCGACTCCGCCCGGATTGTAGCAGCTTCTCAACGGCGAGGCGTTCCCATCGGCACGAATGCTCCGAGGGAGAGCCGATCCCGCCGGCGCCGCGCTACATCATCACGGAGGCGGGCGTCGGCTACCGGTTCGTCACGAACCGCGCCTAGCTCGCCCCCCAGTCGCGGATTTGTTCAAGATTCAGTAGGGGGTCAGTTGGAATTGGGCGTGCGGCGCGAGGCAGGATCGCCGTAGATGAACCGCTGGGCGGCGATTATCGCCCAGAGGCTTGCCGTGACGATGCTGGCGCACATCGTGATCCAGAGGCTGATCGACGCGAAGACGAGGGCCGTGAACAGCCAGAGCGCCGTCGAAGTGATCGACGTCGTCAGCGGAACGGTCGAAGCCTTGTCCCGTCGCTGATTCAGCATCGTCGGCACCAGCGATGCGTCGAGCGCCGTGTTCGCCGCCGCGATCAAAAAGTCGGCATTGTCGGAAATCACGTCCAGCATTGCGATATGCGGTGTCCGTTGTAGCCCGCAGAACGAACGCCGGTCAATCGAATAATTTTCGCCGGTCCCGATATTGAGCCGGTGTTGAGCGAGACGGCCCATTCGTTGACACGCCGTTGACCGCTGTTGAGGCACGCTTGATAGCGCGAGAGAGTGATGAATCGGGCTTTCAAACGGGTGCTGATCATCGAGGACGAGGCGCCGTTTCGGCGCGTCGTCGCCCGCAACCTCGAGGCCCGCGGTTGCGAAGTCGAGGAGGCGCTCACGGCCCGTCTCGCATTCCAGTTCCTCGATCGTGATGTGCTTGTCCGGCAGAGGAGGTTCCAGAGGTGGCGATCCAGCAGCATCCGTACCAACGATCGATAGAGGACAAATGGGCCGCCCTGGGCCGCGCTGAAGCCCATCTTCGCACCGCTTGCAGAACACTTGTCGCCACATCGCCCGATGTGGTCGACGCGATGACTCTGTCAATCCGCACGGAAGAGTTTGGGGTCTCATCAGACGATTGGAGCGATATCGCTCTCGCCGTCGCGAAGGACCACGCGCTCCATGTCGTCGTCTCGACGCGTCACGACCACATGACGATCCGCTTTACAAGGGAAGCCGGTCACGAGGATGACGGAGCATGAGAGTGGTGGGTTGGCTCCGGAGCGCGGTTCGATTCCTGGCTGGTCCGCCGGCGACGCCGTCAATGTGAAGGACGAAAGCCAGGACGCACGCACCTTCGTGCGGAAGCACAGGCCCTCAGCCGACGGCGCGAAGGCAAGAGCGGAACCGAGCAATCCGGCCACCCCAAAGACACTCCCTCAATCTACGTTAGCCTCAACGGATGGCCGCCACATCTACAGCGAATCACGCGAGCGCATCGTCGTCCCTCGCCAGGAGCGCGGTGGCGGCCGCTCCTCGCTCGATATTGATCTACGAGAAGTCCGCTACGGCGCCACTTCCAAGGGCGTATACCTGCGTGTAATACCGCGCCAGCAGCAATTCAAGCAAAGAGGCGCGGGATATTTTGAGGCGACGGCCGAAGGCAGCCGCCCTCGAGGCGCGATCGCTCGGGTCGAATCGGCCATCAAGCAGACCATCCTGGGCAGCCCGTTCGCCACTTCACGCCTCATCCATGAGCGGTTGACCAAGGTCCGCGCACTGGGTGTGTTCTCTTCCGACCCACTTTCATCGGCGGCCTACAGCGCCGAAGAGATCATGCTCGTACTGATGCTCGCGGGCGCCGGTGCACTCTACTTGACCCTCCCGGTGACGGGCGCCCTCCTGGCGCTGCTGTGGACTGTACGCCTCTCCTACATCCAAACGATCAAGGCGTACCCGAACGGCGGCGGCGCATACATCGTGGCGCACGAAAATTTGGGCGTAACGCCGGCGCTCATCGCGGCCGCCGCGCTGTTGGTAGATTACGTGCTGACTGTCGCAGTCAGCGTCGCCGCTGGAGTCGCTGCAATCACGTCCGCTGCGCCAGAATTGTTCGATCTGCGCGTCCCATTATCACTGTTAGCTGTTGCCGTTATCACGTGGGGAAACTTGCGGGGCGTCCGCGAGTCTGGAGCGATCTTCGGCCTACCGACGTACTTCTTCATCCTTTGCTTCAGCGGCATGATCATCGTGGGCCTGGTTAAACTCGCCATCGGCGAGGCCCCGGGCACTTTCCTGCACTCCGCGCCAGCGTCTCAACAGATCGTAGCCACGAGCGGTCTCAGCGTCTTCCTCGTACTTCGGGCGTTCTCCTCAGGCGCTGCCGCCGTCACGGGCATCGAGGCAATTTCCAACGGCGTGCCGGCATTCAAACCACCCGAGTCGCGCAACGCACAGATCACGATGCAGTGGGAAGCGGCCTTCCTCGGCTTCTTCTTGCTCGGCGTGGCATTTCTTGCGACCCGTTACGGAATTGTCCCCCAGCCAGACGAGACTGTCGTCTCAATTCTCGGCAGGGAAGTACTGGGCAAAAACGTCCTGTACTATGCCTACCAGGTAGGGACAGCGGGCGTCCTCCTGCTCGCCGCCAACACCGCCTACGCGGACTTCCCGCGGCTCTCGGCGATCCTCGCGAAGGACCGCTTTGCTCCCCGGCAGCTGGCCTTTCGAGGCGACCGCCTCGCGTTCTCGAACGGGATCATGCTCCTCGGCGCTGCCGCCGCTGTCTTGCTTGTGATTTTCCAAGCGCAGGTCACGCGGCTAATCCCTCTCTATATCCTGGGAGTGTTCATCTCGATGACTCTGTCGCAGTCTGGCATGGTTCGCCACTGGCTAAGGCTTCGTGAGCATGGCTGGCGACTTAGCCTCGTGCTCAACGCCTTCGGCGCGGTCGCAACCGGCGTCGTCGTCGTCATCGTTGGCGCTACGAAATTCACCGAAGGCGCATGGATTTCCGTGATCGCCATGCTGGCCCTGTTCTGCGTCTTTGCTCTCATCCGCAGTCACTACGGACGGCTTGAGCGGAAATTGCGCGTCGACGAAAGCGAAGTACCCGTCGCGGTGCCTGCCGCCGTCTCATCTGAGCCGCCCCGCGATCACGTCATCGTCCCAGTCGACGACATTAACAAGATCTCTATTGGCGCGATCGGTATGGCCCGGGAGATCTCTAGCATGGTGACAGCCGTGCACGTATTCGACGACCAGCAGCTGGCCGAGCAGTTTCGGGAGCGCTGGGCACGTGCCGTACCCGACGTGCCACTCCTGCTCCTAGAATCGCCCTTCCGTCAATTCGTCTCACCTATCCTGGCCTGCGTCGAGAGGTTGGAGCAGACCGAGAGCCGCCGGATCGTGGTTATTCTCCCTACTTTTGAGCCGCGTCACTGGTGGGAGCGACTCCTTCACAATCGAGACGTGCTGCGTCTGCGCCCATTTCTCAAGCAGCGCAAAAACGTCCGCGTTCTGGACTTCCCATACAGCCCTACGAAAAATAACGATTACTGACGACGTAGCCGGGAGAACGTCCTCAACCCGAACCGCCTCGCAGTGTCCCAAACTTAACGTAACAACTCCTTAACGTTAACGCCCGCCGCGAAATCTTCGCACCCATAATCCGTCAATTAGCCACCATGAGCTCACGCCCGAAGAGCGGCGTTCAGCAAGTTATCACGCTCGCCGCCCGGGTGGCTGCGCTCTGCGCTGCTGTCGCCCTTCTCGGGAAGTCAGACACTTCCGCCCTCACGCTCGCGGGGTTCGAAATCGATGCCGACAACCCCAATGCCAGCGACGCCCTCTTTGCCGGCAGTGCTACAGATTGGGCCGAAAACGGAAGCTCGGCTGCTGAAGGTGTGTTCCTGCTGGGAACAAGCGGCAGCCCCGACTTCCTCGGCTGCTATGGTTCCGACATCAGCGTGAACCCGGCGGTCGCCGGCACGGCCGGTCTGATTTGCGACGGGTCATCCGACTCGCGGTTCGATGGCAACGGCGGCGATACCGTCGTCGAGCCGGAGGAGAACATCGTTAGCCCCGGCGGAAAGCAGATCGATGATATCTGGAACATCAAGCAGGGCGGTGTGACCCCTAAAGATGACTTCTCGCAGGCCTACTATCTGTTCCGCAATAGCGATTCGTCCTGCGATGCCGATACCGAGCCTAACAACCGCTTTCTGGTCCTGAGCGGCCACCGCGGCGACAACGAGGGAGACGCCTTCTGGGGCTTCGAGCTTAGCCAGGTGCCGCCCACTCGATTCAACGATGTCGTCAGCAACAGCGGCGCGACCTTCGATCTGGACTTCAATCGCACGCCCGGCGACCTGCTCGTTTCGTTCACTCTCGTTGGCGGTGGGACCAACCCACTCCTTGAGGTATTCGCCTGGAACGGCACTACATTCGCGCCAGCGCCGAGCCTCTGCGGCGGTACCCAGGGCGATAGTCTGCTTCGGACCAACGCGAGCAACGACATTCAAGCGCCGCCGTGGAACGTGCCCGTTTGCGATCCCACGGCAACCAACGGGTCCAACAGCTGCCGTGTCGTGAACCAGAATGGCACGCCTCCGGCCCAGCCCGGCGATAACCTGATCGCGCCGCGCGATTTCAACGAGGCGATTGTGGACCTCGGTGCCTTCGTCTCCGGCAACGTCTGCTTCAACAGCCTGCTGTTCACGAGCCGCTCGGCGCACCCTCTTGAGACAGCCGACCTCAAGGACGTCGCCGGCGCCTACGTGAACACATGCCCTCCGCCCGCCGCACCACCGGCTGCGCCTCCGCCGGCCGCGCCGCCTCCGGATGCGCCTCCTGCGGCGCCTCCCCCAGGCATCCCGCCCGGCTTCCCTCCGGTCGCGCTTCCACCCACGGGCGCTCGGCCATCCTCGGCCGGTGCCACGTGGCTTCTTGTCGGCGTCATCCTCGGAACTGCCGGGGTTCTTGGTGTGGTGCGAAGCCGCCGCCATTAGCGGCAGGCTTGATCGGCACCTACTGGCCTAGCCAGACGCGGAAGTCAGGGCTGGGCTCGCGTATTCGGCCAGACACTCGCTGAGGTGAGCGAGAGCGTCCGGCTCGGGCGTTAGGCCCAGGACGCGGCGCATCCGTCCGACGTCCGCGACGAAACGGACGACTTCGACCGGGCGAGCGGGAAGAATTTTCAATTTGGATGCGCTGCCGGTTTCTTCGAGTATGCGGTGACCCAGGTGTGGCAGGGTAACGCCGGTCCCGCTGCCCACATTGATCGGATCGCTCAATTGCGAGCCCGCGGCTGCGAGCAGCGCCCGTACGGCCGTGCCGACCCACACGAAATCGATAACCTGCTCGCCGCCATATAGCTCCAGGGGCTGACCACGGCTCGCCCGCTCGAGCCAGATCGGGATGACGCGGTCGCGGTCGCGTGGACCGTAGATGTTTGCAAAGCGCAGGATTTGGCATTCCAGGCCAGTTGTGCTCTGCCACACGTGGCAATAGGCCTCGCCCGCGACCTTGCTCGCTCCGTAGACATTCTTGGCGTCAAGCGGGGCGCTCTCGGGTACCGGTATCGACTCCGGTTCACCGTAGACCTCGCGAGATGAGGCGAAGACGAGCCGCCGGACTCCGGCCTGGGCAGCGCCCTTCAGGACGTTGTATGTACCGACAACATTTGTCGTGAAGGAATAGTCGGTGTCTGTGATGGCGCCGATGACATTCGACTGCGCGGCGAGGTGGTATAGCACGTCGACGCCCGTCGATGCTTCAAGGATGGCCGAATAGTCCCGAATGTCGCCTTCGATGAACGTCACGTGTTTTGACCACAGGTGATCGATGTTCGCCAGCGCGCCGCGGCGCAGGTTGTCGAGGACGATGACCTCGTCT
>VBEI01000014.1 GCA_005882715.1 Chloroflexota bacterium | reverse complement strand
GGTCGTTCGCCAGGTACTCGATGTAATCCGGCGCATCCAGAATCACAGCATTGCCGAAGCTCACGGTCTTCGAACACTTGACGCCACGCAGCGCCCCGACAAGCGAGAAGTTGATGCAGTGCGTCCCGCTCTGTGAAATGAACCCGACATTCCCGGGATCGCCGCTTGGCTGATCGGTGCTGTGCCGCACGCCGAGGCGGCGGTTGTAGATGCCCATGCAGTTTGGGCCGATCAGGAGCAGGCCGGCCTCGCGCGCCATTTGCGTGATCTGCTCTTGAACCGCGACACCGTCCTCGGTCTCCGTCTCCGCGAAGCCCGAAGTGAAGAGCGCAACCGCGCCGACTTTCTTTTCGATGCAGTCGGCTATGATGCGGGGAGCAACCGGCCGAGGCACGGCGCAGACGACGTAATCGATGTCGTCCGGGACTTCGAGCAGGCTCTTGAAATTGGGCACACCTATCGCCTCGATGCCCGGGATCTCGTTCGGGTCGACCTGGACGGAGTAGACCTTTCCATCGAATGTCTTCATGCAGTGGAGCCAGAGATATCCCATCGCGCGCTTGTCCCCAACAACGGCGATTGTTCGAGGGTTAAAGGCACGATCGAGGCGCTTCTGAATTGAGAGCGACGCGGCGGCAACTTCGTTCATGATTGCAACCGCATGTAGCGGGTGAGCGCGCCGCTTCTCGCTCGCACTGAGGAAGCATGGGCGGAGCACCAGAGCCTCGGTTCGATCATCCTCCTACTACGATTCGCGCATCCACGGCCAGCGCCCCGTCCGGGTAGGCAAGGACGGGGTTGAGGTCTAACTCTTCGACCTCCGGGTGAGCCTCAATAAACTTCGAGACCCGAAGGATGAGACCTTCGAGAGCGGCCAGGTCCGCCCCCGGCTGTCCCCGCACGCCCTCGAGGATAGCGAAGCCTTTGATCTCGCGGACCATCTCTCGCGCGTCTTTCGGCTCCAGGGGCACGATGCGGAAAGCGACGTCCTTCAGCACCTCGACGAAAACGCCGCCCAGTCCGAACATCATCACCGGGCCAAACTGCGGGTCCTTGCTCATGCCGATGATGACTTCTGTACCCGCCGGCGCCATCCTCTGAACAGCAGCCCCCTCGATTCGAGCGGCCGGTTGGGCAGCCTTGACCGCAGCCATCATCTCGTCGAACGCTAGCCGGACGTCTTTTTTAGACTCGAGTCCGAGCCGCACCCCGCCGACGTCAGACTTATGCGCGACGTCGGGCGAGACGACCTTCATGACGACAGGGAAGCCGGCCTTTTCCGCAGCCTGAACTGCCGCCGTGGAATCAGGCGCGAAAACGGCAAGGGCGACTGGGATCCCCGCTTCGTGCAGGACCTGCTTGGACTCAACTTCAGTGAGAAGAGTCCGGCCCTGGCTGCGAGCGTTATCGATTACTTCGGCGACGGACATGCGCCAACCGGGCGATCGCTCTTACGTGGTCAGACCTGGAATCGGGTGGTCTGGTCGGATGGCGTCCGCACCGTCGTGCGGGTCATTGGGCGCCGGTGGCTGTAGTTCGCGAAGCTTCGCGTGGCCCCGCAGAGCTTACAGCAGGCTTCGCTGGTTTCACCGTTCGGAGTCTCGATCTGCCAGTGATGCGCGCAGGTCACGGTCTGAGAGGCGGCCATTTCGATGCGGAGGTCGGTCGTCTGCTCTACCATCGCGTCCCACCTCCGTTGTCATCTCGTCGCGCTCTGAGCCGTCTGGCCGGACTGGCATCGAATGGGACGCCGGCGTAGAGCATCGAAGTCAAGGGGCTCCTCCTCCAGATGCGGTTTGATAAAGAACGCCTCAGTTCGCAGGGCGGCGAGGCAGTTTCGGTTAATTATAGGATTAAATTAACCGCGAAACAATAGAACATCTGAGCAAGCGCTCGTTTTCGAAGCAACCTTAGACGAGCGAATCTTCCTGATAAACCCCAAATACCTCGCGCATGACGTCACACATTTCGCCGAGGGTGCAGTAAGCGTTCACGGCATCCAGCAGATACGGCATAACGTTCTCGCTGTCGCGGCAGGCCGACTCGAGAAGTTTCAGACAGCGGGCGGCCTCGTGGCCGTCGCGTTCGCGCCGGAGTTCGTTCAGCCGGGCGATCTGGCGAGCCTCACCCTCCGGGTCCATCTGAAGGATCGGTACCTCGATCGGTTCGTCCATAACGTAATCATTGACTCCGACGATTACGCGCTCCCCCGTGTCGATCTCGCGCTGATAGCGGAAGGCTGCGTCGGCGATCTCTCGTTGGAGATATCCACCCTCTATGGCAGCGACGACGCCGCCCATATCCTCGATCTTGTGGAAGTAAGAGTAGGCTTCCTCCTCGCTCTGCTTGGTAAGCGCCTCGAGGAAATAGCTTCCGCCCATCGGGTCCACGGTATTCGCAACGCCGGACTCGTGGGCGATTACCTGCTGCGTGCGCAACGCCAGCATGGCGGCCTTCTCGCTCGGCAGCGCTAGCGCTTCGTCCATCGAGTTTGTATGCAGCGACTGGGTCCCGCCCATGACGGCGGCCAACGCCTGGACCGCCGTCCGGATGAGGTTCACCTCCGGCTGCTGGGCGGTCAGCGAAACGCCGGCCGTCTGGGTGTGGAAGCGCATCCAGTGCGAGCGTTCGTTCTTCGCGCCGAAGCGCTCCTTCATCTCGCGCGCCCAGATGCGGCGCGCGGCGCGGAACTTGGCGACCTCCTCAAAAAAGTCGTTGTGGCAGTTGAAGAAGAAGGAAAGCCGCGGCGCGAACTCGTCAACATCGAGCCCGCGCTCTTGACACCAACGGACGTACTCGAATCCGTCCGCGAGTGTGAACGCCAGCTCCTGCACAGCCGTCGAACCGGCCTCACGGATGTGATACCCCGAGATGCTGATCGTGTTCCAGCGGGGCATTTCGCGCGTCCCGAACTCGATCGTATCCACGACCAGCCGCATCGACGGTTCGGGCGGAAAGATGTACTCCTTCTGCGCGATGAACTCCTTTAGGATGTCATTCTGAAGGGTGCCCGCTAACGTTCGTCGAGACGCGCCGCGCTTCTCCGCGGCCGCGATATACATCGCCCAGATGATGGCCGCCGGCGAATTTATCGTCATCGATGTAGTGATTTCGCCCAGCGGCAGACCGTCGAGCAATGTTTCCATGTCAGCGAGGGACGATACCCCAACCCCACACTTCCCGAACTCTCCGTAGGCTTCGGGAGCATCCGTGTCGTAGCCGTACAAGGTAGGCAGATCGAAGGCGATCGAGAGGCCTGAGTTTCCCTGCGAGAGCAGATACCGAAAGCGTGCGTTTGTCTCCTCGGCGCTCCCGAAGCCGGCGAACATCCGAGTGGTCCATAACCGCCCGCGGTAGCCTGTAGCGTGAACACCACGCGTGTATGGATAATCTCCTGGCGCCGCGAGGTCACGTTCGTAGTCGAGGTCCGAAACGTCGGCCGGATCATAGACACGGCGCACAGGCCGCCCGGAGGTGGTAGTGAACGTCCCCTGCCTCTCGCCGTTATCCCGCTCGCCCTCAGGAGCTTGGTCGGCTTTCGGTAGCCTTGGCAAATCCTTCATACGCTCACGCGACTGTAGATTAGCACACCAACGATCGGCCCAACGCATCGCCCTCTGGCAGACGCCGAGAGGGTTGACATTGTGTGCTACAATAGCGAACGCGTCTTAGCGAATACGCCGGAGTTAACCATGGCAGTAGAGCCTTTCGACAACTACCTAGACCTCGTAGAGGCCGCGCGCCTTCTCAATATCCACCCGCAAAGCCTCCGTCGCCTCATTAAGCAAAAGAAGGTCCCGGCTGTGCTGTTCGCCGGCAAGTATCTAATCGAGAGGTTTCAGTTGGACCAATTCAAGTCCAGTTACGACCCTCGTCCCGGCCGCAAAGCAATCCGAAGGCTGCTCTAGATCCCGGTCAGCTTCCCGCAGACGGTAAGACCGGTGGCTCGATCTGTATCCCCGGGTCGTTGAGATCGCGGAACTCCATAAACAAGCTTAGGCTGATGGGGTTACCCTGCTCATCCTTATCCTCAGCGCCGAGCTGAAGCCGAACTGGAAATCGGCCTTCACGGGCCAGCCAGAGGTCGATTTGGTATTCTTCGGGCAGGCCGGCCTCGCCATTCGTACCCAGCAGCTCCGGTAGCCGTTTCAGGTCGGCTTCGTTCAGCTTGTAGTGGTCGGCATCAACGCCATTGACCGTCTCCCTCTCAGAATCTGCATGAGCCAAGGACGGCGTTATTTCGTCCACAATGTCTTTGCACACCACTCCGGGCGTTAGCGCCGTTTCTTCTTTTCCGGGCTCCTGCTCGCGCCAGGTGCTTCCGACAGCTATCCAGCTCTTGCCACCGACCTCGCGTAGCTCTAGTTCCTCGCCCCGGAACCTCAGCACGGCCTGTGTCCTGTCCGGGGCGCGGTAAGCGCCCTCCAACTTTAGGTCAGAGAACAGAGCTTCAAGGGGGTCGGCAAACACACCAAGCGGAGGCGCCGGAGTCGCCGTCGAGTTCGCGGTCTTGAATGCCGGGGACTGGAGCTTGAGGTTGATCGTGTAGCGGTAGCTCTGGATGTGGCGGATGCTATCGCAGGAGGCCGCCGCTTGTGCTTCACCACCGCCGCTTCCTCCGCCACACGCACTCAAGATAGAAGACATCAGGACGAGCAACGCCACCATCGACGTTACTCGCATCTTCGCACCGGCTCGAACCGGTTCGTGGGTCATGAACATCTCGCTGGGAATAAGGACGTTGAATGGGCCTTAATCGTTGTCACGATAATCCCAACAAGCCACTGAGGCCAGCGTTGGTTTGTTCAGTGCCGGAGACTTGATGGGTGTTCCCCCCGACGCTCGGGGGAGCACCTTGGCGAGAGAGTCAGCCACCCCGCTCGGCGCGCCTGCTGCGGATATATTCGATGCTTCGGTTGTAGTTTTCTTCTTCGATGAGCCCGCTCGCCATCAAATAATTGATCATGGTCTCGAGGCCAAGAATCGATATCAGGTTGTAGCCGTGCGCTTTGAGCTGCTCCCTCGCCCCCTCTTGGCGGTCCAAAAGGACGAGAACGTCCCGCACCGCGAGACCGGCGTTCGCCTTCAAGAAGGCTCCAGTTTCGACGATCCCTCCACCGCTGGTCACTAAATCGTCAATGAGCAGGACGGTCTCCCCGCGCTCGTAGCGCCCCTCGACCCAGAGGCGATTCCCATTTCGTTCCTTGGCTGGATGGACATATACCATTGGGATGCGGCTGCGCAGGGCAAGAGCGGTCGCGAGATGCAGCCCGCCGAAAGGAATCCCGCAGACCCGGTCGAACTCATGGACTCCCTTGTGGAGCATCGCCTGCCTGGTCTGCACTTCTTCCTGCATAACTCGGGCCGCGCGCATCAGGGCGCGCGGGTTGCTGATCAGTAACCGGAGGTTCACATAGACGGGCGAGTGTTGGGTTGTTCTGCCTATCGTGTAATCGCCGAACTGCACGGCACCCAGGTCCCAGAGGGCCTTGGCTAGCCAAAGATTACCTGCATCGCGCGGCATGGCTTACTCGTAGAAGAAATAGGCCCCCGCTTCGGGCGGAGGCGGTCGGCAAGTGGCTAGCGCGACGATAGCATGCACCTCCCAGGGTGTCAATCAGGCCTATGGTGTCAATCAGGCTGCCGCTCGATCATGTCGCCAAGGATAGCGACTCCGCTCTTGCGTACGCGCTCGCGCCAAGGGCGGACGATGTCGCGGTTAACGGCATGCTTCGGGACCCTGCCTGCCAGCGCTTCCAGCAGGTTCTCAACCGCCAGCCTCCCCATGCGGGAGCGGGTCGCCACGCTGGCGCTCGCGATGTGAGGCGTCACGATAACGTTCGGCAATCCTAACAGCGGATCGTTAGGCTCCAAAGGCTCCGGGTCCGTGACGTCGAGCGCCGCACCTGCAATGCGCCCTAGCGAAAGCGCCCTGTAAAGCGCTCCCTGATCGACGAGAGGCCCGCGTGCCGTGTTCACGAGGATAGCGGTTGATTTCATCAGCGCCAGGGTTTCGTCGTCGATGATGTGCCGCGTCTCGCTTGTCAGCGGTGCGTGAAGGGAAACGAAGTCTGACTCGCGGAGCAGCTCGTCCAACCTGAGAAAGCTCATGCGGTGACGGCGTTCTAGCCCCGGCTTGCGGTTCCGGCTGAAGTAGACGACCCGCATGCCGAGCGCACGAGCACGCCGAGCGACCTCACGGCCGATCCCGCCCATTCCGATAATGCCCAGCATCGCGCCGGACAGGTCCCGCCCCAGGAGAACTTCCGGACCCCAGGTCTTCCATTCGCCGGATCGCACTAAACGGTCGCCCTCAACTACCCGGCGCGCAGCGGCGAACATTAGCGCGATTGTGTACTCCGCCGTCGTCGCGCTTAGCACTCCCGGAGTGCGCGTCACGAGGACGATGCGCCGGCTGGCCGCTACTACATCTATGTTGTCGAAGCCGGTCGCCATGTTGCTGACGACAAGCAAGCGCGTCGCCCTGTCCAGTAGTTCGTCATCTATGCGATCGGACAGCAGAGTGAGCACGCCGTCACTGCGCGCTACCTCTTGCACAAGTTCGTCGCGCCCCGGCGGAAGTGCGTTACGCCAGACTGCTATTTCCGCCTTGTCCGCAAGTTGGTCCAGCGCGTCACCCGGAAGGTGGCGCGTGACAAATACGCGGGGCTTCGGCACCTCTACTTTATGCGCTGCACGCGCCGTTGGTCCGGCTCGCTTCCGCTCGCGAACTGTGGCTTGTAGCTCGGTTCCAGGCCGCTGATCTGATCGACGTGCATGCGGTCGTGCCGGTAGTACGAGCGGAGCCATTGCATCACCGTAAGCGAACCGAAGAGTGAGTTGCTGGCGCGACGGTCGAAGTCAGACGGCGTCATCGAGGCGATGAGCGCCATCGTCCTCTCCCGCTGCTGGCGCATCTCGGCCACGTGTTCAGCGACCGTATAGTTCTCAGCTTCCTCCAGCGGGATGGCCACGCGCTCGCCCCGCACTCCCTCTACATTCGCGCCGTCTTCTTCCAGCGCGCGCGCGACCCAGGCGCGATAGGCCGTCTCCATCTCGCACAAGTGGGACATCTGTTGTTTCGCTGTCCATTCTCCGTCCATGGGCGACTGCGCTGCTTCGTCCTCGCTTAAAGACTCTAGCGCGGAAAGGAGCTTTTCTCGCTCGCTGATCATCTTCTGACTTAGCTCTGCGATCTGAGTTTCGTCCGCCATGGTTTCCTCCCTGCGTGCATGATACAGACAGCGGCGCGTCTGTCAATCGTGAAACCACAACGCTACAATGGAGACTGGAGGACAGCCCAAATGGCGACGAAAGACCCACGTGAGCCCTTCACGCGAATAGACGTGAAGGAGGCCGATGACATGATGAAAGATGGTGCCGAGGTGGTGGACGTGCGCGAGCCGCATGAATATACGGCCGGGCACGTCCCAGGTGCAAAGCTGATACCGGTCAACAGCGTCTACGCCCGCCGCGAGGA
>VBEI01000013.1 GCA_005882715.1 Chloroflexota bacterium | reverse complement strand
GCTCTCGTTCAGCGTCGTCACCACGCCGGTGGGGCCGCGGTAGGGCTCCATCTCGGTGTCCACGACGGTGCCGATCCGGAGCGTTCCCTTGCCCTCGTTGAGCTGATAATTGATCGGCATCTTTTCCACGGCGACGACCTCGCCGATCAGTTGCGCGGTGTCGGCGAGCGGGCCCCCCAATTTGCCGGAAAACGCGTCGACCATGGCCTGATGCTGCTGGTCGCTGGCCTTGTCGTCTACAAACAGGGCGACCTTCCAGTTGCCCGCCAGCACATTGCCCGGGATGTGGTTGATCAGGCTCATGGTCAGGTCAGAGACGTCGGTGCCGTTAATCGTGCCGCGATCGATGTGCCAGGCCATGACGGCGTCGCAGTAGCCATCGCCGTCCGGGTCTTCGCCGATCCAGCAGGGGCAGAGTACGTTGCAGGTGCAGACTTCGAGAAGGGTTCCTTCCAATGAGTAAGCCATTGTCAACTCCTTCAACTAGATATAACTTGCGGGCTTAGTTGCTGGGGCGATCTGCGAGGTGATGCCACCACCCCCCTTCCGTCGGTTCTGTGCGCTGACTGTATGGGCTTCGGTAGCGGTCAGGCAGTGAACTGCGTCACAGGATGATACGGCATTCCGGAATCGGGCACAACACACGACTTATTGCCTGTTTCGCTGCACGCTTAGAAATGTCCCGCCAACCTCCGCGCCGCATCGCGCGGGTCCGGCGCCGAGCAGACCGCGCTGATCACTGCCACCATATCCGCTCCGGCTGCGATCACCTGATCGATGTTCGACTCGTTGATGCCGCCGATGGCACATACGGGCACCGAAACCGCAATCTTGACCTCCCGAATGGTGTCGGTGCTCGCCGGGCGCGTGTCGGCCTTGGACCCGGTTTCGAACAGCCGTCCGACCGACACGTAGTCGGCGCCATCGGCTTGAGCGCGCCGCGCCTCGTGCGCATTATTCGTCGAGGCGCCGACGATCATCTCAGAGCCGACTAAGTGGCGCACGACCTTGATCGGAAGGTCCTTCTGACCGACATGGACGCCGTCCGCGCCCACTGCCTGCGCGAGATCGGCGTGGTCGTTCACGATGAATAATAGATGTGCCTCTCGGCAAAGCGAGGCCAGTGCTTGGGCGAGGGGGAGCTGGACACCTTTCTCGTTGACTTTGTCGCGCAGCTGGATGAGTCGGGCGCCGCCGTCGATTGCCGCGCCGGCGATGCCCAGCGGATCGCGTCCCGCACAGGCCGCAGTGTCGATGATGACGTAAAGACCGCGCAGGGCGTTGTGCCGGGCCCCTTCGCTCAGTGGACGGGCTCGCGGTCTCGGACGTCCTTTGGCGTGCGGGCGGATAGCGGCCGGCGGCGGACGCGGCGTGACGCGGCGGGGCGGGCGAGAAGGGTAAGGCCATAGCCAAGGGCCAGCCCGAGAACGAGGCCGAAGATTAAGCGCAACGGAGTCTTCATTAGGCGCTTCGTCGTATGATCTTCATCGTACGCAAGAATATGGCACACGTGGGCACAATCTTTCAACGTCCTTGCAGGTGCAGTTGACAGCGAGCAGCGCAGCCGCCTATTTTCAGCGCGAATCATGAACGCGCGGTCCTTCGCCGACCTCCTGCTACCTCTGGCTTGGGCAGTGCTTATCGGCGGCTGGGTACTGGCGGTCGCCGCTTTTGTCGCCATCGGCACGGAGTCGTGCACAAAAGTGGCCGTGCCGGTAGCGGGAACCATCGAGGCCTGTCAGGACACAACGGCGGGCGCAGTCATCATGCTCACCGTGATCGGATTCGTTGCTACGGTCGGTTCCCTCTTCCTATGGGGGCTTCGCCACCTCCTCAGCGTGCTCGCCGAAATCGAAGAACACACACGTTCCCAGCGCTAGATTCGCCACGCAGGTAACGCGGCGGACAAGGCCAGGGCTGCCGGAGATAATTTTCAGCGCGGTCCAGCGCAAGATTTGTCTTGTTCCCGCCGTCATAAAGATTGGCATTCCCTGCCCGGCGGCTTAACACACGCTAAACCGCGGACCGTTAACGGGCTATCCAGCGCGTGCGTCTTAATCGGAGGTATGACAAAGGTGGGTCATTCAATGACCACAGCCCTCAGTACGCCTGCGTTGCTATCCAGTGGCACCGATCTGCGCCGGGCGGTAAAGCTGGCGGCCGCAGGCAATCAGGCGGCCTTCAAAGAGCTCTACCAGGAGTACGCGCGGCCCGTCTACAACCTCGTCTTTCGCTGCATGCGAAACGCGCAGGTGGCGGAGGACGTCTGTCAGGAAGTCTGGGTAAAAGCTTACCGCGAGCTGCATCGCCTGGAGGAACCGCAGGCGTTTCCGGCCTGGCTCTACCGCATCGCCGCCCGTGCCTGTGTAGATGCGGCGCGCAGGAACTCGCGAGCCCCGGTAACGACAGAGTTGACGGAGGCCGGCGCACCCGCGACACGTGATGATCCTGAGCAGTCAGCGTTACAGACGGAGAGAGTCCGCCTCACGTGGGAGGCGCTCGCCGCGATACCCGCCCGTCAGCATCTCGCGCTGTTCCTCCGCGAAATGGAACGTCGCAGCTACAAGGAGATTTCGCAAATGCTGGAAACATCGGAGTCGGCCGTGGAGACTCTGCTGTTCCGGGCGCGCCAGGGCTTCGCAAGGGCCTACGAGCGGCTGGACGCGGCAATGCAGGTCCGCTGCGAGCACGCCCATCGGTCGATGTCAGCAATTATCGACGGCGAAGCAACACGCGTGCAGCAAACGGCTGTGCGTGCTCACGTAGGCTCGTGTCAAGCTTGCTCCGGCGAACTCTCGCGCATGCAGCGCGCCGCGGCCGCCTACGCCGCCCTCATTCCTCTACCGGTACCGGCCATGCTTGGCGAGCGCATCTTCGAGTCCATCGGCGCCTCGAGTACCGGGGCCGGGACCGTATCGGCCGGCATCGCGAAGTTTGTGGCGCTGGCCGGGGTCAACGCGAAGGTCTGCGCGGTTGCACTCGTTGCGACCACTGCTCTGGCCGCCGCCGCGATCGCGTCTCCCATCGGTGAGCCGATACGGCCGTGGTCCCAGTCGGAGCCGTCGTTAGAGAATACGTCGTCCGAAAACGCATCGCCGGTGGCCGGCAACTCGGATGAATCAGCTCAGAACGGAAGCCCGGGCGCTGGCAATCAAGGTGCGGCCACCCCGGCTCCGGGCCTTCTACCAGACCCTGCTGGAACTGTCGATGGCATAGCGTCCACGACGCTCACGACCGTAAACGGGACTGTTTCTGACGTGACACGTACTGTAGACGCCACGCTCCATGAAATTCAAGACACGGCGAACGACGTATTACCCACGACCGTTCCGGTGAGTGTGGACACGGGCATAGTTCCAATTCCGACTCTCCCGTCGCCGCCGGTCGTACCGCTGCCGACGCCGGCTCTTCCGCCCCTGCCCTGACCCCTACTCTGTCATTCCGAACTCGCGGGGCCGGGGTCGAGCGGTACTGGGGCGGAGGCGAGAGCCTGTCCCGAGTGGGAGGGGAGGGCTGAGGGTGGACACGAAGGAAATCTCCGTGATTGCCATACAGTACCTCGTTCCGTATTTCGCTGGCGCCTATTGCACCCGGCCGCGTTCGGCTTTCCGGATTACAAACTTACTCGCGGTGTGAGTACCCGAAAACCGCACCACCTTCACGTCCACGAGGCCTGCAGCAAGGCCGCCGCGCAGGACATCGCTCTCGTTGAAGTCTTTGCGGCCCTTGCGGAAGACAACCCAAACAGCGCCGTCCGGTCTGATCGCTCTCTTTAGCGCCGCCAGACATTCGAGACCCGCAGCATCGTCGACAGCGACGAAAATTGCACCGGCCGCCGACTCGGGCTGCTCGAACGAGATGTCTTCCGTTCGCGCGCGGAGATCCGCCAGAAAGGCGGGGTCATCCACGCCGAGGACAGCGACTTTCATGGCCGGTTTTACTCCGAGCTTATCGAGAAGGCCTTTTGGGTTGAGAATCCTGTGCGCCCACTTCTCCGCCTGCGTGCCCAACTCGAAAATGGCGAGTCCGTCCTCCAACTGAACGCGTAGGTTCCCGTCCACCGCCTCAACGGACCACATCTCTCTGAATGGTAGCCTCAAGCCAAGGCCATCCTCGCCTCGGAATACGAGATCGTCCGTCTCCAACCGCGCCTTCCCCTCCGCGATCGTGTCTTGAAAGCGGAGGGCGCAACGGGCTTCTTGTCCCATTAGAAGAGTCCGGCGATGCTGTTGACCACGCTCACAAAGGCGTCCCAGATCCCGCCATACCAGTCGGCGAACAGGTCGAGGCTGTAATAGCCCGCGAAAGCGACAGTCATATCGCGGAGCACCTTGCCGCTAAGGAGGGCCGGATAAAAGACGCGGATCGGCACCCGCGTAGCGCCGGCGGCGATTCCGGCGACATCAAACAGCGGTCCTGGAGCGAGGGTCATGGCGAAGATGGTAAGGAATGCACGGCGCTCGACCCACCCTTTTACTCGGCGGTAGATCGCGCGACCCTTCAGCATCCTGCCACCGCCAAGGCCCGCGGCGTATCCTGTAAACTCGCCAAGCGACTCGGCCAAACCGGCCACCAAGCCGACAGCTACGGGCGCCGGTATTCCCGCAATCGGGTCGAGAAGGCCACCTGCAGCGAAGATGATGCCGCCGCCGGGCATTGGCATGACGACGGAGGCCGAGCGAAAGAGCACGATCGCGAAAAGGCCGGCGTAGCCCCAGCGCTCGAGCTCGTCCTTCCCGAGGTCGAGCGCGATGAAGAGCGCCCCGAAGCCCAGCGCAAGCAACAGCATGCCCACGAGAAGGAGATACTCGAGCCGGACGCGCCGCCGGCCGAGGTGGATGAACAGCCCCTCGCGCTCGACTTCGACTGGGTGGTGTTCGTGCTCGAAGGTCTGGACCGGCATGCCAAACGACAGTCTATCGGGGTGCCTCGGTTGGTGTCTGCGGAGCGGTGTTTCGGGTTTCGACCTTCCGTTCTCGGTTATTGCCCGCCCGTAACGCCGCCCGAGGCGGCCAGGATCTCCTCCAGGTGCATCTGCCACTCGAGCGCTTGGCGCCGCTTCGCCGGCGTGTCCGCCATCTCTTCGTAGATGGCCTGACCCCAGCGAATCTGCTCCTCCTCGTCGATGAGGATAAACTTCAACGTCCGCACCGTCGGCGAATCGCACACTTGGTCCGTTACCGCGGCGTGGTGGCGGTAGTAGACGGCGAGATGGGGTTTGAGGACGCGGTAGAGCCCCGTCAGCCGCAGCAGCTCGTCGTCAGCGTCCTGCATCTCTCGCACGAAGCGCGCGAACTCATCGTTCGGCGGCCGGCGGACGTCCGCCACACGTAGCGTCGGCGGGATGGACATGTCGATGTTCTCCATGACCCGCATCTCTGGCAAGCGCCTGCCGAGGGCGTCGGCGTGGAGTGAGCACTGGTAAGCGTGCTCGGCAAGAGCGATCTTCAGCTTCGGCGCGGCCATCGTAATCACCCACCCCGCCTCCGCCTCCATCGCGGCGACCTCCGCAAAACGGTAGTGCAGGAGCCGTCGGGCGCTTTCGTCGACGGAGAAGGCGCCGCCTACCTGCCGAGTGTCAATGGCTAATTCCATTGCCCGCCCCTGTCATCCTGACGAAGGAAGGATCTGTCCGGAAACCATGTCGCACCCACTCTTCCGGCCCGGGACTCACCCCAGCGTACGAGCGAGTACGAGATTACGTTCACAGGTGCCAAGGCGAGCCCCGCGCACAGACAGATTCTTTGTTCCTCAGAATGACAATCAGGAGCCATTGCGCGCTATCTTCAGGACCTGCGATTCTGCGTAGGCCCGAATCCCCAGCTTCAGCTGCCGCCGGTCCCGCGCCCATGCCCGCGCGCGCATCTTCCCTGCCGCCAGACTCTGCGCGTCCGGTACGACCGCCGGCTCGTGCGAGATGCAGTCCATCGGGCACACCCGCGCGCATATGTCACAGTCGATGCAGTACTGCGGGTCGATCTTGTGCTTCCGCACCTCCTGGTCGAAATAGTGGATCGTGTCCGTTGGGCACTCGCGCCGGCACCACGAACAGTTGATGCAGCGGGACTGGTCGATGACGTAGGCCACGCTTAGGACGAACCCTGTCTAGTTTCCATTGCCGCTCGGTGTCGCTTCGGACGGTGTGCTCGCCGCCATGTACGACCGCGCCATCTGACGCACCATGGCAATGTTCGATTCGAACTCCTGCTGGGCCGCACGGGCGCGCTCCTTGCGCCACGGTTGCACCTGCGACAGCTTCTCGAGCCAGTAGTCACCGAGGGCGACGTGGGTGACCTCGTCCGCCATGTTGTAGTCGTGGCAGTGGGCGACCATCTCCTCCCCGGTCTGTTCGGCGAGCGCCCGGATCTCCTCGAATGTCGTGAGAGCGAAGCCTTCCAGCGCCACGTTCACGCGGGCGAGAAGGATAGCGGGGTCGAGCTCTTCCGGCGGGATATCGTCGCGTTGGGGGCCGAGAATGATGTCGGGGTACTCGCCCACCGACGAGCCGAGGTGCTCGAGGAGCTTCATGTTCAGGAGGGTGTGCCGCGACTCGTCGAACGTCTGGCGGGCGACGCCGAGCGTCATGTGCCACGGCACCTCGTCCTCTGTGTCGACGACGAACCGGCCGAAGAAGTCGATGCCCCGGAACTCCGCGCTCAGGATCGACATGATTAGCGGGGCGAAGAAGCGCCGGTCCTTGCGCGCCATCTCCCGCAGCACGACCGGGTTGTAGTTCTGAATGCCGCCCAGCTTCTCGGCAAGAGCCTTCTGTTGCTCCGGTGTGAGTTCCATCGTGGTGCGATATGGCGGCTCGCGCTTTGCTTCCCTGGAATCGACTCGTTCTTTCAGCGCTCGCGTCATGACGCCTCCCTCTGTTTGCAGCTTTGCAGGTTTGCCGTTTGTCCCGCTCGTCCCGTTCGACGTGTCATTCCGAGCTCGCGGGGTCGGGCCGAGCGGTACCGGGGTGGTCGCGAGGAATCTCCGCGCCAGCCAAACAGATCCCCGTAGCTTATCCCGTCTTCCTGCTTGCCGTCGTCGATGCGATATTATACCCTAACGTTCACGTCAAGTCCGCCCCCCACGAATTTGCCAAGCAAACTCGGAGGTCTCCAATGAAGTTCGGTCTCTTCTACGAGCACCAGCTCCCCAAGCCCTACGACGGTGAGCAGTGGGACCCCGATCAGGAGCACAAGCTACTCAAGAATGCTCTCGAGCAGATAGAGCTGGCGGACCAGCTCGGGTTCGACTACGTGTTCGAGGTCGAGCACCACTTCCTCGAGGAGTACTCGCATTCGTCCGCGCCGGAGATCTTCCTTGCAGCGGCGAGTCAGCGGACGAAGAACATTCGCCTCGGCCACGGCATCGTCGTCATGCCCCCGCGCTACAACCACCCCGCCCGCGTCGCCGAGCGCATCGCCACGCTCGACCTCGTCTCCGACGGCCGCGTCGAGTTCGGCACAGGTGAGTCCGCCTCCGAGATGGAGATGGGCGGCTTCGGCGTGCGCCGCGAAGAGAAGAAGGGCATGTGGGAAGAGGCCACCCGCGAGTGCGTGAAGATGATGTCGGAGACTCCCTACTCCGGCGTCGAGGGCGCCTTCGTGGGCATGCCTTCCCGGAACGTCATCCCCAAACCACTACAGAAGCCGCACCCGCCGCTCTGGGTCGCATCGTCTCGTCGTGAGACGACGATGGTTGCGGCGCGATTGGGAATGGGCTCGCTCGGGTTCGCCTTCGAGACGCCCGAGGAGCTTGAGGAGCGCGTCGATCAGTACTACCAACTCGTGCGCGAAGAGTGCTACCCGATGGGCAAGGCCCTCAACCCAGCCTTGGCGGTACTTTCCGTGCTCTCGTGCTTCGAGAACGACGAAGAGGCCATCGACAAGGGGCTCGAGGGCGCGCAGTTCTTTGCCTATTCGCTCGGCTACTACTA
>VBEI01000012.1 GCA_005882715.1 Chloroflexota bacterium | reverse complement strand
GACCGAGCAGCGTCACCTCGCGCACGCCCCTGGCGCAGTGTGACCCCACCTCTCGGGCTATATCTTCTATCGTGCGCGAGCGCTCTCTCCCGCGCCGGTAGGGAACGATGCAGTATGTACAGAACTTATTGCAGCCGTGGATTACGGGCACGAACGCCGTCGGCCCCTTCGGCTCAGGGAAGGTGTCCGGCCAGAACTCGCCGCCCAGCTCTGACTCTGGCATCACCGCCCGCAGGACGACCTCGAAGCTCTGAGGGCGCGCCCAGACGTCGACGTACGGAAATCGGGAGCGAAGGTCGTCCGTCCGCGGCCCCACCATGCAGCCCATGACCGCGATTTGGAGCCCGCCGTCGCGCGACTCCTTCAGCTTCCGCAGCAGCCCCAAGTAACCCGCCGCCCGGTCCTCCGCTTTCTGCCGCACGACGCACGTGTTCACGACCGCGAGATCGGCCTCGTTGGCCTTTGGCGCTTCCTCCCAGCCCAGCTTGGCGAGTCCTGCCGCCAGCTTCTCCGAGTCCGCCTCGTTCATTTGGCAGCCCTCGGTCCAGATGTGGTACCGCATGACAAGTCGATTTTAGCAGGCCGCCCGAATGTCATTCCGAGCTTGCGGGGCGGGGCCGACAAACCGCCCTGAGCATCCGAAGGGTTGGCGGGGTGGCGAGGAATCTCAGCGCTGGCTGAACCGCGGCGCACCTCTTATCACTTACCTCTGAACTCTCATATCCCAACCACCATCCATCTGCGCGCATCCGCGAGCTATCCGCGTCATCTGCGTTCGAGTGGCGCATCACTTTCAGTACCCAACCGCCGCTCCATCCGACCGCCGATCGAACGCCGCCGCCAGATGTCCATCCTCTACCAGGATCGCGTGCGCATGTCCCGCCAGCTCCGGGAACTCCGCTGGCAGGGCCTCTGCACCGATTTCTGGCAGGCCTGGCTCGGCGACAAGGCTGCCGCCGCGGTGCATCCAGCGCGGCGCCGCGATCGCCTCACCCAACTCTTGTCTTGCGATGATCACGCGGGCGAGTAGCTGCAGGTGGATCTCGATCTGCGTATCCCCGCCCATCGTCCCGAAGATGAACTTTGGCCGGCCGTCCTGAAGCGCCATCGCCGGCGCCAGAGTGTGCGTCGGCCGCTTCTTTGGCCCGTATTCCTGTGGTTTGAAGTACGCCGCCCGGTTGTTCAGAAGAACCCCAGTCTCGGGCACGACGACGCCCGACCCAAACGCCTGGTACAGGCTCTGGTTCAGGCTGACCGCCATGCCGTTCTCGTCCCGCGCGCAGAGGTAGATAGTGTCACCGGTGCGGCCCGCGCGGCCGGTGACCGAATCGAGCGCGCGGATCATCCGCAAATGGAACTCCGCATTGTCCGGTCTGAGCCCGTCGAGAGGTTCCATTCGCTCGATCGCCCGCAGCGCAAGGTGTCCGCGGCTGTTCGGTGGCATCTCGCACACCTCGAGACCGGCGACGCTTGTGCGCTCGGGCTCGACCCACTCCGCCGTGTGTTCGGCGAAATCGTCGGGCGTGAACGGCGGCGGCACGTTCTTCGCCACGGGGCCGGTGTAGAAGTCCTCGATGCTCTCCACCGTCTCCGCGAGGTCCGGCTGCCGAAGGAGCCCTTCCGCAAGGAAGATGCGCGCCGCCTGCGCGTCGCGCTGGAGAAGCGGCGCTGACGCTTTCGTGACGCGCTCCAACCCGGCCGAACGTGGGCATCCTTCGCGCGCGAGCCGGATTGCCGGCAGAGCCAACTCCTCGATCGAACGCGTGCCGTATCGCTCGAGCAGCGCGAGCCACCCTGCAACCGCGCCTGGGACGACCGCCGAACCGATGCCCGAGCGAGGGACCGTCTCGCCGTTCAGGCGCGCGCCGGCCGGAAGGTGTCCGCTGGAGTTCAGGCCGGAGAGCTCGCCCTCGGCCCACACCATCGCGAAAAGATCGCCGCCCAGTCCGCACATCTGCGGGTAGACGACGGCGAGCACAAGATTCGCAGCCACCGCCGCATCGACCGCGTTCCCTCCAGACGTCAGCACGGCAAGCCCCGCCGATGACGCCAGATAGTGCGGCGTCGCGACGGCGGCATGCGGGAACAAAGGGGCAATCATAACGGCCCGAATTCTAGCACGCACCTGCGCGCTGCAGTGTCATTCCGAGCCGCGCTCCTTCGAATCTCCGTCCGCGATTAGGTGTAACCCTCGCGGCTCCCATTGCCCGTGGAGTCAACTCGCGAGGAATCTTTCATCCGCGCAAGTATCGGCCCCGTCCAGCAGCGAACCCATCTTTCCCGGAACCCTATACTGATTCCCATGGCAGAGACGCCGGTCGAGGCCGAGCGCGTGCACGACGAACCATCGCCCCGCCGCATCGTCCTCGATGCCCCTTCCTGGCTCCCAACCGAGAAGTTCCCGCGGAACCTCATCATCGGCGCGCTGGTTGCCTTCGTTAGCGTCGTCCTGGCGGCTACCATCATTCCGTTCGCTCTCGGGTGGATCGACAAAGGGGACTTCGAGGCGTTCGGCTACGCCGGCATCTTCCTTGCGAACTTCTTCGGCACCGCCACCGTGTTCATTCCCGTCCCGGGTCTCACCGCCGCCGGCCAGGCGCTTATCGTGGCCGGACCGCGCGACCTCGACCTCAATCCGATCGGCGTCATCGTCGCCGGGGCCTCGGGCATGACGCTGGCAGAAAGTACGTCTTACGCGACAGGGGCGATCGGCCGAGGTTTGGCGGAGGAGCGGCCGATGCCGCTCGGAGGCCGCATCGGCCGTCTTCTGCGACGCGCCGCCCACTGGGTCGACTGGCTGATGCTGCGTTACGGCTTCGCGACGCTCCTCGTGCTCTCCGCGATCCCCAACATCTTCTTCGAGTTCGCGGGTATCACCGCCGGCGCCACGCGGATGAACTTCGGGCGGTTCATGCTGGCCGTTGCCATCGGCAAGACCATCCGCGTCATCGCGCTCGTCGTCCTCGGGAACGCGCTGCTCAACCTCTTCGACCGAGGTGTGGGCTAGGCGGCGGGCAGCCACATCTCCATGCGCAACCCATGGTCATCGGCATCCGGCTCGGCCGGGATACGCCGAGCCGTCCTCCGTGCCACGCACACAGCCGTCCAGGCGCACCCGAGCGCGTCGATGTAGTCGTCCGCCTGGCAGCGACCGCGGAGCCCGGCCGGTAGCGCGGCACTGGGCGGAAGCTCGAGCAAAACGGCCCGGAGCAGTCGCCATCGATCATCGCGCCCCGCATGAGTCTTCTTGTTGGGCAGCACTGCGACGCCCCCGCTGAGCGACCGGAAAGCCAGCTCCGGGTGCGCCTCTCGCACGCGCTCCTGCGTTGCCGGCTTCATTGCCTCGTCGACCTCGCGTACCTTGCGCGAGATGTTGAAGGACTGCTTGTTCAGCTTGCGCCCGGTGAGCTGCAGGTTGACATCGCTTGCAGCGCGGTAGTCAGGGAACAACAGAGCGCGTCTGGATGGCGACGGGAAGACGCTCGACGCGCGGCCGCGGCCGAGCATTCGGCGCGCGAAGTTGTCACATGCCCGCTGACCCGGCCGGTCGAGGAGACCGATGGGTATATCGACGCAGATGACAACGGCCGGTGAGTCGAGAACGTCGTGAAATGAACGACGAACGAAGGAATCAATGACCGTCGCGCGGTCAGCGTCGACGGCAACACAGCACCATCCGGCGCGACAGCCGTCGACACCAAGAACAATTGTCATGATGAGAATCCGGTAGGACGACCTACCGATTGCTATACTGTAAAAGCCGCGCGGAGGGATCGCATAGTGGCCGAGTGCGCCCGCCTGCTAAGCGGGTAGGGGGCGAAAGCTCCCTCGTGGGTTCGAATCCCACTCCCTCCGCCATCACCTCGGCCCACAGACGACCTCTGGGCAAATTCGTAGGGGCGTAGCATCCATCTTGGCTCGAATTGTTTGGCCGTCTCACTCTCTCGAACGTTTGCGCGCATCCGCTGGCGAAAAAGCTACGTCGTGGCCTCGCCTAGGCAACGGAGGCAGGGCGAGTCACCGCTCGGTTGATGAACAGAACCGTATTCGGAAAGACTGGGATCAGCCCCAGGCCGGTCGCTCGGGCCGCTACGAGGCCGCCGTATCGACCGCCGTGAGCTCGATCGGCTCGAAGATGCGCTTCTTCAGCGTCTCGCGCGGCGGGTCGATGTAGATCGCCGCCCAGCCGCACGACTGCTCGCACAGCCGGCAGCCCGTGCACCGCTTCTCGATCACCCTTGCGACCCCAAAGAAGTCGCCCACCTGCTTGCCCGAGACGTCCAGCTCCAGCGCATCGAACGGGCAGATGTGGATGCACAGCTCGCAACCGGAGCCGATGCAGTTGTCTTCGATGACGATCGCCTTGGGCCACTCGCGCCGCGGAAAGCCCTTCCCGATGTCCCCGAACTCGTCGGCTATACATTCGACGGGGCAGACGACGCCGCACGCGCCGCAGTCGATGCAAAGAACCGGGTCAATGATGTGCATCCCGTTCCGCACGCCGGTAATGGCGTCCGTCGGACAGCGCTTCGTGCAGGCGGTGCACCCAATACACGTCTCGAGAATTTTGTACGACATATCACAAACGTCCGCTATCCAGTATAAGGGCCGCCCAGAACCCCATCAACCGAACCGCAAGACGTAGGGGCGAGTCATCCACCAACACCGCGATCACAAAAGGCTAGGAAACCGTCTGCTCCAGCTAGGTCGCCACGAATCTGAAAATGACTCGCCCTCGACCCTCTCCTGGACACACCAGCCCCTCTCGCCATCCGTTTCTCCAGCTCGCCCAATCCGTTGTGAGATTCGTATCTCTTACCTCTTATTTCCCACCTCCCACCACCTCCGCAGTCACAGCCCCTATCTCCGCTGGCGATTCGACGATCGTCGCGCCCGCCGCCCTCAGCGCCTCCTTCTTCGCCGCAGCCGTTCCCGCCGCGCCGACAATGATCGCTCCCGCATGGCCCATCCTCCGACCAGGCGGCGCCGTCGCACCGGCGATGAATGCGACCACCGGCTTCTTCATCTCGCTCGCGATGTACTCCGCCGACTGCTGCTCCGCCACCCCGCCGATCTCACCGATAAGCACAACGGCTTCTGTGCCGGGGTCCTCGTAGATCATGCGCAGCGCATCAACCTGCGTTGTGCCGATCACGGGGTCGCCCCCGACGCCGACGCACGTGCTCTGCCCAACGCCCCGGTCGGTCAGCTGCGCCACCGTCTCGTACACAAGCGTTCCGGAGCGCGAGATCACGCCCACCTTCCCCTTCGAGAACACATTGCCCGGCATGATCCCCACCCTCGCCTCGCCCGGCGTGATCGCCCCCGGGCAGTTCGGCCCGATCACCGTTAGGTCCGACCACTTCAAAAAGCGCCGGACGCGCACCATATCCATCGTCGGCACTCCCTCGGTGATGCAGATAATCACCGGCACCTCGGCGTAGGCCGCCTCCAGCACCGCATCCGCCGCGAACGGCGCGGGCACGAAGATCAACGCGCAGTTCGCGCCGGTCTTCGCTACCGCCTCAGCGACTGTATCGAACACGGGGACGCCCTCTGCCTTCTCGCCGCCACGCCCTGGCGTCACCCCCGCCACAACCTTCGTCCCGTACTCGATGCACCGCCGCGTCTGGAACGAACCTTCCTTGCCGGTGATGCCCTGCACGAGGAGCCGCGTGTGCGAGCCGACTAGAATTGACATAACCTGTCCCGTGTCATCCTGAGCCCCCTTGAGCCGAACTCAGACCCATCCGAACAACGCGGTGTTCTGTCTCCGGCGATCCGACAGAGCAGCGAAGGATCTCGGCGGCATAAGGCCGGAACTGGATACGAGTCGCCGAGATTCTTCGCTTTTGAAAACAGTGCATCCGTCGCCTCAGAACCCTCTTCTCAACCCAACCTCGATCACGATACTGCTGCTCAGAATGACAACCGGCGCTCGAGCGGGGAGCGTCACGCGACTCTCCGCGCCCTACTCCCACTCACCAGCTGACCCGCATGAATCGAAGTGTGCCGTGACAAGCCCTTGACGAACTCGCTCGCTGGCACGGTCGCGTTGGCAAGCCGCACCGCCGCGCCCAGCGTCTCCCCCGTAAAGCGGCTCAGCACCTGCATCGTCCCAAAGCGCCCTGCCTGGAACTCATCCGCCAACTCCCGTACTGAACGGCCTCGCCGCTCGTTTACCGTCTTCTCGTTCCACGCCTCGATATTATTCACCGCCGCTAGTTCCTCCGCCGCTGCCTCGCCCAGCGCCGAACGAAGGCGCGTCTGCAAGCGCACCTCGTTCGAGGAGAGGTGCGCGGCAACGTCGTGGTATGTCCAGCCATCGCTCAGCGCTTGCTCCCCCCACGCGTCGTCCGCGATGGAGTACAGCGCGCGCAGAAACGTGTCCTGCGAAAGCACGACCCAACGCATCTTGCGCTCCAGTTCGGGCGCGAATGTCAGTTCCTGCGGCTGCCAGTCAGTCTCCAGCGCGCGCCGGATATCGTCTGCGTGCTG
>VBEI01000011.1 GCA_005882715.1 Chloroflexota bacterium | reverse complement strand
CGATTCGTCGAGCCGCAGCGCCGCATCGATCATGGCGTCGTGGGCCTCGAACAGCATCTGCCGCAGGTCCTCCCGCGTCCATCGCTTCCGCTCTTCAACGTTCGCCGCGTTGGCGGTCCGCGCATCGTAACCCCTGCCCATCTCGACGATGAACTGCGGCGTAAGGACACCCGCCAGGATGAGGCCCGCCCACCCCGGAGACATATCGCCGGTCACGTGCGCGACGAGGTCCTTCACCGTCCAGTCGCCGTACGGCACCGGCCGGTCCCAATCGCCCTCCGAAAGTGAGTCGACTAGCCGCAGCAACTCGCGGTGCCCGCGGGCCAAGTCCTCGACAGCAGCTTCAGCGACGCGCAGCCCCATAACGGCGCCATGATACTACGGCCGAAGCCCCCAATCCGTCTGATGCCCTAAACATGGACGGCCCCCCTCATGTCATTCCGAGCCCGTGTGGGGGGCCGAGGGGCGGCAGGGGGCGGAGGCGAGGAA
>VBEI01000158.1 GCA_005882715.1 Chloroflexota bacterium | reverse complement strand
AGAGGGGCGGAGAGTAGCGCCGGCCATAGTTAGTTGTGAGAAACGAAAGGCAGTGATATTCTTCGCACTGGGGAGAGGTGATACTAGTGTTCCAGAGCTTGGGCGCTCCAGAGTTGCTCATTATCCTCGCGATTGTTGTCGTCCTCTTCGGCGCCACCCGAATCGGTGACATCGGCAAGGGTTTCGGCCGTGGCATCCGCGAGTTCCGGCGCGAACTGCGCGATGGTCAGGACGAGGACAAACAGGAGACGGACGAGAAAGAGCCGGCCGCAACCGACGAAAAGAAGCGCTGAACCGCTTCTCGCTGATTAGTTAACCACCGCCCAGGCCCGGGCGTGGTCTCTTTGGGCCGACAGGTCCCTTAAACGACCTTCGGTTCGACGACGATCTCTTTGATGATCAGCGCCGAGGAGAGATCCCTGTCGCAGTTAGCGGTGCCCGCGACCGAGCATGGTGTCAGGTTGCTGAGCCCCTCCAGGATGCTCGTGCCGTCTATGACCTTTCCGAATACGGTCTCCTTCACGTTGGGCCGCGGGTCGTCGCGGTAGAGGATTCTGAATTGACTTCCGCTCACGTCCTCGCCACCCTGGACTAACGTAGGCGCTACGACATCCCATTGCTTGCGCCCTGCGTCGGCGTTTTGTAGCGGCAACGAGTACCCCGGCCCGCCTGCACCCGAGCAAACGCCCGGCGCGTCTTTGCGACATGTTGGGTCTCCGGCCTGCGCGGCGTACTGCTTATCGACGTAGAAGAATACCGTGTTGTTGTAGAAGCCGTTACCAGCGAGGAAAGCGAAACTGTTCACCGTATCAGGCGCTGCCGCGGCGAGGTCTATCTTGATATCTCCCTTGTCCGTCTTGATCGTCGCCAGATAGGATTTCGAGCGGTCGATTGTTGGCGCCGGCGCGCCAAACGTGAGCGAATTGTTCGGCGTCTCTTCAGCCGTAACGCGGTCCTCGGCTTCGGGCACCGTCGAGCGTTTCCCGCCGCTGGAGCTTCTGGCAATAGCCGTGGCGGCCAAGCTCGTGATAATGAGGACAATGAAAACGATGTAGAACGCCTTAGCGTTGAAGATTACGTTTATTGGAAACGGCGGCTTTGCCCGTCGCGGTCCCTGGTAATCTGTTGGGCCTCGCCGGCGCCGCCTCTGTCTTCGGGGCAAGCTTGATCACCTCTCCACTCGGGACTTTCCTAGTATAACAAATACGAATCGTATCAGATCGGTGTACGGACTCCTGCAGGAGCCGGCGTCGTGTAACGCGCCCGCTGCGGCGTCATCTCAATAAACAGAACTACATCCTCCAGGACACGAAGAATGAGAACGGAAGCGGCACATCACTCAGCAGCCTCGGATTCCGCCTGGGCCGACGCCAGCGGGCGCTGCTTCTTCGCTTGGCGAATGGCGGCGGCCTGTGAGGACGCGCTCCGTGAGGTCAGCCAAGCGATGACCGGGCAGCAAGACCCGGAGCGCGCTCACGCTCTCGAAAAAGTCAGCTCTCTTCTCCAGCGCGAGATGCGGCGTTGGGTACGCCGCGGCGAAGCACTCGACGAACTTGTAGACCACCTGCCGACACAGCGGCAATAGTCCGCTCGCTCATCCGATCGCCTCGGCCAAATCTTCCCCGTCGCTCAAAGCACGACGGCGCTCGCGGAACCGACCACAACTTTGGTGCCGTCCGCCTTTTCACACCAGACCCGCAGGTTTGCCCTTTGGCAGGACCCCTCTGGCGATACTTCCCGCATGATTCCCCGGCACGTCAAACTGTCACCACGCCAGACAACGTTTACCAGGTTCACGTTCATCCTCCCGCCCGCGAACCATCCTTCGCCGAATCGGTCGCTCATCATCTCCGAAAGGAAACAGAGCGGCATCATGCCCTGCACGACGATGTCCGGGAACCCAAGTTTCCGTGCCTCTTCCACGTCGTTGTGGTAGCTCTTGCGGGGGGAAAAGCGCCGACACATCTCAAGGGTCACCTCTTTCGCGTGCCCCGCTATCTCTTCCAGCACTTCGCCCTCGCCGACATCGAACCGCCGGTCCGCGCGTTTTTCGCGCTCTTTGTCTACGACAACTCCTTCCGGCTGTCGCTCGAGGAGAAAGCTCTGGTGTGTGCGGCCCCGGTTCAAAGGCCTGCCGTCCTCGCCGAAGCAAGTCACTTCGTTAACGACATACTCGCGATCGCGTTTGATGTAGCGGTCGACAATCAGCGAACGAGTTGTCACCCTGTCTCCAACTGTCGCAGGTTGGAAGAGCTCCCACTCCTGGCGAGCGTGAAGATTGCCGTAGATCCTCGGCAGGTACCAGGACAGCGTCCGGTATACCTCCGAATGGAGCAGCAGCGCAGGCGCCACCGCTGAGCCGAACGGCGATTCGCCGGAATACCAGCGATTGTGATCATCGACTGCTTCCGAGTACTCGCGGACCAGTTCAGGAGTGATTTCCACGACTCGCTCGCCTAGATAGCGGCCAACGTAAACCTCATTGTCGCTAGTCACGGTGCGCCTCCTTATTGCTCGATTCCCCGGGCAGCCGGGATTTCATCGTTCGTCAGGCGTACGAGGCCGGACCCATCGACGTTCATCACGTAGATGTCTCGCCGACCGCTCCGGTAACGCACGAACGCCAGCCGAGAGCCGTCCGGCGACCATTCCGGCGAAAGGTCTGGATTGGGATCATTCGTCAACCGAGTTTGCCCTGTTCCGTCGGCGTTTGCCAGATAGATTTCACGATTGGAATCCCTGTCTGATACAAAGGCGAGCCGCGCCCCGTCGGGCGACCACGCCGGCCAGGCGTCTTCACGCTGCGCGGCGGTGACTTGTGTCAGAAAGGAGTAGTTGGTGTCCATCACGTAGATCTCGGAGTCTGCCGTCCGGTCCGAAACGAAAGCAAGTCGAACCGAGTCCGGTGCCCAAACTGGGTGCGCATCTCGGAGTGGCCTTAGCGTCAGGTCGATCAGGTTCGAACCATCAGCGTTTACGACGTACACCTCGACGTTTCTACCGTTTGCGGATTCAAACGCGATCTGACTTCCATCGGGCGACCACTGCGCCGCTACGTCATTTCCTTGCAGCTTGGTAAGCCGCTTGGCATCACCGCCGCTGGCCTTCACCGTGTACAGGTCAAGGTTTCCGCCCCTGGCAGACGAAATGAGGAGCCGCTGACCATCGGGCGACCAGCCATACGGTATGTCCAGCGCCGGGTCGTCTGTCACTCGTTCAACGCCAGACCCATCTGCATTCATTATGTAGACGTCGCCCTGCCCATCCCGCTCCGAATAAAAGGCGAGCCGCTGACCATCGGGCGACCAGTACGGAAATGCGTCTGAGGCTGGGTCGTCGGTCAAGCGCGTCAGGCCCGTTCCGTCCGCCGCCATGACATAGATGTCCACGTTGTCATCCCTGTCCGGCAGATTGAACTTGCGGTCGGAGTAGAAGGCGATTCGGCTGCCATCCGGAGACCACACAGGCTGGGAGTCCCAGGGCAGCACCCGGCCCAGCTCAATGGGCTGACGGTCATTGCTCGTGCGCAGGCGGATGTCGTAATCGCCGGATTGCCGTGTCAGGAATATAAGCCGGTTAAACAGCTGCGGCTTCCCTTCCTCACCACCACATCCGGCGGCGACACCAATAAGAACGGCGAACACACACGCCGATATCGCCGCCCACTGCATGATGCGCATCATCCGCCACCAGCGAAGATCGGGCGCCAGGCGGGGGCATCGTCGCCTCCGCCCTCGTGCGCGGTTACACGCACCAGCCCGCTACCATCCGCGTTGACTGTAAAGATGCTCTTGGTCCCGGCCCGTTCTGAAACGAACGCGACGTACTTACCGCTGTGGGACCACACGGGGCCGGAGTCGTTACCGGCATCGTTGCTCAGGTTTCGAAGACCAGAACCATCCAGACTCACGACGAAGATCTCCAGGTTTCCCGTCCGATCGGACGAGAACGCCAAGCGCGAGCCATCCGGGGACCAGGCAGGCGACCTATCGCGGCCGGGCGAGCTCGCGATCGGGTTGAGGCCCGAGCCGTTCGCGCCGACGACGTAGATATCGACATCGCCCCCCGATTCGGACTCGAACGCCAGGCGCGAGCCGTCCGGCGACCAAACCGCGTTCTCGTCTCGACGGGAGTTGTTGGTAAGCTTCACCAGACCGCTTCCATCGGGGTGGATCAAATATATTTCGGGATCGCCGTCACGGTCCGAGGTAAAGGCCAAAAGCGACCCATCCGGGGACCACGCCGGCGAATAATCAGCCGCCGCGTCGTTCGTTAGGCGCCTAATGTTAGAGCCATCCGCCCGCATGACATAGATCTCCCGATTGCCATCGCGCTCTGACTCGAAGGCCAGGCTTCGGCCGTCTGGGGACCACACGGGTCGTCGGTCCGCAGCGGCGTTGTTCGTCACACGCACCTGGTTCGAGCCATCGGCCTCCATTACATAGATCTCGCTGTTATTGTCGCGATTAGACTCGAAGGCCAGTTTGCTACCGTCGGGCGACCAAGCCGGCGATAGGTCCGAAAAGGGCCGGTCAGTTAGGCGCGTTATCAGCGAGCCATCCGCTTTCATGACGAGTATCGATAGCTTGCCGTCCTGACTAGATGAAAACGCGATGCGAGATCCATCGGGGGACCAAGCCGGTGCGAAATACACCGCGTCCCCGCGGGTCAACTGTGTTGGCGCCCCTCCGTCGGGGTCCATGGAGTAAATGTCTCGGCTGCCGTCTCGGTCGGAATAAAACGCGATCCGGCTGCCGCTCGGCGACCAGGCCGGATCGCCGTCGTCGGCTGGATTATCGGTTATCCGCAGCAAATTCGCCCCGTCCGCGTCCACCACATAGATGTCACTGTTCCCGTCCCGGTTGGAAGCGAACGCTATCTTCCGGCCATCCGGTGACCAGTGCGGGGCGAAATCCACCGCCGTGTCGGCGATCAGGGCCTTCTGGTCGGAGCCGTCGGCGTTCATAACGTAGATGTCTGTGTTCCCCGCACGCGCTGATTCGAACGCGATCCGCGAACCATCCGGCGACCAGGAGGGGAAGCTATCGACGCCCGGGCTATTAGTGAGCCGCCTCTGCTCGCTTCCGTCTGACTTCATGACGTAGATCTCGCTGTCGCCGTCTCTTGTTGAAGCAAATGCGATGAACTGACGGTCCGCGGACCAAGCCGGAAAGCCGTTCGCTGCTGGACCGTGAGTGATCCGAACCTGGTCGGTGCCGTCGGCGTTCATGGTATAGATGTCTCCGGGCCCCTCTCGCTCCGATGTAAAAGCCAGCCTCTTCCCATCCGGGGACCAACTGGGATGGCTGTTCGTCGACCCGGCTTTCGCCGAAAGGTTCACGAGATCGGATCCGAACCGATTGCTCGCATGGATTTCAACCCGGCTGCTGCGCTGAGATTCGAAAGCGATATCCTCGCTGGCGATCGGCGAGGAGGTCGGTCGAAGGGTGCCACGGACCCGCGGGCTGGCATCCCCGCCGCACGCTTCGGCTGTACCCAATGCAAGCACGAGAGCGAGGACGCAAAGCGCATGCGTGCATTGACGATTGCGCGGCAACGCAGTGGGGATTTTTTTGATGGGGAGCAATCTATGCTTTCATGACGCGTGGAAGCTCGACCCCCCGTGCGCATCCACGGTCAAATTCTCCTTGCAGGCTAACTTGCACACCACGTAAACTACAATCCCGCAGCCCCCCGATGCTACTCGTCGCGCGCAAGAACCTGTTCGCGGAGAGGACGCGCCTCGGCATTTCTGTCGGCGGTGTCGCCCTCTCTGTCTTTCTCATCGGCATTCTTCTCTCGCTCTATCGCGGCTGGAGCCAGCAGGTCGGCGGCTTCGTCGAACACGTTCCGGCAGACCTGTGGGCGACGAGCGACGGCACAACAGACTTCGTTGCGGCTGGATCCGTTCTTCCCGACAGCCTGGGCGTCCAGCTCAAGCTGCTCCCAGAAGTCGACGTAGTGAGTCCGCTTATCGTCCGCCCAATGGCAGTCTACCGGGCCGGCGGCAGCCGCTCCGACACCTTCGACGTCCAGCTGGTTGGATACGATCCGAAAATTGGTCTCGGGGGGCCGCTTGAGGTCGTGGAGGGTAAGAGCCCGCCAGGCCCTGGAGAAGTCGTTATCGACGTTGAAATGCATAAGCGCCACGGTGTACAGATCGGCGATAGACTCGTTAAAGGTACGAAGTCACTCACCGTCTCGGGCTTCTCGCGCGGCGGCGACTTCATCTATACGCAGGTGGCGTTTGCCACCCTCGACACGACTATCGATTTCCTCGAGTTACAACCGCGAACCCAGCGTACCTTCTTCGTTCTGACCCTTCATGACCCGGCGCAACGAGACATAGTCGCCAGCCGCGTTGAGCTTGCCGCGCCGGGAGTGCATATGGTCACGGGCAAGGACTTCGCCAGCGAGACGAGGGACCGGATACTCAGCAACATACTGCCCATATTGATCGTTGTGCTGATCGTTGCCTTCGTGGTCGGGCTAGCCGTTGCCGGCCTTACCATCTATACAGCGACCGTCGAGAAGTCACGCGAGTATGGGATACTGAAAGCCGAAGGCTTTACGAATCCGTATCTGTACCGGGTGGTTTTCGAACAAAGCATGATCACAGGCGCTCTTGGGTTCCTCCTCGGCGCAGGCGTTACCCTGCTGCTCGCACCGTTTGCTCAGGATACGGTGCCGCAGTTTGTCGTCTCGGTCCGCTGGCAGGACATCGCCGCGATCGCCGCGGCAACACTGGTCATGGCGCTCATCGCTGCCTATATACCCGTGCGCCGCCTGAGCAACATAGACCCGGTTATGGTCTTCAAGGGATAGCCCTGTGCAGGGCGCGCCACCGCTGATCCTTCAGTTGGAGGGCGTCAGCAAGATTTATCGCTCCGGCGACTTCAGCGTTACAGCTCTGGACGACGTCACGCTCAATATTCGCGGCGGCGAGATCGTTGCTATCATGGGACCTTCCGGTTCCGGCAAAACGACTCTTCTTACCATCGCCGGTGCGTTGCTCAGACCAACCCACGGGCGGGTACACGTCTGCGGCACCGATGTGACAAACATGGACGAGTCTCACCTAGCTTCCATCCGGCGGCAAAAGGTGGGGTTCGTCTACCAGAGCTTCAACCTTCTCGAAGCCCTGACCGCCCTTGAGAACGTTCGGGTGGTCATCCAGAACGGCTCGCGCAACGGACGATCGGACGCCATGGAGCGAGCCTCGCATCTTCTTGAGACGTTCGGTCTGAGCCACCGCATTCACGCGCTGCCAAAGCGTCTGAGCGATGGTGAGAAGCAGCGGGTGGCAATCGTGCGAGCACTGGCCAAGGACCCGGACCTAATCTTGGCCGATGAACCCACCGCTAACCTGGACGCCAAGCGCGGCTACGAAGTCATGCAACTGTTAGGACAGAAGGCACTGGAACTACACAAGGCCGTTGTCGTAGTTTCGCACGACAACCGCGTTCGGCAGTTTGCCCAGCGGGTGCTCTGGCTGGAGGACGGCCGCCTTCGTGACCACGACTGACGTCCGCCTCGCCCGCTCAGTTCCGTGAAAGCAGGCCGTTGATACGGCGCAACGCTTGAAGGAGTGGCTTCTGGAGCTGTCCGTAGGTCGCCTCCGCGGCGAGCTGCGAGACGCTGGTCGAGAAC
>VBEI01000157.1 GCA_005882715.1 Chloroflexota bacterium | reverse complement strand
GAGGGGGCGTCGTGTCGTTTAACTTCGGCGACCTCCATCCTCACGACATCGGCACAGTACTCGATCACCACGGCGTGGCGATCCGAGCGGGACATCACTGCACGCAGCCGCTGATGCGTACGCTCGGCGTTTCGGGCACCGCACGCGCCAGCTTCTACATCTACAACATCCCTGAGGAAGTTGATGTGCTCATCGAGGCGCTCGAGGCGACGCGGGACTTCTTTAAGCGATGAGGTTTGGAAGCGGGGGCCGCGAGCAATGACGTTCTGTTCGGCAGGCGTCGAGATTCCTCGCCTCCGCCCCAATACCGCTCGGCTCCCCGCGAGCTCGGAATGACAGGAGCGTCATGAGCCTCCGCGAAGAGTACGCCCGGCAAGAGGCCGAGCTGGATGAGCTGTACAAGGAGATTATCCTCGATCACTATCGCAACCCGCGCCATCGCGGCTCGCTCGCCTCCCCGAGCGCGACGCATGAGGGCTTGAACCCATTATGCGGGGACGAGGTCACGGTCGAGCTGCTGGTGGACGGGGATCGCGTCGCCGATGTCGCTTACAAGGGCTCCGGCTGCTCGATCAGCCAGTCCTCCGCCTCGATGATGACCGAAGCGATCAACGGCAAGCCGCTGGGCGAAGTGAAGCATCTGAGCGAGGCGTTCACCGCGATGATGCGCGGCGAGGAGACTGTCGACCCCGAATCGCTGGGCGACCTCGAGGCGCTTTCAGGCGTGCGCAAATTCCCCGTACGCGTGAAGTGCGCGACGCTGGCATGGCACACGCTGGACGAGGCGCTCCAGGAAGCCGGCCTCTGATCGGCCTCATCGCCCGATTGTAGCGGAGCGCCTTTTTGGGCCTCCATCCACATCCGCGGCTTGTGAGTGCTCAGTCGTAGCGATATGCTCGGAAGAGCTCGCCCATCGCCAGTGTCGCCTCAGCCCGCTTGCATATAATCGCGTCGATCGTCTCCAGCAGCGGAAGCGCAAGACCGCTCTCGCCCACCAGCTCCCTGACTGCGCCGCAAGCAGGCACGCCCTCCACGGTCTTCTCTTCGACGAAGCGCTGCCAATCGCCCCCGGCGCCCAGCATCTCGCCCAGAGTACGGTTCCGACTGTGCTGGCTGTAGCCCGTCGTGAGCAGGTCGCCGAGGCCGGCGAGGCCATACACCGTCTCCGCCTGCCCGCCGAGAGCCACGCAGATGCGACCCATCTCCGCGATCGCCAGCGTGCCGACGAATGCCTTCGTGTTCGCCCCCATTCCGATGCCGTCGCATATCCCGAGCGCGATGGCGTAGACGTTCTTGAGGGTGGACGAAAGCTCAAGTCCGCAGAGGTCCGTGGTCGTGTCAACCTTCACCCAGTCGTTCTGGAGCAGCGCCTGCACCCGCCTCGCAGCGGCCTCTTCCTCGAAAGCGACAATGACAGCCGTCGGCATGCCGCGCGCCATCTCGATGGCGATCGCCGGCCCGCCCATGCTGCCGACGGCCGGCCGAAATTCCTCGCCAAGCTCACGGACGATAACCTCGCTCAGGCGACAGTTCGTCCCTGACTCCAGCCCCTTGGCCACGTTCAGCACGAACTGTTGGCGCCGTAGAAAAGGCTTCAGGTCTCGCGCTATGCCTGCCACAATTTGCGAGGGCACGCTGAGGACGACAACGGCCGCGCCGCCAACAGCCTTCTCGAGTTCCCAAACGGCCTCGATTCGGGGGTGCAGTTCGACACCCGCTAGGTACTTCGTGTTGCGAGCATCGCCGCGCATCTCTTCGAGCACGTCGGTCTCGATGCTCCAGGCGCGCACGGCGTGACCGTTGGAGGCAAGGACCTGCGCGACGGCGCTGCCCATGTTGCCGGCGCCGAGAACGGCGATGGTTTCACGCATAAGGACGTGCGGCGGTCCACGGCACCTGAAGGTACCGGGCTACATCCATGTCGGTATTAGAAGGTGAACGTCTTGAGGTCAGCGGCGGTCACTACGTTGGCGAGGCCGTCGAGGTGCGGCTGGCCGCCGAGGTGCGTGAGGACCATCGTGGTCTCCGGAGCGATTCGCTTGCGGATGACTTTCACGTCGTCGAGCCCCATGTGCTCCGGCCCGCAGCCCTCGCTGTAGGTACAGTCCACAATAAGCACGTCGGTGTCTTCCGCCAGCGCGATCACCTCTTCGCAGAACATGGTATCGCCGGTGTAAGCGACCGTCTTGCCGCTGATCGCAGCGCGATAGCCGAAGGCGTCCATGCTCTCCGTGACGTGGCACATCGGCACCGACCAGAAGCTAACCGGCCCCGCCGTTTGCTCCTTGCCGGGCGACGCATCAACGTATATCCGCCGGTAGCCGGCGTCGCGGGTGATGTTGGGATAACAGCGGTCGGCGAAGTCCTCGATCCAGTCTTTGACGCCGGGCGGGCCCACTATGTAAAGGTCGTTAGTGCGCTCGGTCATGTACATGTATTCGAGGAAGAGGAAGGGGACGCCCATGAAGTGGTCGCCGTGGTGGTGGGTGAGGAAGATGACCTCGATTTCGGTCAGCGGTATCTTTAGCTGCTTCAGGTGCGGCAGAAGCGTAGGCGGCGCGTCGAAGAGGTATTTCTTATCGACGAGAAAGGAACTCCAGTAGCGCCCTTCCGCCGCAAACGCGTTGCTGGAGCCCAGGAACGTTATCTCCAAGCCGCTTCTTCTTTCGTTGTGGCCTCTTTCTTCTTTCAGTCTACGCCGCTACGTATTCTGCGCACACTCCGTCGAGGAACGTATTGAGCGCGGCCGTCGCCTCGTCCACGGCGTTGAGCGCTTCCTCCTCATCTTCGGATGTCTCCCCGTACTTCGCGACGAGATTGCGGGTGACCTTCGAGTGCTCGACGTCGAGGCTGTGGTGGACGATGAAGAACTTCAGTCCCTGCGGGTCGTCGATTCCGTAGAAGCGTTTGAGTCCCGCCATCTTCGTTCCGGCGACTTCGGGCACCTGCGACTCGTACGCGTAAAGGGCAGCGATTCCGCCGATGAAGGGGCTGTCCTTCGTCAGGCGGCGGTAGGTCGTGATAAGGTTCGTAGTCTCGGGAAGAGGTCTCGACTCGATCAGCTCCTCGCGGGAGAGGCCGAGCGCCTCCCCGAAGCGCAGCCACAATTCGGGATGGTTGTTCGGCCCCTGCTCCTCTTCCACGAGGTTCTCGAGAAGTTCCTGGCGATCGGGGAGGTCGTCGCAGTTGGCGTGCGCGCCGCTCACGTAGGTCGGGAACTGGAGCACGTGGTGGTAATACTGGCAGGCGTATCCTTTGAGGGCGTCGAGTGTCAGTTCGCCGGCCTGCCACTTCTGGTAGAAGGGGTGCTTTAACAGGCTTCTTTCCGCTATTAGCTCATCGATGCGGTCGCAAAGAGTCTGTCCGGTCACAGTCTCGCTGGTCATCTTCGCACCCTTCCACTAAGAAGAGGCCGCGCCCGTCCTCGAGGCGCAGCCCCTCCCCTATTCTGATCGCTGATGATTGACGGCTGGCTACTTCTTAAGTACGTGGATCGTGCAGGCGGAACCGAGGCCGATGACGTGGGCGAGCCCCGTCTTCGCGCCTTCTACCTGACGCGCGCCGGCTTCCCCGCGCAGGTGCCAGACGATCTCGACGATGTTGGCGACACCGGTCGCGCCGAGTGGGTGGCCCTTGGAAAGCAGTCCGCCGCTGGCGTTGACGGGAATCTTCCCGCCGACGTAGGTCGCGCCTTCGTCGATCATGCGCCCGGCCTCGCCCTCGCCGCAGAGCTGGAGGTTCTCGTAGTGCAGCAGCTCAGCAGTAGCGAAGCAGTCGTGCAGCTCGACCATGTCGAGGTCTTCCGGGCCAATGCCCGCCTTCTGGTACGCCTCCGTCGAGGCGTTGCGGGTGAGCGTGTTGATGTCGAACATCGTCGGGTTGCGCGGCGTGTACGGGTCCGAAGTCAGAACGGACGCGGCCACCCACACGGGGTTCTGCGTGAACTGCTTGGCCTTCTCCGCAGACATGAGGACTGCCGCCGCCGCGCCGTCGCCTGTCGGACAACACATGTACAGCGTGTTCGGCCAAGCGATCGGACGCGCGTTCAGCACATCCTCAAGCGGCGTCTCGATCTGGTACTGGGCGTAAGGGTTATTCACGGAGTGTTTGTGGTTCTTCACCGCAACCTTCGCGAACTGCTCCTGAGTCGTGCCGTACTTGCGCATATGCTCGACGCCGGCCTGCCCGAAGACGCCGGGCATCAGGCCCGTGCCCATCACGCCCTCGGTGCTGTACTCTCGCGACGCCCCGTCAGCGCCCAGAAGGCCCATCTTGCCCATCTGTTCGCTGCCGACCGCCATCGCCACATCGTAAGCGCCCGAAGCGACGGCCATCCACGCCTCGCGGAAGGCCGTGGAGCCGGTAGCGCAGGCGTTGGCGACGTTGATGACGGGCACGCCGGTGGCGCCAATCTCCTTCATGACCCGCTGGCCGATCATGGCGTTCGACTGATACAGGTTGCCGCTGACGACGATCTCGACGTCCTTGATCGAGCAGCCGGCATCCTTGATGGCGCCGATCGCCGCCTCGGACGCGAGCGTGACGACATCCTTGTCCGGATAGCGCCCGAACTTCAACATCGTGGCTCCGACAACCGCTACGTCTCTCATAGTGTTCTCCCTTCTGCTCGTCGCAGAGAGGGCGAGGCAAGCCTCGCCCCTACTTGCCGTCGGTTACCTTGAACTTGGCCGCGATGATGTCGTTGCCCTCGCGGTCGACTCGGACTTTCTCCGTGAACATCTTGACGCGCTTGCCGAACCACTCTGGCCCCGGCTTCGAGATGTCGAGCCCGTACACGTTCGCGCGCACAGAAACGCCATCGTCGAGATCGACGATGGCGGCGACGTACGGGGCCTCGAGGCCGGGTACTGTCTGGTGCACGACGGCGAAGGAATAGATCTCGCCCTCGTCGCCGAAGCGCGTCTCCTCGAACGGACCGGTGGAGCCGCAGTTGCCGCAGGCGGTCCGGGCGCCGAGATACTTCGCGTTACAACTCTTGCAGACCACGCCCCAGAGGTAAGCCGGCTCGTTCGGGTACTTCTCAGGCAGCTTCATAAAGGGGACGATCGGATTGGGTTTCTTCTCAGCAGTGGTGGCTGCTTCCTGCGCCAAGGGCTACCTCCTTCACTGATGCGTCCTGTATGTACCACTCCCTAACGCGCACGTCAAGTTGCGGCCACATTCCCTCGTTTCGATAGAATGTTGACGATGTGCGACCAACATGAGTTCTTCTTTGAATTTGACAAAGCGTACAACCATCAGCTTATTGAGAAGTTCGAAGCGAGCCCCGAGCATCAGCTAACTGAGAATGTCGCTCCCGCCGAAAGAGGCGTATACGCGGTCTACTACAAGGGACAGCTGGTGTATGCGGGGAAAGCGCTTCAGACACGCCTCAATCGTCGCCTCGCCGAACATTACCGGAAGATCGTGTCCCGCCAGAATATTGACGTGACGGACGTTACTTGCCGTTACCTAGTGATTCGCGGCGACTGGTTTGTGAGGGCGGCTGAGGACGCCCTTATCCAGACCTACAAGCCCGTCTGGCAGCTAAGCGGGTTCGGAAGCCATGTTCCTGGAATCGGACGGCCAGGTGTGCGTACCAGCCGGTGGGACCAGGAATTTCCGCCGAAAGATTAGCTCTTTCTGAGGATAAGAGCGGCGTCATACAGCTGGGTTTTGCCTCGATGACCATTAACGTCGCCGTTCCGAACCGAGGAGTCGATGATGCTGTTGCCGACGCGCTTAGTGCGAACGATGTGGATGTCCTCGACGCGCAGCCCATTACGCTCGGCCATCTGCGCCAGCAACCGATCGACCGGGAACTCGATGCCTTGAATGATTGAGTTGCCGATGACGATTACGGCGTGCCCACCGCCCCGCAAATGTATGCGCAGCGATTTCATGAACCGGAAAGAGTCGTTGAGGTACGTCGCCACATAGTTTGCCCAGCCGGCTCCGCCATACTGTCGCTTCTCGGGATGCTTTAACCGCAGTTCTCCCAGCGACTCCTCAAGGCCTGGGAGCTCAAACGTCAGGTCCACTCGCTCCCCTTGGCGTACCGTCTGCCAGAATTTGCCGAAGCTTGCCTGCTCGAGCTGTTGACCGCTGCCGTTAGACAGCAGCCCAAGCCAGTAAAGCTGCGGTCGTGTATTTCTCACGTAATGGTAGTTGTTCATGTACGGAGGCGACGTGACAACCAACGAGACGGATCCCGCTTCAAGTGTTGCATCGAAGTAGGATGACTGCCGGACTTGTCGCCTTTGGCCCAGCCAATTGTATCCGTAGGTCTGACGAGCCCATTCGATATCTGTCGCCATTTCCTCGAGCTTCCGGCAGACAGTCAAGGCGACGGAGGCGTTCTCGATGAGCGGTTTCCCAGATCCCGGGCGAGATGCGAGACTCGGCTCGTAAGTGTAATTCGAATACGAAACCATGGTGGCGCCAAGCGCTGCGCGAAAAAGTGTGCGGTCTGGTTCCAATAGTGCCCCCGTACGGACGAGAGCATATAGAAACTTCGCTTCAACGGGCGGGCTAAAGAACGGAATGCGGCTTTTGAACTGGGCCGGCCTTACCCGTTCGAAGTCCTCCATCTCGAGCAAGTTCGTTTTTGGATCGGATTGGTACCGTTTATCTACTTCAGCCTCAAACCGGTGCATGGCGCTTCGGAAGGCATCGATCTCTGCCCTGAGGTCGCCTGGGGTGACCTCGACGCACGCGACCTTGGCAGACGCCACTAAGGCGGCGAAGGGATTGATCTCATAGCCGATCGTTCCGTTGCCGGACTTGATTGCCTCTATGAGTGTGGTTCCAACCCCGGCGAAAGGATCGAGAACGAGGTGTCGGGTGCGCTTCGTCGATGGAAGGTACTTCGCGATCGCGTCTTGAACGAACTGCGCTGAAAATCCCGCAATCCATGGGACCCAGCGGTGTATCGGCAGCGATTTGTTTTCAGAAGCCGCCGCATCTCGCAACCCCGAATCCGGGCCAGCGGTGTATTTCATTTCAAGGGCGAGCTGCTCCCGAGCTGATTGCATCAGTATCTGCCCTTGCCTCCACGACGGGCGTGTTTGTGGCTGTCCGCCCAGTATGACTCTTTCGCGTCTAAGTAACCCTCGACGGCCTCGTTTCGGGGCGTCGTTTTGTCTACCGGCGGCGGCTTATAGCCAGTCTGACGAAGCAGGCCTGTATAAAGCTCTGCGGCCGCGTTCCTAGTACGAAACCTGCCCTTGATCTCGCCACGCAAGAGGACGTAGTAGTACCCATCCTTCGGTACCGACTCCGTATACCGCTCTAGTGAAAGATCGATCGGCGGAATGCACTGCCTATAGGAGGCGGGCTCAGCCGTTCCCTTTGCCACTCTGGGCCTATGTTACCGCCGGACGTGCCCTCGTGGAATGCGCGGATGTCACTTGTCCACAACTACTCCGCCGGGTGCTGGTCGTCCGGGTCCAGCGGCGGGATTGAGAGGCTGAGGACGAGCGCCTCGCCGCGCAGCGTGCGCACGCTGTGGACTACGCCCTTCTCGATTCGGACGGTCTCGTACGGGCGGAGGCGCAGGGTGTGATCGCCGACGCGCGCCTCGACCTCGTGCTCGAGAACGGCGTAAATCT
>VBEI01000156.1 GCA_005882715.1 Chloroflexota bacterium | reverse complement strand
CGTGCGCACGTTTCTGAAGCAGAGCGGCCTCGTTCCTATCTTTCCAGTGGAAGTCCGCTTCACAAAAGGCGACGATATTCCTCTGAGCACAGCCAGCGGCCGCGATTCTTGCTACATCGCCGTCCACGTCTTCGAAGGGATGCAATACCAGCAGTACTTCGAAGCGGTCGAGGATATCATGAATGACTACGGTGGCCGGCCGCACTGGGGCAAGCTGCACTTCCAAACGGCGGAGACGCTGGCGCCGCGTTACCCGCAGTGGGACGAATTCCAGAGGATCCGGGCCCTCCTGGACCAAGAAGGCCGCTTTTCGAACCCGTACCTCGACCGCGTGCTGGGTCGAGTTCGCGCGGCCGTGACGGCTTAGCTCTTCGCCGGCTCTAGCCAGCGGGGTCGCTTCGCCTCGAACGCTGCAATCTCGTCCGCCTCCTGAAGCGTGAGGTCGATGTCGTCCACGCCGTTGATTAGGCAGTGGCGGCGAAACTCGTGAGTCGCCGGGTCATCATGGATCACGAAAGACGAACGAAACCCGCGGTCGTCGTAGATCTCGCAACGCTCGAGGTCCACCGTGAGTTCGCAGGCGGGTCCCTCTTTCGCTCTTAGTATCAGCTCTCGCGCCTTCTCTTCGGAAATGATGACGGGCACAAGACCGTTTTCAAAACAGTTCTTGTGGAAGATGTCCGCGAAAGTGGGACTGATCACCGCACGGAAGCCGTACTGGCGCAGCGCCCAGACGGCGTGCTCGCGCGAGGAGCCGCTGCCGAAGTTGCGACCCGCTACGAGCACGCTCGCATTTTCATAACCGGGCTGGTTGAGCACGAAATCTGGGTCCGGTTGCCCGTCCGGCGTATGGCGCCAGTCGTAGAAGAGAGTCTCTCCCCAGCCCTGGCGCTCGATCCGCTTAAGAAAGCGCGCGGGGACAATCGAGTCCGTATCGACGTTGGTCCGATCGAGAGGAAGGACGATACCGATAACCTTACGGAAAGGTTCCATCAGTCGACGTCCCACTCGCGGATATCCACGAAATGTCCGGCGATGGCGGCAGCCGCGGCCATCTGCGGGCTGACGAGGTGAGTGCGGCCGCCCTTTCCCTGGCGGCCCTCGAAGTTACGATTGGAGCTAGACGCGCAGCGTTCTCCTGGTTGAAGTATGTCCGGGTTCATCCCGAGGCACATCGAGCAGCCGGCCTCGCGCCACTCGAAGCCAGCTTCGGTGAAGACCCGATCGAGGCCCTCCTCTTCCGCCTGGAGCTTCACTTGCGTAGAACCGGGGACGACGAGCGCGAGGACCCCGTCCGCTACCCGCCGGCCTTTGGCAACGGCGGCGGCAGCTCTGAGATCTTCGATGCGCGCGTTAGTGCATGAGCCGATGAAGACGCGGTCGAGCTCGATCTCTTGAATCGCTGTATCCGGCTGCAGAGCCATGTATTCTAACGCTCGCTCGGCTGCGGCGCGGTCGGCGTGCGTGGGGAGCGATCTTGGATCCGGCACGCGGCCTGTCACCGGCACGACCATGCCGGGATTCGTCCCCCACGTCACGTACGGTTCCAGCTCCGAGCCATCGATTGTTATGCTTTTGTCGTACCTCGCGCCGGGATCGGTTGGAAGTTGCTTCCACCACTCGACGGCTTCCTCCCATTCCGGGCCGCTGGGCGCGAATAGCCGTCCGCGCATGTAATCGAACGTCTTCTCGTCGGGGGCGACCATGCCAACGCGTGCTCCGGCCTCGATCGACATGTTACAGACGGTCATTCGGCCTTCCATCGAAAGAGCGCGGATAGCTTCACCGGTGTACTCGATGGCGTAGCCGGTAGCGCCGTCGACGCCGATGCGGCCGATGATGCCCAGGATCATATCCTTGGCTGTGACACCGCTGGGCAATGAGCCATCGACGCGGACCTCCATGGTCTTCATCCGCGCCTGGACGAGGCACTGCGTCGCGAGAACATGTTCGACTTGCGATGTGCCTATGGGCATGGCGAACGCACCGAAGGCGCCGTGTGTCGACGTGTGACTGTCACCACAGACTATTACCAGACCGGGGCGCGTCAGACCAAGCTCTGGACCGATGACGTGGACGATCCCTTGGCGGTCCGACTCGATTCCGTAGAAGCGGATGCCGAAGTCGTCGGCGTTCTGTTTGAGAGCCTCTATCTGCTTCCGCGATATCTCGTCCTTGATGAACAATCGGTCGATCGTCGGCACGTTGTGGTCGACTGTCGAGACCGTCAGTTCAGGGCGGCGTACGGTGCGGCCGGACATGCGCAGGCCCTCAAACGCCTGCGGCGATGTCACCTCGTGCACGAGGTGAAGGTCGACATAAATCAGGGCAGGCTTTCCGGGCGATTCGCGCACGACATGCGAGTCCCAGATCTTCTCAAACATCGTTCGCGGCGTCATGTCAATCCTCAGAATCTATGATACCCGAACTGCCAATCGTTTACGGGATCATGACTGTCCGGCGAACCGCTTCCTCAGGTCGGCCTCGTTCAGTCCGTCCACGTTCACTGATTTCTGGCGGGACGTGGCGCCACGGCGAATCGATATCGCGCGTGGCGGCACCCCCAGCGTTTGAGCTAACAGGCGACACACGGCATCGTTTGCTTGCCCACCCTGTGCGCGCGCCCGCACACGCACGCGAAGGACATCATCCTGCCAGCCGAGAACCGCGTCATGGCGGGCGCCCGGTGTCACACGGACCTCGACTCGCCCCATCGGCTCTTGCCTGCTACTAACTGCCTTCCTTTTCCGGCTCCTGCTATCATAGCCCTCGCTATGCCGGACATGCTGGTGCGCCTCTATGATCTGCCGGACGCCCGCCCGCACGTTGAGCGTGCCGCCGGCGCCGGGTTCACCGTGCGACGGGCTGAGCCTTGGGACCGAGATAGGATGCGTCAGTTCGCGACTCAATGCTTCGGCGAACTGTGGGCCGTCGAGGCGGACAGGGCGTTCAATCATTCGCCGATCACCGGCTTCGTTGCGACTCGCGGACCGGAGGTCGTGGGCTTCGGCGTATACGAATGCACACGCCGCGGTTTCTTTGGGCCGACGGGCGTTCGAGAGGCGCTCCGCGGTCATGGCCTGGGCACCGCCCTTCTGCTGCTCTGCCTCGAATCAATGCGCGAACTCGGTTATGCCTATGCAGTCATCGGCGGTGTGGGCCCGATCGAATTCTACGAGAAAGTGTGTGGCGCGTTCGTCATTCCGGGGAGCCAGGTCGGCATCTACACGTCGCTGTTTGAACTCCGAGCCGCGGAGTCTGCGTGATCGCGCCAGTCCCGGAGCCGAGACACGAATACTACGAGTCGCAGCGCATCCGGCTGCACTACGCCGTCTGGGGCGACGGAGCCAAGCCGCCCCTGCTGCTGATTCACGGCGGCCAGGACCATTGCCGCAACTGGGACTTCGTTGCTTCTCGGCTGATCGAATCCTATACGCTGTACGCACCTGACTTGCGCGGGCACGGCGACAGCGGCTGGGCGATCGGCGGCATGTATTCGCTGCCGGAGTTCGTCTACGACACCTCTGTTCTCGCTGATAGCCTTCCGCGTCCGCTGGTGCTGATCGGTCACTCCCTCGGCGGGGCGATCGCTCTCCAGTATGCCGGCACGTTCCCTGACGCGGTATCGCGCGTGATCGCAATTGAAGGCTGGGGCCCGCCTATGATCGAAGAGCAGCCCGCTCATTTACGAATGCGCCAATGGGTCCAGCACATGCACGAGATGGAGCGCAGGAAACCACGGCGCTATCCCAACCGGGAGGAAGCCACGCGACGCATGATAGAGGCCAACCCGCACTTGACACCCGAAATGGCGCGGCACTTGACGCTCTACGGCACCCGAATGAACGAGGACGGAACATTCTCCTGGAAGTTCGATAACTACGTGCGCATCCGGTCGCCTTACCAGTTCAACCTGGAAGACGCGGAGGACATCTGGGGGCAGATTACGGCACCCACCTTGCTCATCAAGGGCGCGGAGAGCTGGGCGCCTGATCCCGAGCGCTCCGGTCGCGTCGCCTCGATTCGCCAGCGTCAGACAGTCGTGATTGAGAGCGCGGGCCACTGGGTCCACCATGACCAACTCGATCGCGTGATGGACGTAATGCTGGACTTCTTGGCGGAAGAGAAGGCCTCCGCCGCGGGTCGTATATGAGCGCTAAGCGCAGGACGGCGAACGTTCCGCCCTATGGAACCCGGAACTCGGCTGTTCTGGAAAGAGGCAGACTTAGCCGCCGCCGCTGTCCGCTGGCGCACTGCCGGCTGCGGCAAGGAGCGCGCTCTGCTCGCGCTTGTGGGCCGACATTGAGTCGCGGGCAGCGTGCATTATCTGATCAACGCTCGCGGCTCCCCACGGATAGCCGCACCTTCCTATCGATGCAGTTACCTGCAGAGAGATGTCGTTCTCCTGGAATGAATCCGCTCTCTCCATTGCCGTGAGCAGCCGGGTCACCGCGGCCGCAGCGGCCCCCTCATCTGCGCCTGGCATTAGCACTGCGAATTCATCGCCATCTATGCGAGCGAGCACGTCACTCCCGCGCGCGTGGTCGGCCAGGAAGCGCCCAAATGCGGCAAGCACCTTATCGCCCACCTGGTATCCGTGACTAGCGTTTATCTGCTCCATGCCGTTCAGGTCGATTACGAGAACCGACAGAGTTCGGCCCGACGTCTTGGCCTTCTGAAGCTCGCGCTCGAATCGGTCGAACAGATGACGCCTGCTGAATAAGTGCGTTAGATCATCACGCGTCGTCATGCTTTCAAGCTCCATGTTGCGCCTGATCAGGGTGTAGCGGAGCTTCTTCTCAAGCGTAACCGTCTCACGGCGGGCATTGTAGGCGGTGATAAACGCGTAGGTGCCGAATGCGCAAAACACCAGCGTATCGAGGAAGAACTGAGCAGAGCCGATGTGCGGCAAGGCGAAGTAGGCCCACCCGGCGATTAGCAGCCCAGCGCCGACGGACTGCTTAAGCCAGATCTTTCCCTTCCGGCTAATTGACATGTCGGCCCCGGCCGAATCCGCGGGAGCTTCGGCAGGAGCCTCGGTCTTGAATTCAGCCAATGGTGTTTCCTTGAATTGTCGCTCGAAAGACTCGGGCTTCCCTTCACCTCTTTGAGAGACGTGACTTTCTAAGGGCCGTTACATATAAGACATCTAAGACATCGCGAGGAGCCGAGGTTGATAGGCCGCGAAGGCGGGATATACAATCCTCACGCAGGGCCCGTAGCTCAAGGGCAGAGCGTCCGGCTCATAACCGGTTGGTTCCAGGTTCGAATCCTGGCGGGCCCACCATTTCTGCGGGTCTCATCGTGCTTCAAGAACGAATCGAAGAGTACCTGTCGGCCAAGATCGGCGCCGATAGCGTTGCCGTCTCGCGCCTGCAGCGCATCCCCGGCGGCGCATCCCGCGAGACATGGTCCTTCGACGCCACATGGCGCGAGAACGGCAACGAGGTGGAGCGAGGGTTTGTGCTCCGCCGCGACCCTGATGCCAGCCTGCTCGAGACCGAACGCGACCTCGAATTCCGCGTGATGGACGCCCTCGCGGGTCATGGCGTGCCCGTGCCCAAGATGTACTGGCTGGAAAGCGAGGGCGCCTTCCTGGACCGTCCGTTTTTCGTGATGGAGCGCATTGACGGGTGCGAGACGAGTCCGACGAAGGTGCTGATGGATCCCCGATTCTTCGTGGTGAGGGCGCTACTTGCTGAACGTTTCGTCGCGATCCTCGCCTGCATCCATTCGCTTGATTGGCGAGCAAGCGGGCTCGACTTCCTCGGCGCGCCGGCAGACGAAGCCGGCTGTGGGCTTATGGAGATCGAAAAATGGGAGGGCGTCGTCGACCGCGATGCGCTCGAGCCGCAGCCGGTCCTGAGGGCCGCTTTCCGCTGGATGCGTCGGCATCCGCCGCCTCCGGCGCAGCGAATCGTCCTTGTTCACGCCGACTACCGCACCGGAAATTTCCTCTGCGACAGCGAGGGTGCGATAAGGGGGATCCTGGACTGGGAGATGGTGCATCTCGGAGACCCAATGGAAGATGTCGCCTGGGCCTGCATCCGGCCCTGGCGCTGGCTTGGCGACGAAAGCATCGGCGGGCTGATCGAGCGGGAACAATTCTATAAGCGGTATGAAAAAGCAAGCGGCTTCACCGTCGCCCCTGAAGCCATCCGTTTTTGGGAGCTGCTCGGGAACGCAAAGCTCGCTGCCATTTTCCTGACCGGCGCTCGCTCATTCTGCGAGGGGCGCACGCGCAGCCCGATGATGGCTTTTCTCGGCCGGAATATCGCTCGCCTCGAACTCGAAATCATGGACCTGATGGGAGTCTAGTCATGCGACCCACCGCAATTGAGTCACTCCGCGCGGCTCAGGCGGCGCTTGCGGAACTGATTGCCCCGGAGCTAGCATCGGCGTTCGCCCTGGACGCTGCTCAAACGGTGCAGATGCTGCTCGAGTCGCTCGCTTCCGAGTGGGATACGGCAGCCGAAACCCTGAGCCGCGATAACGAGACGCTTAGTTCGCTCCTCTCGGCCTCCGGCGAGGCGCTGACGGGCGCTCCGAGTCGTAACGAAAGCGTTGCGCCAATCGTCAGTCAAATCGAGCGGCTGCGTGACGATCGGGCCAGCTCCCTCGTACTATCGGACCTCGCGTCGCGCAACGGTTCCCTGCGGGCTGCACTGGAAAGCGTACTCGTCGCCTTCGAGGAGCTGACCGGCCGCCCGGGCTCCGAAATGATCGATGAAGTGCGCAACAGGATATACAACCATCTCAGGGAAGAGGCTGCACGCGGCTGGTCATTCTGGGATGTCTCAAGCTTCCGGGGACGGATGGCCGCCCTGCAGCCCCCGCCGTCGTAGGGTGACGCGCATAGGGACGTGGGCGTAGAATTAGTGTCGGTTTCAATCATGGGTTCCGAAGAAACTCCTGATCGCATCCTGAACGCCATCGCGGAGTACACTCCTCGTCACGTAGAGCACTCCGAAGCGTCGCCCGCCGCTGTCCTCATACTTGTCTGCGACCGCGAAGGTGAACCGCACGTCGTCTTCACGGAACGCACAACCCACGTCGAGCATCACAAGGGACAGATTTCGTTCCCCGGCGGCGCCTGCGACGAATCCGACGACTGCCTGGAAACAACGGCTCTTCGCGAGACCTTCGAGGAGATAGGCGTACAGCCAGAACACGTCCGGATCGTCGGTCAGCTTGACGACATGGTGACGATAAGCAATTTCCGGGTGACGCCGTACGTCGGGATGCTTACCACGCAATCCGAATACTCCTATACAATCAGCGATCATGAGGTCGCGCAGGTTGTTGAGGTACCGCTGGCCTACCTTATGGACGAGCGCAACATGGAACTCGAGGTGCGGGAACATCAGGGGCGGCAGGTGCTCGTTCCCGCCTTCTCCTACAATGGCCATCGCATCTGGGCCGCGACAGCGCGCATGCTCCACCAGTTCATCGAGCTGCTCCGCTAGTTGAGTAGTCCCGGCAGTCCCGCATCCGTCGTTACTGAAAAGACGCCGCCTTGTAAGCGCTGCGGCAATCGCGATTGGGCCGTAGAGCATCGGCAAAAGGCGCGCCTTCGCTGGCTCTTCGAAACCGTCTTCGCCGCACCCGACGTCTGGATTTTTCAGAGCGAGTCTGCCGGCTGGCCTGGTAAGCAGTACGAACTCTGGACATGCCGCGCGTGCGGCCGCAGCGCCAGGGTCTCGTGACTATGCGACTGCTCCTCATCCGTCACGCCGAATCGCAAGGGAACCTCGAGCGCCGTCTCCAGGGCCGCCGAGAGTTCCCGCTGACAATGCGAGGTGTCGAGCAGGCACAAGCTCTCGCCGAGCGCCTGGTCACGTTGCCGGTTTCCGCCCTTTATTCCAGCCCGGTCGGCCGGGCAATGCAGACCGCTGAGGTTATCGCCGCCAAAGCTTGTTTGGACGTTATTTCGGAGCCCCGCCTCGAGGAGTACGACTTTGGCGATGCGGTATCAGGCCTCACCTGGCAGGAGATCAGAGAGAACGAGCCGGCGATTGTCGAAGCGTTCAGGAGCGACCGCGCCTATTTCCCAGCGTATCCCGGCTCCGAGGGTCTCGTTGCGTTCCAGGGCCGAGTCCGGGCAGCGATGCACGATATTGCCGAGCGGCACGACGGCCGCGAGAGTGTCGCCGTCATTACGCACGCCGGCCCGATCACTTTGTTCCTGATGGATGTTCTCGGTAGAGAATACCGGCGGCCTATCCCTTTCGTTCTCGACAACGCATCCATCACGACGGTCGAAGTTAACGACGGTGCGCGTTCCCACGTTCCGCGCGTGATCGTCACCGGCATCAACGACGCGTGTCACGTGAATCACATTCAGTCGCAAGACCGGGCGGGCGGAACATGAGCGAGGCCACAGTCAGCGAGGTCATCGTCCGCGGCATCGTCGTCGGCGTCTTCGCTGAAAACGCCTGGGTGATCGGAAACCGGCGAACAGGCGAGGCGATCGCGATCGATCCCGGCGACCAGCCCGAGGAAATCCTCGCGATGGCGCGTGATATGGGCGTGACGATCAAAATTATCGCCAACTCGCACGCGCACATCGATCACATACTCGGCGTACGCGGCGTCCAGTCGGCGACCGGCGCAAAGTTCCTGCTGCACCAGGGCGATCTCCCGATTGCGAGAAACGCGGCCGGCACCGCCGCCGGTTTCCTCGGCCGTCCCGTTGACCCGCCGCCGGACCCCGACGCATACCCCGCCGACGGCGACGAGATTGATGTCGACGGTGTAAAGCTCAAGGTGATCCACACGCCCGGCCACACGCCGGGCAGCCTCTCCTTCTACACCGAAGGAATGCTCTTTAGCGGCGACACGCTTTTCCAGGGCTCGATCGGCCGCACCGACCTTCCCGGCGGCGACTACGACCGGGAGATGGCGAGTATCGTCGACAAGCTCCTATCGCTCCCCGACGACACGGTCGTCCTGCCCGGACACATGCGGGAGACGCGCATCGGCTTCGAAAGGCAAGCCAATCCCTTCGTGCTCCAGGAGCTTGAGCGCAGGCGCAGCGGCTAGCCGCTAGCCAAGCGCGATTCGCATCAGGTCTCGCCCCACCGTAATCTTCGCCTCGAACACCCGGTCGAGCCCCGCAACGAATTGCGCCTCCTGCTCCACCGGCACCGGTGGCATCATATGTGACACCACCAGGTGCTTGACTCCCGCCTGCTGCGCTGTCTCGGCCATTGCCTCGATCGGTGCGTGGTAAGTGTGTGCGTCCTCAAGCAGCGACGCCTGCACTTCGTTTCCCGCAGTCCGCAGCTGATTCTCGAGAACCTTCATCATGGCTTGGTTCATCGAGTCGCAGACCAGGATGTCCGCGCCCTTGGCGCCGGCGAGCAGTCCAGGGCATGGGTTCGTGTCGCCGGAGATCACGATCGAGTGGCCGCCTTTCTCGAGCCGGAAGCCGTATGCGGGCTTGACCGGCCGGTGATCAACCTCGAACGCCTTCACGACGATCCCGCCGATCTCCGCCACGACCATCGGCTCCTCGCCAGCCTCGAACTCCGTAATGTCCGCGGACAGACCTCCCGACCAGAGCTTCTCGCCGTGATGGTCCAGCCGATACTTCGTGTCCGCCGCCATCGCCTCCTGGAAGCCCTTCACCATGCGGGAGGTGCCAGCGGGTCCGTATATTTGGATCGGGCCTCGGACTCCGCCCACCCAGCGCATCACCAGGAAGTCGGCGAGGTCCGTCGTGTGGTCGGAATGCAGATGCGTGATGAAGATCGCATCGATCGACTGCGGTGGCATGGCTGCCTGGTACAGACGCAAGGTTGATCCCCATCCGGTATCCACCATGATTCGAGTCCGTCCGTCAGTAATCACTTGCGACGGGCCGAACCGGTGCGGCGTGTGGATCGGGCTGCTGGTGCCGAGCAGGACGAGTTCGAGCGAATCGGTTGCCATTTTCCCTTCCTTTAGGTCAGGCCGTACTTCTGGTTGATAGCCGCCAGCCGGCGAAGGTCCGGCCGTGCGTCCGCCGGCTCCTGCATCACCGCGTCGATCTCTTCGAAGAAGGCCAGCGGCACCGAGGGCGCGAAGAGCACGAGGGCCCGCGCGGGATCTCCGCTACTTGTCACCCGCCACGCGTGCGAAACGCCGGCCGGAGCATGGACGTAATCGCCGGGCCCAGCGTTGACCGTCCGCCCGTCCAGCTCGAAGGTGAACTCTCCCTCGAGCACGTAGAACGCTTCGCTCACGCGGCTGTGGATGTGCGGAACCGAGGCTGCGCCAGGCGGCGCGGTCCGCTCATGCAGCGAGTAGGCGTCTGCCGTCGCCTCCTCGCCGATGATCCAGCGGAGCGAATCGCCAAACGGCGAGCTGTGCGTCCGCCCGCTCCCGGCACCCACAACCGTTTCTCTGCTATCCATTGGCTCCTCTCAGCGGTTAGCGCGGACCAACACAAGGGTCTTGCGGTGTCCCATAATAGAACATGAGCGGGCGGTCTTGGTCCTGCGCCGGTTCGCCGCAAAGGAGGCGATTACATTGGCAGCTTGGGAATACAAGATCGCGTATGTAGACTTTCGGGGAAGGATTTCCTCGGAAGGAGTGGAGTTTATCAGACAACAGGGAGAGCACCGCACCAGCTTCGCCACCCGCTACCTGTCCACTCTGGGACAGGACGGATGGGAACTCGCTGCGGTGCACCCCTTGATCCGTACGGAATCGAGCTACTTCATTCTGAAGCGACCGGCAACGGAAGCCAAGAAGGAAGGTTAGCTCGCAAGCAACCGGCTGATAGTCGAAGTGACATGATTCGCGGCTGACGGCGCGAGGGCCGGCCGCTCGCTCCTTGAGATCCGTCTAGTTGGCGTCACGCGAAAGTGGCTGTCGCGAACAGAACCGCAAACTGCCTGCACCATACGACGGCGCTCTTGTATCGAAAGATATCTGTGCCCTCTGGCACGTCATAGTTGAACGCGCCGTCGGTTCCCTTGAGGTCGCCAAGCAGAAGGCCATCGTTGGATCCGTTCGGATCGGTCGAGAGGTAGACGAACAAATCGGGCCCGTTGCGCACCGAGAAGTTCTCGAAGCGCA
>VBEI01000155.1 GCA_005882715.1 Chloroflexota bacterium | reverse complement strand
TCCAGCAGATGGGCCTGCCGGACGATCATGCAATCCTGGCGCTCGAGTTCTCGGTCTACGATGCACTTTACGTGTACTGCCAGCAGCAGGCGAAGTCCTGAATGACGGTGGTAACATCGGAAGCGGGATGAATCTGCGCGCTTCGGGCGGAACCTTCCGCCTTCTGGCGCTTTCTGTGCTGACTGCCGGGCTTCTCTCCGCGTGCGGGGGCAACGATAGGCCTCCCTGGGCCGGGCCGGCCACTTCACCTGCTGACACAGCAGCCCCGTCTCCTGGGAATGACCAATCGGGCGAAGCCCGGCAGACTGCCTCTCGCTTTCTCGGCGCCTTCGTCGACCGCGATTTCGACGGCCTTTGGCGGATGCTGGTCCCAGATGCTCAGAGTCATTGGGCGAACAAGGAGGCCTTCAGCGGGTTCCTCGAGCGCAAGTTCGGCTCCCGGGAGATCAGCTATGAGATAGGGGAGCCACGCTCTTTGGGGCAGTCGGGCGCGAGTGCAGTTCCGGTAACCATCGATTTCGGTGACTCAGCCGGCCGCTTCGCGGGGCCGCCGTTGGTGCTCGTGGCGCAGGGGGATTCGTTTGCGGTCAGTGACGCCGGCCCGCTGGGGCCGCGCGGAGCGCTTCTAGGCTCACCGGCAGCCGTGCGGCCTGAGCTCGACGTGCCGATCCTGATCTACCACCACTTTGCGCCGGACCTTCCGGCCGACCCTCAACAGGCGTCTATCAGCGTGACGACCAGCGCTTTCGGCGATCAACTCGGCTGGCTTGCCGACAACGGCTACACGTCCATCACCGTCGCCGAACTCTACAACGCCTTCTACTACGACCTGCCGCTCCCCGCGAAACCGGTCATTCTCGTCGTCGACGATGGCTACGCCGAGGTATACCAATTGGCGTTCCCGCTCCTTAAGGAGCACGGCTTCGGTGCGACCATCGCTACGATCACCGGCGCGGTCGATCACCCCGTGTACCTGACGTGGGACCAGATAAGAGAAATGGCGGACTCGAGCATAGAATTCGTGTCGCATTCGGTTACTCACGGCAACCTTGCCGCCATGTCCCGCGACGACGTGGGCAAGGAGCTTGGGGACTCGCGAGGGACGCTGGAAGAGAAGCTTGGCCGGCCCGTGCAGTTCTTCGTCTACCCCTACGGCGAGCCTTTCGTTTACGGGTCTGACGAGGCGCGCCAGCTGGTGCTCGATGTGCTGCGCGAGACCGGCTACCTGGGTGCCCTGACGACATCCTCGGGTCCGCCGTACATCTCGGTCCAGCGAGCGGACGCGCCTTACCAGCTTCATCGCATTCCCGTATCCGGCGGCGAGGCATTGCCACGATTCGTGGCGGCCCTTACCGCCCCGCAGTAACCGCTTGATTCTGCTCTGAGTCGTGCTTCAAAGCGGGCGCGCGATGCGGTTGTTCCAGTTGTCTTACCGTGATCCTAAGCGGGGACGAGGTCCGCGAAAAAGAAACCGTCGCGCTCGACTATTTCGCCGGGCCGAACTTCTATCGGCGCTTTGAAGTTGGGCGCATCCCATACGAATGTGTGGAACTCCCCCCGCTCACCGCAGGGGTCCGCGGATGCCGGCAGCTCAGCGAGCAAGGTCTCATCATAGGCGCGACCAGCCAGCGCCGCCGGGACCTGACGCGGATCGACGCAGACGAGAGTGGCCCGGAGGCCATTTTCGATCATACGGTGCGAGAGGCGACCTGTATCCTCGCCCCAGATTGGGAAGACGCAGGAGAGGCCTGTTGGCGCCATCTGCTGTTCACGGTACTCGCGGATATCCTCCAGGAAGAGATCCCCGAACGCCACAGCCTCCACGCCGTCCTCTTTCAGTTGTCGAACCGCTTCTCCCATGCGGGCCTCGTAGACCGGATTGACGCACTGGGGCGGGATCCATACTTCGTGCACCGGCAGTCCAAGCGCCGAGGCCTGCCGCCGCAGTAGCTCGTGGCGCACGCCGCTCATGCTCACACGGTCGTATTCTTCGGTGAGCGTCGTCAACAGCCCTACGATCTCGTACTCATCTGCCTGCTGCAGCGTCCAGAGCGCAGTGGCACTGTCTTTTCCGCAGCTCCAGCACATCACGGCCTTGTTTGGCATGTGCCTTCGCCCGCTACTTGCCGCTGATTATTGGTGTGTCGGCCCGATTGCCCCACTCGTTCCAGGAGGCGTCGTAGTTCTTGGCACGGTCGTAGCCGAGCAGCCTGAGGATGAACGTGCCGTGCGCCGCACGGATGCCTGCCTGTCAGTGGACGAGGACCTGCTTCTCCGGCGTAATTCCGGCTGCCTCCAGCTTCGCGCGCATGTCTTCCGGCGGCAGCAGGATTCCGGAGTGCGCAGGCGGCTGAGTCAGGTCGAGCCACTCCAGGTGCACCGCGCCCGGGATGTGCCCGCCGTGGTTGTTCTGGCGTGGGTCCTCGCCGGTGTATTCCGCGCGGGAACGCACATCCCAGATGACGGTGTCGTCGCGGCCGATGGAGTCACGCATTTCATCGATCCGGCAAAGGCGGCCGGCGCCCGGGCGGACCTCAAACTTTGCGCGCTCAACATGCGGTTGCTCTGCCGTGACGGGGCGAGCTTCCTCGAACCACTTCCGAAAGCCGCCGTTGAGCACCTTTGCGTTCGTATGTCCGTAGTGATCGAGGGCCCACCAGAGCCGCGCGGCATATAGCCCGCCCATCCCATCGTAGGCCACAACCGTCTGCTCGCTCCCGATGCCGTGCTTGGACATCGTTTCCGCGAACTGATCGGGGCCCATGAGGTAAGTGTCATCTTCGCCCTTCAGGTAGTGGTGAACTCGCAGCCCGATGGCGCCCTTGATGTGAAGCCGCTGGTAGGCCGGCAATTCGTCGCAGTCAACGATCCGGATCGAAGGGTCGCCCAGACGTTCGGCGAGCCAATCTGTCTCGGCCAACAGCTCGGGGTGCGCGAATCCAGACGACCGGCCAGCCATGGCGGCTGCTATTATACGCGGCGTGAGAACGCCGACCGCCCAAACACCCACGTCGATCACCATTGGCGGACGCGAGTTCCGCTGGGGCGAGCGTACGTATGTGATGGGGATCGTTAACGTCACCCCGGATTCCTTCTCCGGCGACGGCATCGGCGACAACACCGACGCGGCGGTAGGGCAGGCTCTCCAGATGCGGGAGGACGGGGCGGACATCATCGACGTCGGAGGCGAGTCCACGCGCCCTGGCTCCGCCGAAGTATCAGCGGACGAAGAGATGAGGCGGGTCATTCCGGTCATCGAACGCCTTGCCCGCGAGCTGGACCGCCCGATCAGCATCGACACGTACAAGGCCGAAGTCGCGAGGGCCGCGATTGAAGCCGGTGCGACGCTCGTGAATGATGTCCAAGGTTTCCTGCGCGAGCCGGAGATCGCCCGGGTCGCCGCTGAGGCCGGAGTCCCGGCGATCGCCATGTACAACCACCGCGGTCGGGAATTCCACGACACAGTCGGCAACATCGTGGCTGGCCTGCTGGAGAGCGTACGCGTTGCGCGAGAACAGGGGTTAGCGGAAGAGCAGATCATCGTCGATCCCGGCTTCAACTTCGGCTGGAAGGACGAGCAGGCGCTCGAGATGCTACGCCGCCTCGGCGAATTGCGCGTCCTCGGCCGCCCGATCCTGATCGGCACCTCGCGTAAGTCGACGATCGGCAACGTGCTCGGCGGCTTGCCAGTGGAAGACCGCCTCGAAGGGACGGCCGCGACTGTCGCGATTGCCATCGCCAACGGCGTCGACGTCGTCCGCGTCCACGACGTCAAACAGATGGCCCGCGTCGCGCGCATGGCCGATGCGGTGGTTCGCGACTGGATACCCGAAGCTCCCGGACCATGACCAGCGAGTGGCAGCATATCCGCGTCCCGTTTGTTGAGCTCGTCGGCGCGCGGGTAGAGGAGGCGCAGGAAGGCTATTCTCGCCTTTCTCTTACGCTGGACGACCGACACACCAACCCCAACGGCGTAATGCACGGCGGCGTCGTCGCGACGGTGATGGACTCAGCGGCGGCCGTCGCGCTTGGACGCCTGCGCGGCGAGCGGATGAGGCGGGACAACCCACACGCCACCGTCGACATGAACGTCGCGCTCATCTCTGCCGCGCGGCCCGGCGATGAGCTGATCGTCGAGGGCCGCGTCCTCAAGCTGCGCCGCTCCGTCGCATTTTGCGAGGCAGAGGCTCGCCGCGTCGCCGACGGCGAGCTAATCGCAAAAGGGCGCTTCACTTTTGCGATCTCGAACCGCGACGGCTGATGGCGACCGCCTACATCGGCCTCGGCGCTAACACCGGCAACCGCGAGGCGAACCTGCGCATGGCGTTGAGCGGCCTTACTCGCATGGCGCGCGTCGAGGCGGTATCGTCACTCTACGAGACGGCTCCGGTCGGATCAGAAGAAGAGCAGCCCGCGTTCTACAACGCCGTCTGTCTTATCGAGACCGGCCTCGAACCGGAATCGCTCCTCCGCTTCCTCAAGACCCTCGAGCATGAGATTGGACGCCGGCCCGGCGCAGAGCGCTGGGGACCGAGGCCGATCGATCTCGACATCCTACTATACGAAGATCGCATCCTCCAGGGAGATGAGCTGGAGGTGCCGCACCCGCGGCTGGCGGAGCGTGCCTTCGTCCTCGTTCCGCTGGCCGAACTTGCGCCCGATGCCCGCGAGCCGCGACGAAACGAGAGCGTCGCCAAGCTAGCTCAGGCAGTCGATACCAGAGGAGTAAGGCGTGTCAAAGATGCCGGATGGGACGGCGTCGTCGGGCAGGAAGGCCGGGTCCGCCTATAGCTCGGTAGTGCCTGTTGACCGTTAGCTGACAGCTGATAGCTGACGCTGAGTCCCTAGCGCTCGGCGGCCATCTCTTCGACCAGCTCTTCCTCTAGCTCCTCTAACTCCTCGTTCTCAGCGGTGAACATTGTCCAGCCGATCCAGAAGGCGAGTGCGGCGACAGCGGCGATAGCGCTCATCACCGGCAGAGCGACCGCCATGTAGCTCCGCCGAAGGATAGCCCAGAGAAAGAAGACGGCGGCAAAGCCCGAGGCGATCATGATGATCAGGCCCGTCCTCTGCGATCTGTCCATCGGGCTCCTTTAGGTTGCCGCCTTACGCATGTCAGGCGGCAGGAAGTTGGGGATTCGGTCTTCGATAGGATAGCGCTCCGAGCAGTTCGTGCACGTGAAGTAGCCTCGGATCACCTCATCGCCGGTCTCTTCCTCGACCGTCAGCTCCAGAGGCGCCTTGTCCATCGGGCAGACGAGGATGTCCAGGAAGTCCTTGTCCTTGCGCATCGCCGAACCTCAGCGCCCAATTCTACGGACGGCATCATGTCGCGTCAAACGAAAGGAGCGCAGGGCCAATTCCGTCGAGTCGGGAGAGGCTTACAATATTTCCGCTATGACCTCCGAAGCCCGTCGTATCCCTCTAGACCGGCGCGTCTGCATCGTGCGCGAGGGCCGGATAGACCTCCGCCCGGAGCGTGGCGCCGTCGTCTTGCCACTGATTGGGCTCGCGGTGGGGCTTGCGCTCTTCGCCGCAGTCGCGCTCTTCGCCGATAGCCTCTCGACAACGCTCCTCGCGCTGATGCTCATCGCGGGCCTCCTCGTCGCGCCGCTCTCGGCCATGGGCGTCATCTACTCGATCATCGGCGCCGCCGTTGTCGTCGAGCGGCAGAAGCAGTCAGTGCGCTTTCAGCAGGGGGTCCTCGGCCTCGGCCTTGGGACGTACGAGCTGGTCCCGTTCTGGAAAATCGAGCGCATTGAAGTCGACGACTTCGCGCTCGGAGACGTCCCTTCACACCTGCCGAGGCCCGCGTTCGACCTGCGCGCCTGGGACATCCTGCTCGTCAAGACGAGCGGAAAGCGCCTGCCGATCGGTCAGGTTATCTCCGCCAACCGTGATGATCTCATCGACGAAGGCTTCAACCGAGCTCTCGACGCCGCCGAGGCGATCGGCGCTATGACAGGCAAGACCGTCGTTATCACGGCGGCGATCGAAGAGGGGGCCGCCGATGAGGCGAACCCTGAGCCGGACAAGACCAGTACGGTCGCCGCCTCCGACGAACATGATGAGTCGCCCCTCGTTCTGTGACCTGGATCACAGTTTTAGCGCGTGCTAAATTAATATATTGACAGATCGGGAGCGAAGCGATAGGTTGCGCTTACAGCCGAAGGAGGAACGCCGGTGACCCTCGAGCAGGAGAAGGAAACAACCGCGCCCAAAACGAATGGCAACGGAACGACCCAGGAGGTAAGGGACTGGGCGAGCGATTACGATATCTTCGCTCGCGATTACATCAAGGACCCGTTCCCGGTCTGGGACGAGCTGCGCGAGAAGTGCCCGATCGCTCACACCGAGCGCTGGGGCGGCTCCTGGATGCCGACCCGCTATGCCGACCTCTTCGCCATCGCGCAGGACTTCCAGCACTTCTCGTCCCGCGACGTCCTCGTTGCGCCGATGGGCGCCGGAGACAACGCCGGCGACGAAGCGATGGACATCCCGGAAGCCCTGCAGAACTATGAGGTCGGGGCCCCGCCGATCACGTCCGACCCGCCGATGCACACCTGGGCGCGGCGCCTCCTGCTCTCGCCGTTCTCTGTCCAGGCGATCGCGAAGTGGGAGCCGGAAACGCGCGAGCTGTGCCGCTCGTTGATCGACGGCTTCAGTGATAAGGGCCGCTGCGACGCGGCGGCAGACTACGCGCAGCAGATCCCCCCGCGCATCATCGCCAGCATGCTGGGCATCCCGAAAGAGATGTCGAACACCTTCACTGACTGGGTGCGCGGCTTCCTCGAGTTCGGCCTACAGAACGCCGAGATCGGCGGCGAGGCGGGGCGAATGATCTTCCTGTACCTCTGGGACCGCATCCAGGAGCACAAGCAGAACCCGAAAGACGACCTCATCACGTACCTCCTGAGCGCCGAGGTAGACGGCCAGCCGGTGCCGGAGACGCACGTTCTCGGCACGTCTTTCCTCCTGCTCCTCGCCGGCATCGACACCACCTGGAGTAGCATCGGCTCGGCGCTCTGGCATCTCG
>VBEI01000154.1 GCA_005882715.1 Chloroflexota bacterium | reverse complement strand
ATCGGGCGAACGTACCGGAATAGACAGGCTGAAGGTGGAACCCTTACCGGGCCGACTCTCGGCCCTGACGGTGCCACCATGAGCCTCTGCCGTGTGCTTGACAATGGCTAGGCCAAGACCCGTGCCGCCAGAGCGCCTAGCCGTGTCAGCCTTGTAAAACCGCTCGAACACCCGCGGAAGATCAGCAGGATCTATTCCCTCGCCGGTGTCGCGCACCTCAATAGTCACAACACCGTCCTGCGCTCGGGCGGAAACCTCGATTGAACCTCCGTGCGGCGTGAATTTGACGGAGTTGTGAATGAGGTTGACCAGCGCGCGTTCGAGGAGATCACGGTCGCCCCTTACCGGCGGAGTCGACGCTCCAACGTTGACGCCGATCTTCAGTCCCCGTTTGCCGGCTTGCGGTTGCAGGCGGTCCACTGCGCTGCAGATTACATCGTCGATAGCCAGATCCTCGAAGGCGATCGCCAGCTCGCCCGATTCAATGCGTGATAGTTGCAGAAGTTCTTCTACCATTACAACCAGGCGGTCCAGTTCGGCGTCCGCTCGTGAGAGGAATTCTTGCGCCGTAGCGCCGTCTTCGATAGGGCCGGCGCGGAGCGTGTCGATCACTGACTTCAGGGCCGCGAGTGGGGTTCGCAGCTCGTGCGAAACATTGGCCACAAAATCGCGGCGGACTTGTTCCGCCCGTCTGACGTCGCTTACGTCATGGAGAACAATAAGTGACGTCCACTCGCGGCCGTCGATGATTGGGGTAATGATTGCTTGGAGGAAGCATCTGTTAGGGCGCTCCGTGACAAGAATTTGTGGCTGTCCGTCAACTCGACTCGAACGTAGGGCCTCGACTACCTCAGCGTCGGGCAGGGTCCATGCCAGCGGCTTGCCGATCATGTCTTGGTGCGCATGAGAAAGAAGATCATGAGCAGCGGCGTTAGCGAAAGCGATTGCGTCGTGCTCATCCAAAGCGATTACGGCGTCCGCGCTGCTGTTGAGCGCGGCCAGCATGCGAGTGTGGTCAGCGGAGGCGTCCGCGACGAGCTGGTCTAGGCTCTGGGCCATTTCATTGAACGCCTCCGCCAGATCGCCCATCTCACCGGATGGCCGTGGAGTAAGGCGCTCGTTCAAATTCCCTCTCGCGATGCGCCGGGCGACCTCCGTGGTCCTGCTGATCGGTTTAAGGATCGAGCCGCTTAAGAGGACCGTCAGCGCAGTCGCTGCGACAAGTGCCCCTCCTAAGGCGATAATGGGCGATCCCGCGGCGTACGCTGCCCATGTAACGATCGCCATCGCGACGAGGGCTGCGGCGATGCGGACGTGGATGCTGCTCAGCATCTCAGGCGTCGAAGCGGTAGCCGACGCCGCGGATCGTTATTAGCCTCGCCGGGCGCTCAGGTTCATCCTCGACTTTCTCGCGCAGCCAGCGTACATGAACATCAACAGTCCTTGTATCACCGGCGTAGTCGTAACCCCAGATCTGGTTAAGGAGCTGGTCGCGCGTCAGAGCTTTACCTCGATTACGGGCGAAGAAGGACAGCAACTCAAACTCTTTCGGCTTAAGCGATAGCGTGGCGCCATTTTTGGTAACCGTCCGTTTGCGCAGGTCGATCGTGATGTCGCCTAAAGTAAGCACTTCGGCGTCAGGCGCGGGAGCATGCTCGGATCGTCTGAGTAACGCTCGGACTCGCGCTACCAGCTCGCGCATGCTGAAGGGTTTAGTAACGTAATCGTCGGCGCCGATCTCCAGACCGGCGACCTTGTCCGTCTCGCCCCCGCGAGCGGTAAGGATAAGGATCGGGACGTGCATCTCCCGCCGAATGATGCGACACACCTCGAGGCCATTGAGGCCGGGCATCATCAGGTCCAGAAGGATAAGATCTGGCCGGCTTGCCCGTGCAGCTTCCAGCGCGCTCTCCCCATCAGCAGCCGTAATCACGGCATAACTCTCGCGTTCGAGGTTGTACTTGAGAGTCGCTACCAGCGTCGGCTCGTCGTCAGCGACGAGGATTGTCTTCACAGGAACTCGAGACTCTGCACCCGTAATCCATTATAAGGGTGAACAGCACGCGATTGTCACCAAGTCGGTCCCTGGAAGCGTGACTGATGAGCGGCAATAACTAATTGATCGGAAGATGTACCGTAAACGTCGCCCCTTGGCCGGGTGCATTGTCTGCTTGGATAGTCCCACCATGCGCCTGAGCGATCCACCGGCAAATCGAGAGGCCCAGGCCAACGCCACCGCCCTCTCGCGACCGCGCTTTGTCGACGCGGTAAAAGCGATCGAATATGCGGGGCAGATGTTCAGTGGGGATACCCGGCCCCTCGTCGGAGACGACTACCTTTGCCTGTCCGTCCGCCTTGCTCCACGAGACGTCAATCGAGCCGCCTGACGGCGTGTGCTTTACAGCATTGTCGAGCAGATTGAGGATCAGTTGGAGAAGCAGGTCCTGGTCGGCGGTCACCCGCGTCTCCCCACCATTCCGGAGCCGCATTGAGACACCCTTGTTGTCTGCCGCCGAACGCACCTGATCGGCGGCATCACTGACCAAAGCGCCCAAACTGATATCTTCTTTGGCGAGTGGCACCTGGTGCGCATCTGCGCGCGCTAGCGTGAGCAGGCTGCTTACCAGCCTTATCATGCGGTCCACCTCCGTGTTCACGTTGCGAAGAACTGATCGATATTCAGCTGGGTCACGGTCCCTTTGAAGCGCGACCTCCGTTTGGCCCTTGATAGCGGTGAGCGGGGTTCTGAGCTCGTGCGAGGCATCAGCGGTGAACTGCCGCTGGCGGCGAAAGGCATCATCGAGACGCGCGATCATCTCATCGAACGTGCGCGCTAGCCTGCCTACTTCATCGTCAGGAAGGCGCATATCGAGCCTCCGACTGAGGTCCGCAGCGCTGATTCTACGAGCGGTGCGCGTTAACCCGTCGATCGGGGAAAGCGCCCGGCCGGCCAGAAAGACACCCCCACCACTCGCAATGACGAGGGCGAGCGGATAAGTTACGGCGATGATGATAAGCAGAGTACGGAGGGTTGAGTGTACGTCATCGGTTGAGAGCCCCACTTCGACTGCGCCAATCACCTGACCGTTCGCGTGGATCGGCGCAGTGAGGGCCCGCAGTTCGGGGCCTAGGTCCAGGTTGGTTCGCGTCCTGGAACCTGACAGGGCTGCGCTCACGGCCGCTGGGTCGTCGGGTGGCCGGAACTTCTCCCCCGAGTTGTCAAACACCAGATTGCCTGAGGAATCGAAAACTCTTACGAATTCTTCGCCCTCCACCGGATCTCCGGGAATAGTTAGCTCAGCGACATCAACGTGGTCTACGTCAACGACAAGCCCCGCAACAATCTCCGCTCTGCTTTCTAGTGAGTCGTTCAGGCTTGAGTTCAGGTTATGCCGGAGCGCCAGGTATAGCGCTGCGCAGAATATGGCTAGGGTTATGGCTAGTAGGAATACGAACCAGAGAGTTAGACGAACCCTGATCGAGCGAAGAAGCGCCATCTTTAGCCGGGTTTGCGGTCCGAGAGCCGGTATCCAGCGCCGCGGACCGTGTGGATCAACTTCGGATCAAACCCTTCGTCGATCTTCTTCCGCAAGTTCTTCACATGAACATCGATCACGTTTGTGACGTTATCAAAATCGTAGTTCCAAACGTGTTCGGCAATCACGGTCCGTGAGAGCACTTGGTTGGGATGTCGCATAAGGTGCTCTAAGAGTGCGAACTCCTTAGAGGTCAATTCAACAGGCACGCCGGCTCGAGTAACCTGGCGCGTCGCGGTGTCCATGACGAGATCGCCGACTTGTAGCTCCGTTCCAAGCAGCGCAGGCTCTCGCCGGCTGAGCGCGCGGATGCGAGCCAGTAGCTCAGCGAAGGCAAACGGTTTGACGAGATAGTCATCGGCGCCGCTATCCAGACCGCGCACGCGGTCCTCAACGGCATCTCGCGCTGTAAGCATAAGTATGGGTGTACGAAGCCCCTGGGCGCGAAATGTCCGGCAAACTTCGATGCCATCGACCGCCGGTAGCATTACATCGAGAACAATGATGTCGAAATTCGCGACGCTTGGCCATTCCAGCGCTTCTTCGCCATCCCGAGCGACATCCACACTGTAACCGTTCTCGTCTAAGCCTCGCGAAACAAAATCGGCAATCTGAGGCTCGTCTTCTACCAATAGTATTCTCATCGCGCGTGTGCAAAGCCTCTTTATTAAAGTCTACACGGCTGGAATGAAGGTCTCATGAATCAAGGGAGTAGTAGGCGCGGGCGCCTGACGAAGCTTGACACTTCGGGCAACGAGGGGTTTAGACGACCTGATGAGGCGTTCGGAGAACATGGCCGTGGCCCGGACATGAACTGGGCTAAGGCGAATGATGGACTGTTAAGCGGCCTCTAGGCCCCACCTCTCCTGCACCCATGCCTCCACGCGCGCGAAGAAAATGCGGTCCACCGCAAGTCCGATTGCGACAATCACGAACATGATGGCGAGCACGAGGCTCATGTTATTCAGATCTCGGCCAAGATTTAGCAGATGGCCGAGCCCCATCGTTACAAAGATCAGTTCAGCCGCCATCAAAGAACGCCACGCGAACGACCACCCTAGCTTTAGGCCCTGAGCCATGCTCGGCACCATGGCAGGCAGGAGCACGTACCGGACCGACTGATAGCGGCTCGCACCCATCGTCGCGGCGGCGCGACGGTATAACGGTGGGATCGCCTGCACCCCGGCGCGCGCGGAGATTGCGATAGCGCCGACGGATCCCATGAAAGTGACGAAGATGATCGCGTTCTGGTTCAGTCCGAACCACAGAATAGCGAGTGGAAGCCAGGTGATGCTCGGTAGGGACTGCAGCCCCAGCACCAGGCTGCCCAAAGTCTCGTCGACGTACTTATTGCTCCCGCACGCCATGCCGATAATCAGGCCGATGAGGATAGAAATGGCATAGCCGATCACTAGGCGTTGCATGCTCGCGCGCACCGCTTTTTGGATCAACCCATTGTCCACGTAGTCTATAAACGAGTGCCATACGTCGCTCGGAGAGGGAAGCAGGTAAGGAGACCAGACATGGAGGCTGTACAGCAACTGCCACAGCGCAAGTAGCGCAAGGTAGAAGACAGCGAGTCGGAGCGCCTTCAGTACCAAACCTGAGGCGTCGAGTTCCCTGAATCGAGCCGTCGTCGATCCGCCGCGAGGAACGCTGGTCGTGTCAATATCGACAGGAGTTAGGGCAATTCCTGGTTCGTCGCCGTGCATTCCGCTAGATGGCATAGCTATCCTCCGCTGACTGCGCGGCATATATGTCATGCTGCAGCTCGGTCCGCACACGAGCCGCCAGGTCGACTACAGCATGCGAGTCAGGACCGCGCGGGCGTGGTAGAGGAATGGCGATCTCTGTTTTCAGCTTCCCGGGAGCAGGTGTCATCACGACAACACGGTCCGCCAGAATAACCGCCTCGCGGACGTTGTGAGTCACGAAAATCACGGTCGTCTTTAGGCGCGAGGTGATCTCTTGCAGCTCTTGCTGAAGTACGTCCCGGGTCTGGGCATCAAGGGCGGCGAACGGCTCATCCATTAACAGCATCCGCGGCTCCACGGCCAGCGCCCGCGCGAGCTGTGCGCGCTGCTTCATGCCGCCTGACAGCTCATGGATATATGCCTTCTCGAACCGCCGCAGGTTGACGAGCGAAATATAACGGTCGGCCAGGCGTTTTCGTTCCGATCGGCCGATGCCCGCTATTTTGAGACCGAGCTCGACGTTCGCGCGCACGTTAAGCCAGGGGTAGAGGGCCGGTTCCTGGAAGACAACGATCCGCTCGCGGCCGGGCCTATCGATAAGCCGGCCATCGAAGAGCGCCTCGCCTCCGGTCGGATGATCGAGACCGGCAACGATATTGAGCAGCGTAGACTTTCCGCAGCCGGAAGGCCCGACGATGCAGACGAATTCCCCTTCATTGACCGAAAGCGAGATGCGATCGATCGCCAGAGTGTCGTGGCGCCTCGTCCGGAAATGGCGGGTGACGCCCCGCAACGCCATCAGCTCGCCGCCGGCCGCCATCCTCTCGGCAGGAGCCTCGAACTTCGGCTTCGGTGGCAACCGCGTCTCCTGGTCGAATGTTTCCGATGCCATACGGTTGATTCCTGCAGGTATCTTGAGCGCGCTCGCTAGCGCGAGACCGCGGTCAACCCTTGTTTTGCGAGAACTATGTTCAGGATGTCAAGCGAGAAGAGGTCAGCCAGGTCCGGATTGTCTTGGAGCAGCCCCAAATCATAGGCTTGCTTGGCTGCTGTTTCTACGCTGGACTGAATTGGGTCGTAGGTAAACTCGACATTGGGAAAGGCTGCGTCAATGACTGCCTTCGGCAGAGCCTTCGACGTGACCGCTTCGATTTGCTGGTTCACCAGAGTCTTCGCCTCTTCTGTATGCTGCTTGATCCACTGGACCGTCTTAACGTTGGCGCTTATGAGTTTCTGCACGGTGTCTGGGTGATCGTTAAGGAAGTTCGTGCGGACGATGAGCACTGTAGTCGCAAACTGACCGTTTGGCCAGAGTGTCTTTTCGTCGACGAGTATGTGACCCCCGCCCTCTTGGACTAATCGCGTCGCCCATGGCTCTGGAGCCCAACCGCCATCCAAATCGCCGTTCTTGAACGCGGTAAGCGCGTCCGCGTTGGCAGTGGGAATGACCTTAACGTCGCCGCCGTTCTCCTCGGCGGGGACGCCGTTCTGCTTGAGCCAGTTGCGCAACGCAATATCCTGGGTATTGCCGAGCTGTGGGCTTGCAATCCGCTTGCCGCTGAGTTGCGCAGGCTCGGTGATCTCGGGTTTAACGACGAGTGCGGCGCCGCCGCTTGCCGCGCCGGATACGATTCGCACATCGTGGCCGTCGGACTGGACGTAGCCGTTGACCGCCGGACTTTGACCGAGGTAACTGGCATCGAGTTCGCCGGCGAAAATCGCGGTGATGACGTCCGGCCCTGCATTGAAGGTCTTCGGGTCGATTGTCACGTTCGCGCCGAGTTCCTGCGCGAAGATCCCGTTATTCAAGCCGACCAGCGGGACGGCGTGGGTTACGTTGGCAAAATAGCCAAGGTGTAACGTGACAGGTCCCGAATCGGGGAACTCGTTCGGCGAGGCTCCGGCGGCCCGTGTCGTTGCACTGGTCGTTTCTTTGTGGTCATCACCGCCGCAGGAAACGGCTAATGACGCTATTACCATGAGCGAGATCGGTATCAACATCTTCTTCAAGTCAGTAGATACCTCCCTGTTGACTTCGATTCCGGGCATCAGGTCGCCCCAATGCCCGGGCACAAGGCGGGTGGGGTGTTCGCGCTGGACGCGGCTCGAAACTCCTTCATATGGCGTAAGCCTCAACTGGCCTGGCATCGCGCTGCCGCTCCGCGAGCTGGCCGAACGTCGTGCGGTCGAGGACGCCCGCGATCGCCTCGCGCACGTCTGTCCAAAGGCCACGGAGCACGCAGCCGACCTCGGTGGGGCAACGGTATGCAGGGCAGGGCACATGCGCTGACTCACTGGCGCACGAGCTTGGCGCCAAGGGTCCGTCCATCAACCGGACAACCTCGCCCACTGTAATATTGGTGGACGGCCGAGCCAGCTCGTAGCCGCCGTTTACGCCGCGATGGCTTCTGACTATACTTGCCGAGCGCAGGCGCATCATGATTTGCTCGAGATACTTCG
>VBEI01000153.1 GCA_005882715.1 Chloroflexota bacterium | reverse complement strand
CGCGCAGGCCGGTCCGGCTGATCTTTCAAACGTCTTTTCCAACACGTCAAGAGGCGATCGAGGCAGAGCGCCAGATCAAAGGGTGGTCCCGGGCGAAGAAACTCGCCTTAGCGGAAGGCGACTGGGAACTGTTGGAGCGGTTGTCATTGCGACGACAGCCGCAGAAGCGGTCGCAATGCGAATCGACAGACCCCCCGTTCATGGTTCGAGAGCCTCACCACGAACGGGAAGCGACGATCTTCTAGGGTGAAAGCACCGCCTGATGTGCCTCGCGCGCTGCAGTGGAAATGCCTTGGGAACGTAGTGCCCGATATTTCTGTCGCACGGGCTGCGCCCGAGACACGTAGTGATGCGAGGCGACTTGGCAGCCCTTCATGCATCGAGAACCTCACCACGAACGGGAAGCGACCATCCTCTAGGTGAAAGCACCGCCTGATGTGCCTCGCGCGCTGCATTGGAATTGTCTTGGGAACGGAGTGCCCCGAAATTTTCTGTCGCACGGGCTGCGCCCGAGACACGTATCGATGCGAGGCGACGTGGCAGCCGTTCATGGTTCGAGAGCCTCACCACGAACGGGAATGGAATATCCTCTAAGTGAGATGACCTGCCTGGATATCGCTCACCGGGGCTTCGTGTGACTGACGAGCGGTTCTTCCACCGGAACTTCGGATGGCTGGGGCCGGAGCATAGCGGCTTCGAGCGGTCGCGGGTTGTGGTGTTGCTGGTGCCGTACGACTCGACGGCTTCGGGATGGATCGGATCGCGGGAGGGGCCGGCGGCGATCATCGAGGCTTCGGCGAATATGGAGCTGTACGACATCGGGATCGGCTGCGAGCCATACCTGGTGGGAATCCACACAATGCCCGAAGTCGCCGCGCACAGCGGCAGCCCGCAGGCGATGGCCGAACGTATCGAGGAGATCGTCGGCGAGTTGATCGACGACAGGAAGTTCGTCGTGACGCTCGGCGGGGAGCACACGGTGGCGGTCGGGGCGGCGAGAGCGTATGCGAAGCGAACGCCGGAACTCTCGGTGTTGGCCTTCGACGCGAACGCAGACATGCGGGACGAGTACCTCGATTCGGCCTACAACCACGCGTGCACGCTGCGCCGCATCTCGGAAGTGGCGCCGATTGTGCAGGTGGGGCTGCGTAGTGCGGAGCGCGAGGAGCACGAGTACATCCGCGAGCAGGGGCTGCGCTTCTACAGCCCGCGCGAGTTCCGGGCGATGGGGCCGGAAGCGATCGCGGAGCAGGTTTCGGACTCGGTCTACGTCACGTTCGATCTGGACGCATTCGATTCGTCGGTGGTGTCGGCGCTGGGGACGCCGGAGCCGGGCGGGTTGCACTGGGACGAGGTGAGCGACCTGCTCGAGACAGTCGCGCGGCGCAGGCGCATCGTGGGGTTCGATGTGACGGAGCTGGCGCCGTCGCTGGGGCCGCGGGCGAACGCGCAGCTGGCCGCGAAGCTGGTGTACCGGCTGATCGGGTTGGCGGTCAGGGAATAGAGGCGGGCACGTACGCCATTGAGGCGCGACCTTTCCCCACCCCGTGTGTCCCCCCGGGGCGTAATGTTCCTCCTTCTCGTGGCCAAAATCTCCTTCGTCCCACCCGCCCGCCCGGAGGGTTAGACTGGGGGACACCCCCAGACCCCCGGCCTGCCGGCGGCTATTTCTTCAGGCCAACGAGAGAAGGCGAACGATCGTGCAGCTGGCGGCGAAGCTGGTGTACGGGCTGATCGGATTGGCGGTGCCCTTACGCGGTTTGAGTGCAAGCGATTAGCATCCCTAATCGATGGGTAGGGACCGGCAGTTGCATCACCGCCGCTCGATTCGGCTGCCTACCTATGACTACAGCAGTCCCGGTTCTAGTTCGTGACCGTCTGCACATTCCGGCGCGAGTGCTTGTTCGAGGACGAGGAATTCGAGGCGATAGCGGAGAACGTGTGGCTAAGCGTTACGGACGGCAGCGGAGCGCTCGACTTGTTCGTGGTGGTGCCGAACCATGTGCACGGGATCATATGGATAACAGAGCGTGGTGCCGTAGGGGCGCAGCAACCGCTGATTCGAGTCGGCAACGCAGAGGGTGTGCGAAGGTCATTTCGGCAAAGGCCCGGACGGTTGCTGCGCCCCTACAACGTTTCGCCATCGCACCCGGCTCGCTGGCGCGCCGTCGTTCGGGCGTTTAAGGCGGCGAGTTCGAAACGGATCAACAACCTAAGGGGAACGCCGGGAATGCCTGTCTGGCAGCGCGGTTATTACGAACATGTCGTTCGCGGAGAGGGCGAACTGGAGCGCATTCGCCAATACATCGTGGACAACCCTCGAAATTGGGCGGGTGATCTCGATAATCCGGGAAAGAGCTAATTAGCGTGGGACGATGCTTGGGTATTCTTTGAGGCGGGCTTCGATTTGGTTGCGGGTGGGGATGGCGGTGGTGCCTTCGCCTTCGACGGAGAAGGAGGCGGCGCAGGCGGCGAAGCGGGTGGCTTTCCAGACGTCGCCGCTTTCCCAGAGGCGGATGAGGAAGGCGGCGGCGAAGACGTCGCCGGCGCCTGTCGGGTCTACGACGTTGGCGGGGAAGGCGTCGATGTGGCGCCAGTTGCCGCGCACACAGATGTCGGCGCCGTTGTAGCCGCGCGTGAAGGCGACGATCTGGACGAGGTCCGACCAGTAGGTGAGCGCGGGCGGGGCTTCTCCCGGGGGGATGTCCTCGTCCGAAAGGAAGAGGGCTCGAGCGTGCCGGAGCATTCCGTGGACGTGGAAATCGGCGGGCATGACCGGGCGGACGCGGTTCTCGCGGCCAACACGGCGCAGCCAGCCCTGCGCGCCGATGCCGAGCATCGAGCCGCCGAAACGGGCCGCCATCGCTTCGTCGACTTCGCCGATCACGGGGCCGAGAAGGACGATCGGTATGTTGCGCCAGTCGGGCGGGAGGTAGTCCGGCGTAAGGGGGGCAGCGCGCTGGGGAACGAACTGGAGGCGCGGCCCTTCACCGTAGAGGTTGCGCATCTGGGTGGTGCTTCGGCTGTGGACGACCTCGAAATCGATGCCGGGCAGGAGTTCGCTAAGCGGGAGATCGGCTGAGGCGGAGGTAAGGACGGCGGTGCGGAGGCCGAGGTTACGCGCCATCGTGGAGGCGAAGGAGGCAGCGCCGCCCAGCCGCCACGAGGCGGGATCGCTTTCCGAGATGAGGTCCTGGACGATGTGGCCGATAACCAGGAACTGCGGTCGCATCGTGCGCGGGCCGCCTAGATGCGCGGCCCCTCGAAGGGCCCCGGCGAGCGCCCGGGCCCTTCCCGGCGATGGCGGGGGCCGCCGTTCCCGCGCGGACGGATCACCACCTTCCGGCCCTCGCCGAAACCGGTCGACGCGGTCATGACGCTCGGGTCGTCGGCGAGCGCGATGTGAATGATGCGGCGCTCCGCGGCAGGCATCGGCTCGAGCGTCATCGGCCGCCGCGACTGGCGGACGCGGTCGGCCATGCGGCGCGCGAGCCCTCGCAGGGTGTCCTCGCGCCTGCGGTGGTAAGCCTCAACATCGACAGTGACGAGGACGCGGCTGCCGAGCTTGCGTGTGACGAGCACGTTGATGAGGTACTGGAGCGCGGACAGAGTGCTCCCGCGGCGCCCAATGAGAAGGCCGAGGTCTTCGCCCTCGACGTCGAGCACGGCGGTGGCGCGGCCGAGGCCGTCGGCGGCGGTCTCCGGCTCGCGGACAGAGACGTCGGCGATGATGTCCATGAGGACGAGAAGCTCGCGCAGGAACTGGTGCGCATATTGCACCTCTTCGGCGTCGAGGTCTTTGATCTCGACGCGCTCGCCGAGCAACTCCTCGGGGATCGGCTCTTCCTCCCCGTCTTCGGCAGGCCTTCGGATGGGCTCTACGAGCGCGGTGACACGGACGCGCGCCTGCTCGCCGCCGAGGCCAAAGAGGCCAGGCTTCCCAGGCGTCAGGACCTCGATGTCTACCTGGCTGCGCTTAAGGCCCAGGTCCTCGAGGGCGATGTCGATCGCTTCATCGACGGTTTTTGCGCTTACCTCTACGCTTTCCATGGACAGGCCTCACTCTCGCGGCCGAAGGTCCGGCGCCGTCTGGGGCAGTGGCGGGGACGCTGTCCTCCGGTTGTTTTGATTGCGTGCGTTTGGGCTGTTCGCGCTTCTTCGAGGCCGCCGTAACGGTTGCGTCGGCGGGCGCGAGGGAAAATAGCTGGCGCCAGCTTAAGGCGCGGCGACCGTAGACGTAGTAGCCGGCGAACAGCTGAAAGACGTTCGAAGTGACCCAGTAGACACCGACGCCGCTGGGCAGGTTGAGCGTCAGGAAGAAGAGCATCATCGGCATCATCCAGGCCATCATCTGCTGCTGTTGTTGCTGCTGCGGGTTGGCGTTCGGGGTCATGCTCATCTTCTGCTGGACGTAGGTCGAGACACCGACGATAAGGGGCAGGATGTAGGTGACGTCCGGCTTGCCGAGGTTCAGCCACAGGAAGTGCTGATCCAGCGGGATGGCGTTTTGGAGCATGGGGATGTTGTAGAGGTGCTGCGAGAGGCCGACGAGGCTCTCGGGACTACCGCCCACGACGAAGCGTAGCGCCCGGTAGAGGGCGATGAAGACGCCCATCTGAATGATTAGCGGCATGGCGCAGCCGAGCGGGTTGAAGCCGACCTCCTTGTAGAGCTTCATCATCTCTTCCTGGCGGCGCTTCGGGTCCTTGTACTTCTTCTGGACCTCCTGGATCTGCGGCTGGGCCGCCTGCATCGCGCGCGTGGACTCGAGCTGGCGGATGGTGAAGGGGATGGTCGCGAGGCGGAGGAGGAGGGTGAAGAGGAGGATGGCGAGCCCGAACTGGCCGAAGACGATGATGTCGAGGAAGACGAGGGCGTTAATGAGCGGTGTGATGAGGAGCGTGTCAAAGGCGCGGCCCGGGCCGAGAAGCACGAAGAGAATCACGACGAGGCCGATGATGGCGAACATGATGGCGTTACCACGGCTACCGCGTGGGCGGCCGGCGGAGTCGGAGGGCGCCGCGACACGCGTCACAGCGATACCTCGGCGCACAGGAGGGCGGCGGTCGGCGTGCCGTCGGCGGGATCGAGGCGGCAGAGGTTGCCACCCTGGGCGACGATAAGCACCTCGGCCGCGGCCGCGCGGGTTGGCGCGGGCGACGCGAGCGGCGAGGCAGCAGGCGATTCGGGGGATGTTGGACTCGGCGAGGCAGCCGGCGATTCGGAGGGCGCTGGGCTCGGTGAGGCTGATGCCGGTTGGAGGAGGAAGGGATCGGAGAGGACCGTCTTGCCGAGGAGCGTCGGCCCCCATTGGCGAGAGCCGTCCTCGGGTTTAAGGCCGTAGGCGTTGCCGCTACGGTCGACGACGACGAGAGTGCCGCCAGCGAGCAGCGGCGCGGCGCGCACGGAGTCGCTGGCCTGGAAGCTCCACAGGCGTCTGCCGTCTTTCAGGTCGACACCGTAAACGTTTCCATCGAGGTCGGCGACGTAGGCGGTGCCGTCTTTCACGAGCGGCTTCGCCCAGAACCAGTTCCCGCCTTCGAAGGGCTGGGACCAGCGCTGCTTGCCGGTCTTCGGGTCGAGCGCGTAGAGCTTGTGGTCGATGCCGCCGACGAGGAGCGTGTCATTGTTGGCGAGCGTCGGCTCCATGAGGAGGCCAGCGTCTGTCTTGAAGGAAAAGCCAGAGACCGGCGTGAGGGCGCCGGCGTCCAGGGCGTGCAGTTTTCCGTCCATGGCTGCCACGTAAACAACGTCACCAACGACGACGGGCGAGGCCCAGATGCTGCTGCCGGTTTCGAAGCGGCCTCTCTCGATGCCGGTAGCGGCATCGATGGCGTAAAGCCGGCCGTCCGTCGACGTCGCGAAGAGCGTCCCGTCCTTCGCCGCCAGCGAGCTGACGATCGCGTCGTTAGTCTCGAAACGCCATCTGGCGGAACCATCGGCGGCGTTGAGGGCGTAGACGTTTCCATCGTAGGCGCCGATGTACACAAAGTCGCCAACGCGGATGGGAGCGCCGTAGATGCCTTCGAGCTTCAGCTTATTGCCTTCATCGGTATTCGGCGGGAATACCCAACGGACGATCGTGGCAGGGCAGCCGTCGTTGACCAGGTTGTCGTCGGCCACGCCGTTGTTCTGGTCGTCGTTCGTGTCGTTCATGCATTGGGCGCCTTCCTCCGACTTCTGGCCCGCTTTGGGACAGCCTTCGTTCACGGCTCCGTCCCCATCATTGTCCTTCGCGTCGGCGCACTCCGCGCCGGTCTCAGGGGCCATATTGGCGTCCAGAGCCGCGATCTTGCCGCGCTCGATGGTCGCATAGATGGTCTTGCCGTCGTCGGACAGCGTTGGGCCCGCCCAGCCTTGAGGCGACGCGATGCGTCCGCAAGCAGCGGCTAACAGCACGAAGGCGAGCACGACGGCGAAGACCGCCCAATGGAGATGGCGCGGGCTTGTGCGCCCGATCAGCTGAATGCTCTTCCTCCTTCGGTTGGCAGTCTCTCGGCCGGTCAAGGGACAGGATCGAGGCCGCCCCGGTTGAACGGGTTGCAGCGGACGAGACGCCAAATGGTGAGGACATACCCCTTGAGAATACCGTGCCGCTCGATCGCCTCATAGCCGTAATGGGAACAGGTCGGCTGAAAGCGGCAGGCGCCAGGCCAGCCGCCGGAGATGTTCCGCTGGTAGAAGCGGATCATCGCCAGAGATGCTTGTCTCACGCCGGTCTCTCCCCCGCGGGAGGATCTTCCGCCAGAATGCCAGCTCTGACGAGCAGATCGACCACCGCTCGATTTAGTTGCTGGAAGTTGGCATTGGCGGCGGGCGCTTTGGGGGATACGACGACATCCCAGCCGCAATTGGTCGGAAGCACGCGGATCGCCTCGCGGAGGCGGCGTCGCAGGCGGTTGCGGATAACGGCGCCACCCAGGCGCTTTGGCGTCACGAACCCGTAGCGGTTGTGTTCGAGGCTGTTGGTGAGCGCCCTTAGCACGAGCAACTCGTTGTGCCAGGAGCGGCCCCGACGGAAGACAGCGTCGAAGTCCCTTCGGCGGCGGAGCCGAAGCTCTTTGCGCATGGACGTTGAGGGGCGCGCATCGATCGGGCGCGGGCGGCTTAGACCGCGAGCCGCCACCTGCCCTTCAGCATGCGGCGCTTCAGAACGGCGCGGCCGCCCCGGGTGCTGTTGCGGGCCATGAAGCCGTGCCTTCGCAAGCGACGGCGCTTCTTCGGTTGATAGGTGCGCTTGGGCAAGAACCGGCCTCCGAATGATGTCTGACATATCGCCCACCGGCGGGCCCGTGCGGCTTGATCGCGGGCTGCGCTCAGGACAGGCCGCGCTAATTGTAGCTTGCGGCGAAAGCGGGGGTCAACGAGAGGGAGGACGATAAGGAGCCAGGAGATAAGAGGTAGGAGGCAAGGAGTAAGGTGTCAGAGGTAAGAGGTCCGCAGTTGGCCGGTCGGAGGGTCGGAGGTACGAGGTACGACATTATGTAACGGCGTCCGGGCGGGCGGGCTCTTACTGTCCGGGCGATGCACTAGACGCGGCCAGAAGGGGGCGCATGCGAAGACACTTAAGAATACTTTCCGCGGGGCTGCTTGTCGGCGCGCTGGTGCTGGCGGTTGCCTGTGGCGGCGGAGGCGAGGGCGAGAAGCAGACATCGATCAAGCCGGCCGAGGCTGACCTGCTGGTCTCGAACCCCTCCGAGGCGCTGGGGGCTTCGGCGGGTAAGTTCGAGGACGAGGT
>VBEI01000152.1:2705-10533 GCA_005882715.1 Chloroflexota bacterium | reverse complement strand
GTCAACGACGCGCCGGCCGCCAACAACGACAGCGCCACCGTGGCCGAGGGCGGCACGGTCACAGTGCTCGACAGCACGGCCGCCAGTGTCCTGGCGAACGACACGGACGCCGAGGCCAACACCCTCACCGCCACCAAGCTCAGCGACCCGGCCCACGGAAGCGTGACCCTCAACGCCGACGGCACCTTCAGCTACAGCCACGACGGCAGCGAGACCACCAGCGACTCCTTCACCTACAAGACCTGCGACAACGGCACGACGAACGGCTCGCCCGACGCCAAGTGCAGCCCCACAGCCACCGTCTCGATTACGGTCACGCCGGTCAACGACCCGCCGGTCGCCAACAACGACAGCGCCACCGTGGCCGAGGGCGGCACGGTCACAGTGCTCGACAGCACAGCGGCCAGCGTCCTCGCCAACGACACGGACGCCGAGGGCAACACCCTCACCGCCACCAAGCTCAGCGACCCGGCCCACGGGAGCGTGGCCCTCAACGCCGACGGCACCTTCAGCTACAGCCACGACGGCAGCGAGACCACCAGCGACTCCTTCACCTACAAGACCTGCGACAACGGCACGACGGGCTCGCCGCCAGTGGCCGACCCCAAGTGCAGCGGCACGGCCACCGTCTCGATTACGGTCACGCCCGTCAACGACCCGCCGGTCGCCAACAACGACAGCGCCACCGCCAACGAGGACACCTCAGTCGATGTAAACGTCCTCGCAAACGACACTGACGTGGACAATGCGAACTCCGACCTGCGAACCGTCTCGCTTCGAAACGTCACAGGAGGCAGCGCGATTGTCCTTTCGGATGGCCGGACGGTCCGCTTTTCCCCAAATACCGACGCAAACAGCTCCGATGGTTCGACGTTCAAATTCACTTACAAGGCCAATGATGGTGCTCTTGATTCGGCGAGTGCAGCGATCGTAACGATCACGGTCAACCCCGTCAACGACATTCCCAGCTTCACCAAGGGCGCCGACCAGACGGTCAACGAGGATTCCGGTGCCCACACGGCTTTGGGCTGGGCGACCAACCTCAGCAAGGGCACAGTCAACGAGAGCGGCCAGACGCTGGACTTCATCGTCAGCAATAACAACAACGGTCTGTTCAGCAGCCAGCCCGCAATCTCCTCGACTGGAACGTTGACCTACACGCCAGCCACCGAGGCCAACGGAGTCGCAACCATCACAGTGCAGATCCATGACAACGGTGGCACCGCCAACGGGGGCGTCGATACTTCCGCTCCGCAGACCTTCATGATCACGGTCAACCCTGTCAACGACGTCCCCAGCTTCACCAAGGGCGCCGACCAGACAGTGAACGAGGATGCCGCTGCCCAGACCGTCTCGGGATGGGCGACGAACCTCGGCAAGGGCCCGGCTAACGAGAGCGGCCAGACGCTGGACTTCATCGTCAGCAACAACAACAACGGTCTGTTCAGCGGCCAGCCGGCGGTCTCGTCCACCGGCACTCTGACCTTCACCTCGGCTCCGAACGCCAACGGTGTGGCCACGGTTACGGTGAAGATCCACGACGACGGCGGCACCGCATACGGCGGCGTCGATACCTCGGCTCCGCAGACCGTCACGATCACAGTGAACCCGGTCAACGACGGGCCAGTTCTGACTATGTCGGCTTCCTCAACCGGTGGCCAGTACTCCGATCAAACATCGCCCGTGATCGCGCTGACCGCAACGGACATCGACAACATGGGCTCACAGCTCACGTTCAGCGTTGATGCGCCGGGCTTACTGGCGGGTCTCGTGCTCACGCCGGCAGCGGGGTCCACGGCGCCAGCGAGCCCAAGCAGTCCCGGAACGCGAACCGCTACAATCTCCGGTCCGCTCGGCGTCGCTCCCAGTACCTACTTGCGGACGATCCGCGTGAGCGATGGATCGCTATCGGACGCGAAACCGCTCACCGTCAACGTGACACAAGAGAACGCAGACCCGGTCGTTTACACCGGCCCGTCGATGCAGTTCACGACGTCAACAACAACCGCGACTGCCACCGTGCAGTTGCAAGCGACCATCACAGATATCAACGACGGATCGCGAGGAGACATCCGTAACGCGGTAGTCCACTTCATGAACATGGACACGGTCCCGGCAACCGAATTGTGCCAGGTCGCCTACCCGGCGTCCGCGCCGAAGAGCTTCGTGCTTATCAACCCAGCGGATTCGACGCAAGCGACCGCGAGCTGTCCTTACACGTTCTCGCTCGGCAGCGCCGACAGCAACTCGTGGGACATCGGTATCTTCGTGGACGGCTACTACACAAGGGCCGCTCAAATTGACGACAGCATGGTCACCGTTTCCAAGCCGCTCGCCTCCCAATTCATCACCGGTGGCGGCTACTTGAGGCTAACGAGCGCCACTGCCGGCATCAACTCCGGCGACGTCGGTTCAAAGAACAACTTCGGATTCAACGTGAAATACAACAGCAAGGGCACGAACCTCCAGGGCCGGATCAACACGATTATCCGGCGCAACGGCCACCTGTACCAGGTCAAGGGCAATAACCTGCAAACCCTCGGCGTGCTCTACTGCAACGCGGGAACGGGCTGCACCGCCACGCCGCAGAACGGATGCACCTACAACGCGTCTTCGATTTGCTGGATCAAAGCAACGTTCAAAGGCGGAGCCAACATACAGGACGTAACCAACCCGGCGAACCCGATCTCGCTTGATGGCGGAGCTACCCTCCAGATGGATATGACCGACTACGGCGAGCCGGGCTCGAATGGACCGGCGGGCCCGGACACGATGGCAATCACAGTCATCAACAAGGCTGGCAACCTCTGGTACTCGAGCAACTGGAACGGAACCAAGACGGTCGAGCAACTTCTGGACGGTGGGAACCTGGTCGTGCACTAGCACACACGAGTCCGGCGGCGGCCGCTTAAACCCTAGAGCAGCACTCCAGCGCAGGCGCCCACGTCCTTCTCAAAACAGGCTTGGACATAGACCCAGCACTCTCAATTGAAGTCGGCGTAGACACTACGTCTTCTCTGTAGCGTTTCCCTGAGCGAGGTGAGGGAGCTGACCCGACTAAGTCTCGGCCTCAGTGCCTTACCATAACGGGGCCGACCTTCTTTTCGTGCGGCTTCGTGCGAGTGAGCCTGAGTCTCGCCGAGCACCGCGCATCTTGACCAGTCACGTCTCGACGGGTCAAGCGTTTCTGCCGTCTATTCAGCGGAACTCGATGGGTCCCAGGTTGACGGAGGCCGGCCTACTGTATGCCCGCCAAACCAGCGCCCGCCTGCGCCTTCAGGATTCGCCCTTTGGAGCCAGCCTCATCATCAGCGCGTCACAGCGTGGACACAGCGTGATAATCTCACGGCGCCAGGAGGCGCTGTCGGCGGGATCGCCGTTGCGAGCGGTCATTGCCCACTTTCCAGGACACGGCATCCTCAGGCCTAACAAGGGGAGACCTCGACCTGATTGCCAACGAGCTAGCGAAGGCGGAGTGAACGGGCCACCGCCACAATCACGGATACGAGTGCTATGAGTAGCGTGAGCCAGATTGACAGACGGCGACCCCGAGGGCGAGTGTGAATTCTTCGCTGTTTTAGTCTCCGTGCGCGGCGGCTCACAATTCATGTTCCATTGGAATTTCGCGCCTCCAGCGGCCTGAGACGTAAGAAGCAGCCTCCGGTGAGCGGAATGGGGCTATCAGAACGTCGCTCATCTCGGTGTGTATCGTTGCGGTCGGCATTGGGACTAGCCGACGGGCTGGCGGCTACAAAGTTGTGGATAGGGTCTCAGTTCTGACGAAGTTCTGATAAGATTCTCAAATTCTTACAAAGAGTTGACTAAATAACCGTTGACGCGCCTCCGAGACGGGCGCAGCATGGAGAAACAATTCGCGGGGAGAAAGGCTAGGAACAGCCATGAGGTTCAGGTTGGGGATACTTGGGCAGGAGTGGCGTCCACGAACAAGGACGGCGAGCCTCACCGGCACCATGAAACATAGTCTACCTACGGGACGTGAACGTGGTGTGGTGTTCGGACAACCACGATGGCGACGAGTATGGCTGCGAATGAGAAGATGGGCTGGCCTCGCCGCAACCTTCGTCCTGGGCACGACAATAGCGGCCAGCGTTATGCTGTGGCAGCCGTGGCACGGCAGCGCCGCCGCCACTTCTGACCTAACACTTCAGCGCTTCCTGACCGGCGGCGAGGCGGCTGCGAGGGCGGAACAATTTATCCATACAACGTTCGAGGAGCGGGCGCTCGAGAGTGGAATAGACTTGTCCAAGGTGACAACGTCCTGTGAAACTGAGGACTTCAACGCGCAGACGAAGAAGTGGATTGTGCGGTGCACGTTTGCGGCTCCCTCTAACCTGCGATTTCAGGTGGATGACGCGACGGGCGAGGTTGGCGGGATTGCGTTGGCGACGAAGACTCGATAACAGGCTAACACCCTACTCTGCCGCCTCAGGTTATACGGTCGAATGGTTTGAGCAGCGAGTACATCATTGCGACAAGCCAATCGCGCGGACGGTTGTCATCAGCGCCGAATGGACGGAACGAACCCGCTGATGTCGCGCACTGGCGAGCCCAACCAAGAAGGAGGGCGGGGCAGGATTTGCGGCAGTCGGCATCCGCTCACGTTGCTGCCCTTGCCGCACTTGCCCTGCCCCTGCCCGCGCGTTTTAGGGGCTGCCGGCGGATTCCTCGTCGTGCCGGCTCGTGGTTACCCATGGCTCGCACCCTGCCTACGGCCGCGCGCACTTCCAACACAAGCTGGCGCTCGGTGACGTTGGTGTACTGCAGGTTATCGATGATCGTTTCAAGGGCGGTGATGAGGCCACTCGCCTCGCTTGACGAGACGTGCTGGCGGTCCGGGTCACCGGCGCGGAAGTCTTGCGCCCAGGACTGGTCTGGCTCCAGGGACGGCTGCGTCGCTGGCGCCGAGACGGCTGCGGACTGGGTGACGAGCGCGCCGTTAGCCTCCATTGCCTGACGCACCAGCAGGGCCTGCTCGCGCCGGCCTTCCTCCTCCAGGCGCGCCAGGTAAATGACGCTGCGCAGGATCGTTATCCCCTGTCGCAGATACTGATCCGGCAGGAGCATCACCTGATCTGACACCGTCATAAGCGTATCTAAGCCGTTCATAGCGGCCACCTCCATCCAGCACCGCTCGCGCCTGCTGGTAGTTGCTGCGCAGCTCACGCAGCCGCTCGGGGGCGGTCACGCAGGAGACCGGCGAGTAAGCGGCCCAGCACCACATGCACATACTGGCGGCTAACGTCCAATTCGCCAGCGATCTGCTTGGGGCGGTACCCGCGCGATGCTAGATCAAGTATCGCAAGTCGTTTGTTGTCTGTAGGCCGTGACACACCATCGCCTCCCTTCGGCCTAACAGATTTTTAGCCATGGCAATGATAAGGTCGCCGGCGTGGGCGCGGTCAAGCGGGACACACGAAGGAAGGTGGGTTGTAAACAATGGGGCGGGCGTTGTCAACAATATTCCATGCCGGACGCCGCCAGCAAGAGCAGCAGGCCTAGCGCAGCAGCCGACCGAGATGGACGAGACTCCAACGCCAATCTTGAAACCGTCATAGCGACCCTCCTACTAGGTTTCCGGCGAGGGGTATCTGACGAGAGAGTAGCGCCGGGGAGAGATGACCCGACGGAGGCAGGTATTTCACATCCGGTCTAGTCGCACCCACCCCAGCGCCAACCCGCTCAGGCGGAGAGACCAGCTACCCAACTTCATCCGGAATCACCCTCGCGCTTGAGCAAGGATAAGTGTAGCCGCACCTTCTGGGCGTGTCGATAGAGCCAGCGAAGCGGGCGGATGTGAGCACCATTGCCATAGCTTAGGAGCTATGCTGCATTGAATTCACGTCGCCGTAGATGTCGTTCGATGCTCGAGCCATTCCCTTGCCTCATGGAGCAGGCGGACCGGGCCTTCGCCTAGCTGCCCGACCTCTGTTCGCGCTACCTGGCCCACCTGTAGAGGCGGGCTCTGGAAGGCTCCTCCCTGGTCGCCCCGTCCCGCTCGTCCTGAAGTGTCAAGGACTGAGCGAAGCCACCGCCGACAAGCAAGTTTGGCCCTTTAGCCAGTATGGCAAACGCCGCCGCCACAGAGTTTTGTCTTGGTTCAGGGGCCACTGCGTCCCTACCCTAGTTGGGCAATAATTAAGTGTTGGTGAGAGTCGTCGTTCGTTGTAGAATCTTGGGCATGTCGGGAAGGCCGCTGAGGCTTTCGATCAAGCTGGCCTGGTATCTCTTTCGCCAGAAGCTCCGCGGTCGCCAGCGCTTTCCGCTGACGATGATCCTGGAGCCGCTCGAGGCCTGCAACCTCACTTGTACCGGCTGTGGGCGCATTCGCGAATACGAACCGATCCTCGACCGAAGGTTATCGGTTGACCAGTGCTTGAGCGCGGTGGAAGAGTGCGACGCCCCCGTCGTCTCGATCGCCGGGGGCGAGCCTCTGATGCACGCTGAGATCGGCGAGATCGTGTCTGCGACCGTCGCACAGAAGAGGTTCGTGTACCTCTGTACGAATGCTCTGCTTTACAAGAAGGCGCTGAAGGTCATTCGACCTTCCCCTTATTTTGCCTTCGTTGTCCATCTGGACGGGCTTCGACAGACGCACGATGTCGCTGTCGAGCGCGAGGGCGTCTATGACGTCGCTATCAAAGCGGTCAAGGAGTTCCGCAAGGCCGGTTATCGAGTGTGCACGAACACGACGATCTTCAGCGGCAACAGGCCCGAGGAGTACCACAGCCTGTTCGCCATGCTGCATGAGATGGGCGTCGAGGGGATAATGGTCACCCCGGGATTTCAGTACAAGGAAGTGGCGCACCACGATATTTTCATGCAGCGAGAGGAGGCGCACTCCTTCTTCCGCCGGGTCTTCGACGGCTGCCGTCAGGGCCTCCGGTTCTACAACAACCCGCTCTATCTCGACTTTCTCATGGGCAAGCGGGAATACGAATGCAGTCAGTGGTCCACGCCGACATATACACCCGCCGGCTGGCGAAAGCCATGCTATCTCATCGCCGACGAGCACACGACCTCTTTCCAGCAGTTGATGGAAACAACCGACTGGAAAGCGTATGGCTTTGGCCGCGACCCCCGCTGCGCGACCTGCATGATGCATTGCGGCTACGAGGGTTCGGCCGTACACGAAGCGATGGCGAAGCCCTCCGCGTTGGCAGAGCTCGCCTGGCGGTCGGTACGTCGCGGCATCGGCGGCAAGAGGGCTTCTGCCAAGTGATAGCGGTTTTCGCCGCGATGCAGATCGAGGTGCAGGCGTGCCTTACCTGGATCAGCAACATCCGCCACAGTGAATTACAAGGCTTTTCGGTGTACGAGACCCAAGGCGCCATGATCTGCCAGACGGGCATCGGCATCCGTGCCCGGGACGCCGCGGAAGCGGCGCTCGCCTGCTACGCCCCCACCGTCGCCCTGTCTGTCGGGGTCGCTGGTGGCTTGTCGCCGAAACTGAGCGCGGGTGACCTAGTGGTCTGCGAGCGCGTCGACCACGAATCACAGCGCAACTCCGGCGCCGACGCAACCGTAGTCTCGCATGCGGGACTCATGGAGGCAGCGGTCGCGGCTGCTCGTGGTATGGGCCTGCCCGTCTCGACCGGCTCATCCATCACGGTGGACGAGTTAGCGGTTGGCGCTGACGAGAAATCGGTTCACCATGCTTGGAAGGGGCACGATATCGTTGAGATGGAGAGCTTCTGGATCGGCGAGGCAGCCGCGAAGCGAGACCTTCCCTTCCTTGCGGTACGCACAATCTCCGATGGCGCGGCCGAGCCATTAGTAAGGACCGGGGCGATGAAGGCCGACGGCAACT
>VBEI01000152.1:0-2688 GCA_005882715.1 Chloroflexota bacterium | reverse complement strand
ATTCGAGGCGGGCAGGCTGGCGTTGAACAACCTCACAGTCTTCCTCGCCGCCTTCCTAGCCCCACTCGTGCAGCACTTCCACAGCGGCGTCCGCTGATGCAGACAACGGCCGCCGGCGCCTCGAACAGCGCACCCCCCGCGCTCGACGAGGCGATCCGTCGTACGCAGGACTACTTCCTGCGCACGCAACACCCGGATGGCTACTGGGTCGGCGAACTTGAGACGAACGTCTGCATGGCGGCGGAGTACCTAATGCTGACGCACTTCCTCGGGATTGCGGACAGCGAACGCTGGCGGAAGGTCGTTGCGTATCTCAAGAGCCAGCAGTCAGCCGACGGCGCTTGGACGATCTACTACGGAGGCCCGCCGGACCTAAACGCCACGGTGGAGGCGTACTTCGCGCTAAAGCTGGCGGGCACCTCGCCGGAGGAGCCGCATATGCGTCGCGCCCGGGAATTCGTGCTCTCGGCGGGAGGTATTCCGCGTGTGCGAGTGTTCACGAAGATCTGGCTGGCATTGTTCGGTCAGTGGGACTGGCGGGGCGTGCCGGCCTTGCCGCCGGAGCTGATGTTCCTGCCATCCTGGTTCCCGCTGAACATCTATGACTTCGCCTCCTGGGCGCGCGCGACAATCGTGCCGATGCTGATCATCCTCACCGAGCGACCGGTCTGCCCGATTCCGGAGCGCGCTCGCATCGACGAACTGTACCCAGCGGTCAGGAAACGGGCTGACTACGCGTTACCGAAGCCAAGGAACATGCTCTCCTGGAAGGGATTCTTCCATGCGGCAGACGCGGTCCTCCGGCGCTACGACCGCGTCGCGATCAAATGGCTGCGGGAGGCAGGTTATCGTGCGGCGGAGCGCTGGATTGTCGCCCGACAGGAAGCCGACGGTTCATGGGGCGGAATACAGCCGCCGTGGGTGTACTCGCTTATCGCGCTCAAGCTGCGTGGGTACCCGCTGGAGCATCCGTTGATGCGAAAAGGAATCGAGGGCTTCGAGGGCGCGTGGTCGATCGAAGACGACAACACCTTCAACCCGCAGGCCTGCCTCTCGCCCGTCTGGGATACGGCGCTGGCGATAATCTCGCTCCGGGACTCCGGCATTTCGGACGGTCATCCGGCGCTCATGCAGGCAGGGCAGTGGCTCCTTCGTGAACAGGTGCTGACGGGCGGGGATTGGCAGGTGAAGGCAAAGGGCGTCGAGCCCGGTGGCTGGTCGTTCGAGTTCGAGAACGATTTCTATCCGGACACCGACGACACAGCGGCCGTACTGATCGCCCTCGCCAGAACGCATGTGCCCGAAGCACGCAAAGCCTTCGCTCTGGAACGCGGTGTGCACTGGCTGCGCGGTATGCAGTCGGCCAACGGGGGCTGGGGAGCGTTCGACAAAGACAACACGCGTCGTATAGTCAACGAGATCCCCTTCTGCGACTTCGGCGAGGTAATCGACCCGCCCTCTGAAGACGTGACGGCGCATGCTGTGGAGGCTCTCTCGTTGGTAGGCGAGAAGGAATCGAATGGGAGCGCCGTGCGCTACCTGCGCGGCGAGCAGCGCGTCGATGGCAGCTGGTTCGGCCGCTGGGGCGTGAATAATATCTACGGGACGGGTAGCGTGCTCCCGGCGTTGGCTGCGGCGGGTGAAGATATGTCACAGCCCTATGTTCGCCGGGCGGTTAGCTGGCTGCTGGCGCGGCAAAACGACGACGGCGGCTGGGGCGAAAGCTGTTTGAGCTATGTAGACCCGTCATCGATCGGCCGGGGACCAAGCACCGCGTCGCAGACGGCGTGGGCGTTGCTTGGCCTGCTGGCCGCGGGTGGGGATTCGAGCGATGGGGTTGTCGCCCAGGCCGTCGAACGCGCCGCTGGGTATCTCGTTGAGACGCAGGAAGAGGACGGGCAGTGGCTGGAGGACGAGTTCACGGGCACGGGGTTTCCCGGGGATTTCTACATCAAGTACCACCTATATCGGAATTACTGGCCGCTAATGGCGCTGGGCAGGTACGCAAGTCGCATGTAAACTCATCGCTTAGAGCGGCGAAAATTCCCCCGAGGCGCTTATTCGCGTGGAGGCGCCACTAATTGTTTCTTCCCGGCGTACTATGCGATGCACGTAAGAGTGCGCTGGACGCCGTCGATCGCCTGGATCTTGTCCGTGACGAATCGAGCCAGCTGATCGAGATCGTTAGCTTCCAGGACAACTATGGAGTCGTACGGCCCAGTGACCACGTCTGCCGAGACCAACTTGATGTCGTCGGAAGCTAAGCTGCGAATCCCACTAACTATGGAGTTGGCCGTACCGACTGCTGCTTCAACGAGTACGTAGGCTCGCATGCTCTCTCTCATCGCTATTTCGCGACTTTATTTGCTATCTTAGCATCGCCACTGGCGCGGCCGAACTCGGGCCTGCGGCTAACCCCAGCTGCCAAACACGAGAGTTGTCAGTGTCTTTCTGAAGGCGGCGACGGTTGCGCCGCGCGGAGTAGCAACCGCGCTTACATCTGCCCGCCCTGGAGTTCGTAGAAGTTGTTTATCTCGGGCATCCGCCTGGTATAGGACCTGCCGTCAGCCAAAGCGCGTTGCCCTAGAGCGGGGTTCTGCTTGAAGACGGGACGCGCGAGGCACTAAGCGGCGGGGCATCCGCTGGTAGACGTCTTCGAATCGTTCGGCAACCCGCGACCATCCATAA
>VBEI01000151.1 GCA_005882715.1 Chloroflexota bacterium | reverse complement strand
CGCTGGAAGAGCTGGCCCCGAAGATGCGCAACACCCGCTTCGAGCCATACGGCCCGACCGGCAACCCGCAGGTGCCGTGGGCTACCAGCGTCATCGACTACATCTTCCACTGGCTCCAGATGCGCTTCGGGACCGAACCTCCGGCCCACGTAGTGGCGACAGGCCCGTCGCCCGCGGACGCCTCTTCGGGCGACAGCGGCATCGGCTGCCCGGACTGCGGGGCGCTGCTGGCGTACCAAGAGGGGTGCCTGGTGTGCCGCTCGTGCGGTTATAACAGGTGTGGGTAAGCCGCTCAAGCTGCACCTTGACCACCGGCTAGCTACCTGACCGGATCTCCGGACTTCGCTCCATTTCGTATACTGGCGGCACCCGTCAGTAGTGTAGAAGGAGCCCAGGTGCCCGAACCTCGCATCGCCCTGCCACCCGTCGATTCCGTCACCATCACGACGTTCGTCGACAACTATGTCGATATGCTCTTGATGGATCAGGGGCCGGCAAAGCGCTTGGGGCTTCCAACAGCCGAGACGCCGCGCGTTCCAGCCAGCGTATTGGAGGAGGGCCAGACGGCCGACAATCCTCTGGCTGAGCACGGCTTCTCGGCGCTGATCGACGTCCACTCCAGCGGCCGCGCGCACACAGTGCTGTTCGACACCGGCATGACGCCGAGCGGCCTCGTCGAGAACATGCGACGTTTGGGCCACTCTCCGAAAGATATCGAGGCGATCGTGCTGAGCCACGGTCATCTTGACCACACGACCGGCATGGACGGACTCGTGCGCACGCTTGGCCGCTTGAGCGTGCCAGTGTTCCTCCACCCTGAGGCCTGGAGCCGGCGGCGACTCGTCCTTCCTGGCCGGGAGCCGTTCGAGTTGCCGACGCCCAGCAAGTCAGCAATCAAAGGCGCCGGCTTCGAGATCATCGAGGAGAAGCAGCCTTCGTTCCTCCTCGACGGTTCACTTCTGATAACCGGGGAGGTAGACCGGACTACCGACTTTGAGAAAGGCTTTCCGATCCACCAGGCGAAGCGCAACGGCGATTGGCAACCCGACCCCCTGATCCTCGACGATCAGGCCGCCATCCTGAACGTTCGCGACAAAGGCCTGGTCGTCCTTACCGGCTGCGGACACGCCGGGATCGTTAACATCATTCGGTATGCTCGCAAACTCACCGGCGTCGAGCGTATCTATACGGTGATCGGTGGCTTCCACCTCAACGGACCGCTCTTCGAGCCCATCATTCCGCTTGTCTGCAACGCCCTCGCCGAGCTAGACCCTCAGGTGATCGTTCCTGCACACTGCACAGGATGGAAGGCAGTTCACGCCCTAGCCGCCCGCTTCCCAAACGCCTTTGTCCAGAACAGTGTCGGCACGCGCTTTGAGCTCTGAAACCGCATGAAAGTCCATCGCGTCGCCCCAGACGCCGCCGTCCCCGCCGGCGAGCAGTTCTTCGTCGGCGAGGTAAGAGTGCAGCCTATCATCCCGGGCACCGAGGGTATCGAGATCATCGTCGTTCGCTTCAGCGCGGGCGCGCGCACCTACCTGCACTCGCACGAGGTGCCCCAGGTCCTGCACTGCATCGAGGGCCGCGGCATCCTCGCCACCGAGAGCGAGCGGAACGAGGTCGGCCCGGGCGATATCGTCCATGTGCCGGCGGGCGAGATCCATTGGCACGGCGCCGCGCCGGACAGCGAATTCGCCCACCTCTCGATCCGCCCGCCCGGCGAGACCAACTGGACTAAAATCGACCCCTTGGGTAACAAGGAAAGCTCTCTCTAGAAATAAGAGACCAGAATAATCCGGAAGTCAAACCCAAAAAACGACGAAACGAAATCCTAGATTAGCGCAGTTTAGGAGGCAAGATGAACACGATTCTCGCCCGGTTCAACATTATTGCCGGCAAAGAAGCCGAGGCCGAAGAGGCGATGCAGAAGCAGGCTGCTTCCGTCGAGTCCACCGAGCCGGGTGCGCTGACTTACATCTTCCACCGGAACCGCAAGGACCCGTCCGAGATTACGGTCTACGAGATCTACGCGGACGACGACGCTACGGCGGCGCATCGCGGCACCGAGCACATGGCCACGTTCTCCTCGTACTTTGGATCGCTGTTCGACCCTGCGACCGTTAAGATCGACCGCCTCGAGCGCATCGCGGGCTTTTCGCGATAACGCAGCGCCGTAGAGACGCCCCGAAGGCGCGTCTCTACACTCGCCCCTCCACGCCCAAAGACCCCCCGAGCTCCCGAACGAACTCCCGCCACTCCTCCGGCTCCGCCCACCCTTCGTACCCCGAGTACGAGGTCAGCGATATCTTCTCCTCCTCCGGCCCAACCATTGCCCACACAGTGAATGTCTCGATCGGGCCGGCCACTCCGTAGCCCAGCTCTAGACGGCGCACTTCGTTCGTACGCATCGTGCGGCGCTTCTTGCCCCAAAGACGCCCCCGCTTCGTGACCGTGATCTCGCCGCCTACCTCATCGAGGATCACCTGTTCGCGCCCGGCTTCATTCACCAGCCGCCCCATCTGGTCGCGCGAGGGCAGATTGCCGCCGTGACGGCCGCCGGGCGCACCTTCCTCAATTACAGCTAGATCATAGGGTTGCGCGATCGCGCTCGCCAGCTTCTCCGCGCAGCCGCGGTCGTATTCGTTGATCGTGAGGTCGCCGCCGCCCTCGTACGCGACAACGACCCGCGAGAGGCTCGGCGGCAAGACGTGGCCGGTCGCGGTCTGCATCGGCGCCTGCGACCAGCGGTGCCAGGTGACGGAGCGGACAGGCTTGAGCCGCTCGACAGCCTGCGGCTCGTCGGCATGCCTCTTACCCTTCCTGGGGTAATTGCGGAGTTCGCGCAGCGCCGCGTCCCAGACCCAGTCAGCGCAAAGAAAGTCACCCTCGTCCGGCGGCAATGCAATCGCCCTACGGTTCGGCGACTTCGTACGTTTGCCGCACCCACCTGCCGTCCGGGTGTGGCGCCGTCGGGACCGCCGCTTCCTCGATCGTCGCAATAGTTGCGGCCGCGCCTTCTCGCACGTAGCGCTTGCAGTCATCCTCGGTCCGCCACGTCGTGATCTGGGCGAACGCACCTTCCTCGTTCACATCCCAGGCGTACTCGACTGACACAAATCCCGACGACTTCTCGAGAATGCCGGTGATCTTCGGCAGAACGCCGTCGAGCTGAGACCGCCAGCGCGCGCGGTCAGTCAGGCGGCTCTTGCGGCGGAGGATCGAGACGACCATCTCGCGCCATTGTCGGCGCGCGAGCCGCCAGCGGCAACTAAGCGGGCGCTCGGGACGACGCAGAACCTAGCGCGATGAGAGCCGCCATCGTTGCCACCTTCTGGTCTCGCCCCCACGGAGGACCGCAGTCTCGCCCCAGCAGCTGCACGAGCGCGCCCACTTCGCCCTCCGAGGTCCCCAACGCCGCCGCAGCGCGGGCCGGCAGCTCTCTCTCAATCACCCCGACCGCTCGAAGACCACTGCTCTGACTTGCCTCGATCAGCGCCTCGCGAAACAGCCATCCCTCGGCGCCATGCATCGCCGCGTGTGTAGACAGAGACTGGGACAGCGAGGCGCCTGGCTTGCCGCCGCCCAGCACCTGTCCACTTGCGACTAGTTCGTACCCGTGCGCTCCGGCCAAGGCAGCAAACCCGGTTACCGCTTCCGCCGCCAGTACCCGAGCCTCCTCAGCGGCAGCAGCGACTATCTCCACAGCCTCGTCTGGGCCGCCGCGCTTGGCATCGTGATATGGCTCACGCGGGAGCGGCCACGTGGTGAGCAGGAGTCGCGAGCGCTCGATGACGCAAGGAGCGCTCAACGGGCCGCCCACACAGACAGCCGCCGCCCAGCCCGAATGCGAGGAAAAGCCGATGGCAGCGGGCTCCAGCCGGTCGGGCACCACTCTAGCCCAGCGCCTGCCAGCGCTCCGCTCGCCTGCGGATGTCGGGCGTGCCAAGGCCTTTCCACACGGCCCAATGGACGCGCTGGATCATGAACTCGAAGGGTACGTGATTGCGGCTGGTCATATTGATCTTGCGCGCCTCGACCGCTGCCAGCATATTCGTCGCCCAGTTGTCGGAGACCACCGCGCGGCCGATGATCATGAACTCCTCGTCGTCGTTGCCGATCATAGCGTGGATGGCGCAGCGGGGGTCGCGGAGGAGATTGTCATACTTCACTGTGCGCTCTCCGATGAAGGCGAGGAGGCGTCCGCCGCCGATCAAAGGCGTGAATGGATGCACGCGGGGTGAGCTGTCCTTCGCAGTCGTGGCGATGTAGGCCACGCCCACGCCGAACAGCCGCGCGCCGCGTTCGGCGAGGCCGGGCGCAGCGTCCGCGAACTCGCCCCAAGGGACCAGCACTAAGCCTCCTCACCCAGCTCGAAGAGGTCGAGGTCTGTTGGGATCAACCGCTTCTTGCCCGGCTCGTAGTACAGCAAAATCCGGCCACAGCGAGACTCGTCGCGAACAAATTGCACGACTGCGTCGCCGATGTCGGTTGGCTGAAGCATTGCGTCCGGCCCGCCGGCCGGAACATCTTGCTGCTGCTTTCGCTCCTCGCTCCAGGTCGAGAGGTAGGCGCGCACGTTCTCGGTCGCGACCCAGCCGGGACAGATGCAGTTGACGCGGATGTTCATCCGTTCCTTGAGCGGCGCCAGCGTGGCCGTCAGCCGCATGACAGCGGCCTTTGCGGCAGCGTAGTCGGGCCAGTCGTTGTCGGCCTTGAAACCCACTCCGGCAGAGGAGGCGATATTGACGACGGCTCCGCCGCCTCGCCTCTTCATGGCCTCTATCGCTCGCTGCATGACATCCATGTAGGCGGTCAGGAAGACCTCCAGGATGCGCCGCCAGTCCCTCGCCTCCGCCACTGGGTAGAAGGGAGGGTCATAATAGGTGCCAGCGTTGTTAACAAGGATGTCGAGGCCGCCGAACGTCCCCTCAGCGACGGTGATCGCCCGCTGGATCGCGCCGTCGAGGGTGACATCGGCGTGAACGAATGCCGCTTTGCCCCCCGCCGACTCGATCATGCCCACCGTCTCGCGGCCATGCTCTTCGTGCACGTCGTTGACGACGACGTGTGCGCCGGCGGCAGCGAGCCGAAGCGCGATGCCGCGGCCGATGCCGTAACCAGCGCCCGTGACGAGCGCGACCCTATCCCGAATGTCCATGGCCGTTCTTGGCTGCGGCAAAGATGCGAGCCGTCGCCATGGCCGTGGCGATAAGGTCCCCGTCGACGGTCGTAAGCTTGCCCTCAAGAAAGGCGATGGAGTTCGTCTTGTGAACGACGCTGCCCTCCGCGATGATCGGGCCGGGCCTCGCCGGACGGACAAAGTTCACCTTCATCTCGACCGTCGGGGCGAATTGATCCGCTGGAAGCGTGGTGAACAGCGCCGGGCCCATCGCGTCGTCGAGCATCGCCGCCAAAAAGCCGCCCTGGATGGCGCCGTGCGGGTTACAGAACTCCGGTCGAGCCGTGTATTGAACGCGGACGTGGCCGGGCTCAAGGTCGAGCGCCCTCCAGCCGAGCAGCGCAGCCGCCGGCGGCGTTTCAACGAGCCCGTCGGCGGCGGCGCGGAGGACGTCGAGGCCGGTCACATGAGTAGTCGCGGTCATTGTGCAGACCGTCCTTCTCGGAGCCAGGGAGTGTACGTCACTCCCAACAGGATGCCCTCCGGGCTGAGCAGCCGGGCAGTGGTCTGTCCCCAAGGTTCGACCTTCGCACCTTGCAATACGTCGACACCGCGCGATTTCAGTTCTGCTACTGCCGCCCGCACGTCATCCACCTCGAACTCGATCGTCACCTGCGGTCGCGGAAGGCCGTCTGGCCACTCCTCGACGCCGAAAGTGCTTCTCGCGGCGTCCTTCAGGGTCCATAGCCCGAAGTGCTTGACGCCTTCAAGATCAGCGACGGAGTAGTCACCTTCCTCCGCCCGCACTGGAAGGCCTAGCTCCCTTCCGTAGAACTCCCGAGCCTTCTCGGCACTTTCGACGATGGGTGTGACTCCAGCTACGAAGCGAACCTCCATCCTACGCCTCCGGCTTGTACTCGATGAGCTGGCAGTAGTTGCCGTCGGGATCCTGGAAGGTGGAGATGATCCCGCCCCACCATTCCTTACCGGCCGTCCTTAGGAACTTCACGCCTTTGCCCTCGAGACGCGACTGCTCGGCCTTAAGGTCGTCGACAAAGAAGTCGATCAGCACGCGCTGCGGCTCCTTGGCCGAGCCCTTCGTCTCGCTATGGCCGTCGATGGCGATGACGGCGCCGCCGGCGTGGAAGGCGTCATCGCCCATGTCCGGGTTCTTCTCCAGCCCGATTGTCTGGCCGTAAAACGCCTTCATGCGCTCCGGTTCCTCGCTCGTGAGGTTGACCAGAAACGTGTGCACCTTCATATTTGCCTCCTTGAACTGCTGGATGGCCTGAGGATACGGAAGGCGTTTGACAGTATGTTGTCAGGAGTGTCAGCGGGTTTTCGAAATTCGTGATCTAGGCGTCAGCGTAGCGTTGGGCGAGAGCCGCCGCCTCTCGATGCACTCGGTCCGCGACGTGTGCTGGAGACAGCACGCGGGCTGACGCGCCCCAGCTGAGCACCCAGGGAAGCAGCCTCCGGAGGTCCCATGCGCGGTAGATGAAGACCGCGCCTCCTTCGGCCGCTTCTTCTCGGTCGAAGCCGAAGGCCGGCGTCTCGCGAGCCCATGGCACTGCCGCCCGTTCAACCCAGACGCGCACCTCTTCCGGACTGGAGCGGATGCGGTCTTCCGCAAGGAGCATTCCCGCAATGCGCTGAAAGCGTTCGGGGAGCAGTTGCGCGTCGCGGATCCGGCTCGCGCGGAAGTCCCGCATCCCTTCTCGCAGGCGGCAGTAGCCCACGACATGCCAGTCGTCGCCGTAGAAGATAAGGGAGTAGGGCTCGACTTTGCGCTCCGTGAGCTCGTCCGAACTGAAGGAGTGATATTGCAGCCAGAGCACCTGGTCATGCGCGACGGCCTGCTGCAGCATTGCCAGCCATGGCGTCGGTTCGCGCCGCAACCAGTCCGAAACGCGGATGCGTTGTCGCAGGCGGTCGGTCTCGGCACGCGTGTCGGGCCGGAGCGCAGCCTCGACCTTCGCGGCCGCCGAGCGCGCCGCCTCTCGCTGCTCGGCAGTGCCCAGGCCATGTGCAAGATCGCTCCCTAGCAGGAGTTGGACAGCCTCCTCGACCGTGAATGCAATCGGCGGCAGGTGGTACCCCGGAGCCAGCCGGTAGCCCTCGCCGGGCATGGCGGCAACCGGTACGCCGGCCTGGCAAAGCGCATCGATGTCGCGGTAGACGGTGCGAACCGAGCATTCGCACTCCTCGGCGAGATCCGCCGCCCGAAACGCGGTCTCTTCGCGCAGCCGCGTGAGAATGAGAAGCCGGCGGTCCATCTGCTTCACGGTAAGGCCAAGTATACTTCGGGCGTGTACGCCGTGAGCATCGCCGGCCGCGTCGAAGATGTGCGCCGGCGAATCGCGTCGGCATGCGAACGGAGCGGGCGGGCGCCCGAGGAGGTCACGCTGGTCGCGGTGACGAAGGGGGTCGCGCCCAAGGCCATCCGCGAGGCGGTCGACGCAGGCGTGCGCCATTTGGGCGAGAACCGAGTGCAGGAAGCAGAGGCCAAGCAGCGCGCGCTCGATGATATCGATCGGCTCGTCACCTGGCATATGGTGGGCCATTTGCAGACGAACAAGGTCAAGCTCGCTATGGGCCTCTTTGCTATAATCCATTCTGTGGACTCGTTCCACCTGGCGGAGGCCATTTCGAAGCGCAGCTCGGCGCGCCGACCCATTCTTCTCGAAGTGAACGTATCCGAAGAGCCGAGCAAGTACGGTTTCACCCCGGATGAATTGCCTCGTCAGTATGCTGCGATCGCCCAGCTCCCCACTCTCGATGTGCGAGGCCTAATGACGGTCGCGCCGCAGACGGCAAACGCTGAGAATATGCGACCGCATTTTCGGCGCCTGCGAGAGGCGGCAGAGCGGTTGGGACTGCAAGAGCTATCGATGGGGATGAGCGACGACTTCGAGGTCGCGGTTGAAGAAGGCGCCACGCATCTGCGAATTGGGCGAGCGATTTTTGGGGAACGCCGTTAGATGAAGCTCGCTTTCATCGGCGGCGGAACCATGGGCGAGGCGATCATCGCCGGGGTCCTCGATAAAGGCGTCGTCGCACCCGCCGATATTGCCGCCTGCGATATCTCACCGGCGCGCCGGGACCACCTCGCGAAAACATATGGCGTGAGCGTCGGCGAAGAGGCTAACGCGGTTTCGTCGGAGAGCGACATCGTCATGCTCGCCATCAAACCTCAGGAGTTCCCGGCGGCCGGCCGCTCGCTCAACTCGACCCTCAACGGCAAACAGACTGTTATGTCGATCATGGCCGGTGTCACGATCGAAACGATCCGGTCAGCGCTCAAGCATGACGCCATAGTGCGCGCGATTCCAAACACGCCGGCGCAAATCGGCGAAGGGATGACGGTCTGGACGGCAACCGAGGCGGTGCCCGACTCGACGCGAGAAGCGGTGCGCAGCATCCTCTCCGTCCTCGGCCGGGAGCTATACGTCACCGACGAGAAGTACATCGATATGGCGACCGCCGTCAGCTCAAGCGGGCCCGCTTACGTCTTTCTGGTCATCGAAGCCCTCATTGATGCAGCTGTCCACATCGGCCTGCGTCGTGAGATGGCCGTACAGATGGTGCTTCAGACGGTCCTCGGCTCAGCGCGCTACGCGCTGGAGACAGGAAAGCATCCGGCAGAACTACGCAACCAGGTGACATCGCCGGGAGGGACGACGACCGAGGGGCTGAGGGAGCTGGAGGAAGCGGGTCTGCGCGCCGCGTTTCTGAACGCAGTCGAAGCCACCTACGATAAGGCGAAAACTCTAGGAGGCCAGAAATAGAAGCACTTGCGCTTTTTGTTCGCATTCTCGCGATTGCTCTCCTAATAGCGATGTTTGCCAGGGTTATCTTGTCGTGGATCGGCTACAATCCGAACAATCCGCTCCACAACATCATCCACGAGATCACGGAGCCCATCCTCGCTCCGATCCGCCAGATTCTTCCACGCGTGGGAATGTTCGACTTCTCCCCAATGATCGCTATATTCGTACTTGGGCTGGTAATTCAAGCGTCCTTTAGACTCGGTAATTGAGCGTGATGCCAAGATTAGCTTATTTGTTCTCATCAGTGCCATTTGCCCATTGTGGCGTGACAAACCCCGATGCTACGATGCCGTCGATTTACAGCGAGTCACAAAGGAGCGAACCATGGGGCGAAACAATGGGACGGCGACAATGAGCCAGACCAACGCGAGCGAGGGAGACGAGCGCCTGCGCGCACTCGACCTCGCGATCGGCCAGATCGAGAAGCAGTTCGGCAGAGGCTCCATTATGCGATTGGGGGAAGCCTCCGCGAAGATGACGGTCGAGACGATACCAACGGGTTCCCTGGCGCTTGATGTGGCGTTGGGAGGCGGCATTCCGCGAGGCAGGATCACCGAGATCTTCGGGCCGGAGATGGCCGGCAAGTCTACGGTGGCGATGCACGTAATCGCGCAGGCGCAGCGAGCAGGTGGACTGTCGGCATACATCGACGTTGAGCACGCGCTCGACCCGACCTTCGCCGGAGCAATTGGAATCAACATCGAAGACCTCCTCATCTCCCAGCCGGACACGGGCGAGCAAGCGCTTGAGATATGCGAGGCGCTCGTGAGATCGAACGCGGTCGACGTCATCATCGTGGACTCCGTTGCTGCGCTCGTGCCGCGGGCCGAGATCGAAGGCGACATGGGCGACTCGTTGCCCGGGCTCCAGGCGCGTCTCATGTCGCAGGCTCTGCGTAAGCTCACGGCGGCGATCTCGCGGTCACGGACGGCGGTCATCTTCATCAATCAGCTTCGGGAAAAGATCGGCATCATCTTCGGCAATCCAGAGACCACACCCGGCGGCCGGGCTCTCAAGTTCTATAGCTCGGTGCGGATCGATCTACGGCGCGTTGAGAGCTTGAAGCAGGCCGGGACCGTAATTGGGAGCCGGGTGAAGGCGAAAATCGTGAAGAATAAAGTGGCGCCTCCCTTCCGGACAGCGGAGTTTGACATGATCTTTACGGGCGCATGGATCGGCATCAGCCGCGAGGGCGACATCGTGGACCTCGCGGCGGATAACGGCATCGTCAAAAAGCAAGGTGCCTTCTATTCTTACGGCGAGCAAAGGCTGGGCCAGGGTCGGGAGCAGGCGAAGGACTACCTGCGAGAGAACCCGGACCTCGCACAGGAGCTTGAGGCGCAGATCCGCGCGAAGAGCGCTACCACGCCGCAGCCGGTGCCTGTGCACTCTGGGCTCGAGGGGGAAGAAGGGGAGCCGAGTTAGGCCGCGATTGCTGCTTGGGCCACAACAGCGTTAGCATGGGTTAACCATGCTCCGGTTATCTTCCCGGCGCAGGCGTTGGGCGATCAGGCTCGGCAGTATATTCGTGCTGCTGTTGGCCGTCCTGCCCCAGGTCCTCTACCTCG
>VBEI01000149.1 GCA_005882715.1 Chloroflexota bacterium | reverse complement strand
CGCCGACTGGAGCCGCTCGCGCAGTCGGCCCAGATCATCGACCAGGAGGGCCGGATGGCGCGAGGAACGGTCCTCCTTGAATTCGCCGTCCGGGGCAAAGAAGACGTGGAACTCGTTGTCGCCGCAGGCGTACCAGACGCCGTTGCGGCCGGCATTCGAGAGCGATTCGGGACGCTGAATCTGCTGGAGACCGAGGAGATCCTCGAAAAAGCGCCGGGCTTCCGCTGCGCGCGACGCAGGGACATTTATCTGCACATGGTGAAGGCCGAGAATCGTCACGCGGTGATTATACAAGCGGACAAGCGGCTGATCACACGTGGAAGAGCACGTGGATGACATCGCCTTCCTGAACGGGGTACTGTTTACCCTCCGTGCGCAGCTCGCCGTGACGCTTCGCTTCGGCCACAGAGCCCAGATCGAGCAGGCGGTTGCAGTTGATGACTTCCGCTCTAATGAAGCCGCGCTCCATGTCCGTATGGATCCGACCCGCAGCCTGAACGACGGGCGTCCCCGCCGGAACGGTCCAGGCCCTGCACTCGTCCCCTACCGTCGTGTAGAACGTGACGAGGCCGAGCGCGTCTTGCAGTAGATGCAAGATGTGCCCGACCGGGCTCTCGCCCGCTACCAATTCCGACCGGAACTCAGCCGCTTCCTCCGGCGAAAGCTCCGCAAGCTCCGCCTCCAGCTTTGCGGACATCACCGCGACTTCGGTGGAGGGCGATTGGTAGCGAGACCTGTATTCGGCCTCGACGGCGGCCGCTCGCGCCACCTCGTTCTCATCGATGTTGAAGAGCAGCAGCACCGGCTTCAGGGATAGGAGGCCAAAGCCCGAAAGCGCCTTCAGTTCGCCGGGGTCGGTTAGCAGGCTGCGCAGCGGCGTTCCTTCCTCCACGTAGCTACGGCAGCGCGTAAGCAATTCTACCTCTCGCTCGTGCGAATCGCGCTCGGCGGGCCGCGCGGAGCGCAGTACGATGTCGATCCGCTCGAGCCGGCGCTCGATTACGGACAGATCATTCAAGGCCAACTCGCTCTCGAAGGCCTTGACGTCCCTATCTGGATCAACCGAGCCCAGCGGGTGAGGAACGTCCTCGCGTTGGAACGCTCGCACTACCTGCACAAGCGCGTCGCTCTGCGCGGCTGCTTCCCGGGCATCCGGGGAGGGCGCAGCGCCCGGCCCGACGATCGCAAGCAGGTCGTGCAGCGTGACCTCGTGTTGTGTGACCTTACGCGCGCCGGCCAGCGAGGCCAGCTTAGTGAGGCGCTCGTCCGGTAGCTTGACGACGCCGACATGCTCGCCCCTCGACCCGCTGGCTGAGCTTCCGTGGCCGGATGTCAGCGCGCGGAAGACAGCGGTCTTACCAGCCGCTGCCAGACCAACGATGGCGTCCATCGCCAGAAAGACTACACCGGCAGTCTCACTCGTGTCACAGCGTGGTCGAGCGTTGACAAGCGGCTCACGCACTCGCTGTAATGGGGTTGCCCGTTCAGCGCGAAAGGAGCGACGTGGAAAGCGGCACGCCTGAACCGTTCTCGCCGGAGATGCTGGCCGACCCCTATCCGGCTTACAGTGCAATGCGGGAGCGGGGGCGAATACAGCGCACTGCCGCCGGACACTGGCTGGTGCTCGGTTACGACGAGGTAAGCCAGCTTTTGACCGACCAGCGCTTCGGCGAGGCGGCAGGCAGGGGTGGCCGCATCAGACTCTCGCGCACTACGAGAGAAGGCCCTCACCGTCTCCTTGGGCGGGTGGACACCATGCTCTCTGTCGACCCGCCGGAGCACACGCGCCTGAGGCGCCTTGTGAGCAAAGCATTCACGCCGCGGAGCGTGCAGAAGATGCGCCCGCTTATCCAAGAGATCGTGAATGAGCTGCTGGACGGGCTGGACGGGCGCACGGAGTTCGACCTCGTCTCCGAGCTCGCCTGGCCTCTGCCGGTGACAGTGATCGCAGAGATGCTCGGTATACCGCGTCAAGACAGGGAGCGTTTCAAGCGCTGGTCGGATGCGATGGTGGCGACGCTGGGCGGCGATTACAGCTCGCTGGATGAGGCTCGGCGCAGCAACGAGGAGCTGGTGGAGTACGTGAGTCGGGTCATTGCGGCCCGCCGCAGGCAACCCCAAGACGACCTGATAAGCCGCCTCGTCGCCGCCGAAGAGAGCGGCCAGAGACTGAGCGAAGATGAGATGCTGGGAACAGTGGCCTTGCTCCTGGTGGCGGGCAACGAGACGACGACACACCTTATCTCGAGCGGGATGTTGGTGCTGTTGCGCAACCCGGCGCAGATGGCGCGGCTGAGAGAAGACCCTTCGCTCTTTCCCTCGGCAATCGATGAGATGCTCCGCTACACGGGGCCCGTACACACGACCCGACGCACAGCCCGGGAGGACGTCTCGCTCGGCGACGCCAGGATCAGGCGCGGCGATGTCGTGGTCGGTATCCTGGCCGCCGCCAACCGCGATCCGAACAAGTACGAGGACCCCGATCGCTTCGACGTTGCCCGCAATCCGACAGATCACGTCGCATTCGGCGACGGAATTCACTTCTGCCTGGGCGCCGCACTGGCAAGGCTGGAGGGGCAGATCGCGATCGGTACGCTGTTAAGGCGCTTCCCCAACCTCCAATTGCTGGACGATCAGCCGGAATGGGCCGGTACTTCCGCCATACGGGGAGTGACCAGCGTGCGACTCCGGCAGTAATGTGACATGCGTCACAGAGAACCTCTTGACAGGCGCGATATACTAGCTGGGAATATTAGTGACTGACCAGTCAGTAACCTCTCAAGCGTTGACAACAAGCGAGGAGGCCGTTCTAATGGCTACGCTAACTTCAGGAGCGAACCAGGAGCCCAACGTGGTAACAGCAGAGTTCAATCCGTTCGCGCCCGGAATGCTCGCCGACCCGTATGCGATGTACCGCGAGCTTCGGGAGCAGGCCCCCATCTACTGGAGCGAGATGATGGAGTCGTGGGTGCTCACGCGCTACAACGACATCGACGCGGTCCTGATGGACGGTCGCTTCTCGTCCGACCGCAGTCGTGCCGAGACGCGCTTCTCGCAGATGATGCGCGAGCAGCAAGAGCAGTATGGCCCGATGGGCAACACCCAGACGATGCTGACCTCCGATCCGCCCGATCACACACGATTGCGCCGCTTGGTCAGCAAGGCGTTCACGCCGCGGGCCGTCGAGAACCTGCGGCCGCGCATCCGGGAGGTCGTCGAATACGTGCTCGCGGAGGCCGGCGATCGAGGCGAATTCGAGATCATTCACGATCTCGCCTACCCGCTGCCGGTCATCGTTATCGCCGAGATGCTCGGCGTGCCGCCGGAGGATCGGCATCGGTTTAAGGAGTGGTCTGATACCGTTGTCGCGACGCTGGGCGGCCCCTTTACCCCGCCGGAGGCCATGGACGCGGGGCGTAAGGCGATCGACGAGCTGGCGGAGTACTTCAGCCACATCATCGCGGAACGCCGCGCCGAACCAAAGGAGGACCTAATCAGCGGCCTGATCGCCGCCGAGGAAGGCGGGCAGGTCCTGAGCGAGGACGAGATCTTCGCAACTTGTATCCTGCTGCTGATTGCGGGCAACGAGACGACGACGAACCTGATCGGCACCAGCATGCTAGCCCTCTTTCGCAACCCAGATCAGATGCAGCTTCTGCGAGACACCCCCACCCTCATATCGTCAGCGGTCGAAGAGCTGCTCCGGTACGTAGGTCCAGTACACGGCACTGGCCGGGTACCGAAGGAAGATATCGAGATCGCCGGGCACACGTTCAAGCCAGGCGAGATGGTATTCACGCTCATCGCCGCTGGCAACCGGGACCCTGCCCATTACGAGAATCCTGAACAGTTGGACGTCACCCGCAACCCAACGGACCACCTCGCATTCGGCGACGGGATCCATTTCTGCCTTGGCGCCCCGCTGGCGCGGGCGGAGGCGCAGATTGCAATCGGGACGCTGCTCCAGCGCTTCCCGAAGCTCCGCCTGCTCGACGAGGATCCGGAGTGGGGCGGGACGTTCATCATCCGTGGCCCCAAGCGGCTGAACGTCGCAGTGTAAGCAGCACCAAGCCCCCTCGACTCGAAAAGAAGAGGCCGTCCTGTCTGTACCAGGACGGCCTTCGTTTTCAAGAGCGTCACAGAAGCGCCTGCCGGGTGACCCTTCTGTGACGAGCCCAAAAGGGAGGGTTTGGGACCAACAATTAAGACGGCCTTACTTTACGTCTGTTACAGGCCCTCCGCCCGAGCGAACGCAGCGTAAACCAACCCTTGACCAAACGTCCCACAGCCCGGCTAAGCAACGGCTGCTGCAACCCCGGTCGGGCAGATTGCAGACAGCGGACAAGCGTGACAGAGCGGGCGCTTCCGGCACACCTGTTTCCCGTGTCGCACGATGAGGGCGTGGTATTCATTGAACGTCTCCGCGTCGGGCGGGAGCGACTCGCTAAAGAGGCTCTGCCAGCCATCGTAGCTGTCCATTTCAGGCGCAAGCCCCAGGCGAGAAAACGTGCGCCGCGTGTAGGCATCGATAACGAATACAGGCCGGCCCGCCGCATACAGAAGGATCGAATCGGCTGTCTCCGGCCCGATCCCGTAGGTCGCCAGTAGCAGCGCCCGCAGTTCGGCAGTGGGCAGCGCCAGCAGCCGCTCCAGGTCGCCGCCGGCACACTCGTCCACAATCCTCACGAACGCCTTTAGCTTGCGAGCCTTCGTGTTGTAGTAGCCGCTTGGCCGGATGAGCTCCGCCAGCTCCCTTACAGAAATCTCCGCGATGCCTTCTGGCGAGAGTGCGCCGGCCGCGTTGAGGTTCGCCAGCGCCCGCTCGACGTTGGCCCAGGCCGCGGATTGCGTCAGGATGGCGCCGGCTGTGATCTCGAATGCGGAGTCGCCGGGCCACCAGTGCTGGGCCCCGTAGGCGGTGTAGAGACGGTCGTAAATGTCCGCCAGAGGTACGTTCGCCGTCCCGGTCAACGCCTTAACCCTTACTAGCCGGGTCACGAGCGCGTGTCACCCACTCAGGCACCCGGGCGTCCGCAATCGAGTCGAAGTGAGGAAAGTAAGGCTTGATGTCCAGCACCGGCGTTCCATTAACGGCGTCGAGGCCTCGAACCCCAACGGCGTTTCCCCTGACCGAGAGCAGGAGGACAGCCGTCACAAGTATAGGATTGAATCGGATCTGACTCCTCGTAGCGAGTATTCCCTGCAGTGGATTCTCGGGGTCATCACGGGGATGCAGTCGGTGCTTGGAGCCGATGACGTCCGCCGGAACAAGATGGGGCCAGAACAGCACCTTGACGTGCGAATAGGTCTCGAGGCCAAGCAAAGAGTCGGCGAGCTCAGGGCGTACCAGAATCCGCGACTTGACAGCGCTCCAGTCGAAGCCGGGCGGCTGCGGTTCGCCTACGGCGTTTCGGACGACCCCGATGGGGCGCACGATGATCTCCGGAAGGTCCGGAAGCTCACCCACCGGCCGCTGAAAGAGCCGGCGAACCAGGTCACGCACGAAGTGGACGTTACCAGATAGAAAAGAGACGGTCATCTTGCTGCCTTGTCTTCGCCTTGGGATCGCCGTCGCTGTCTCAGCTGGCTGGCAGCGCCGCGGCCACAATAACGCCCGTCAATAAGCGCGGAATTGCTAACCATAACCACGCCAGATACGTTCAAATATGGTAGAATGTTACTGTCATCACAATACGTGGCCGTAGCCGAAATTTGCCCTCTTAATGCCTGAAACCAAAAACAGATACACCGCTGCCGATATTCAAGTCCTCGAAGGCCTCGAGGCCGTCCGCCGCCGCCCCGGCATGTACATCGGATCGACCGATGAGCGCGGGCTGCATCACCTCGTCTACGAGATCGTCGATAACTCCATCGACGAGGCGATGGCCGGCTTCTGCGACCGCATCGACATCATGATTATGCCCGACGGCAGCGTCCGCGTCTCCGACAACGGGCGCGGCATCCCGATCGACAAGCACCCGCGTACGGGTAAGTCGGCCCTCGAGACCGTCATGACTTACCTGCACGCCGGCGGCAAGTTCGACAGCCAGGCCTATAAAGTCTCCGGCGGGCTCCATGGCGTCGGCGCCGCCGTCGTCAACGCGCTCTCCTCCCACATGTGGGTCGAGGTGACGCGCGACGGCAAGCTCTACCGGCAGGAGTACGAACGCGGGAAGGCGGCCGGCGAGCTGAAGGTGAGCAGTAACGGCGCCACGCACACCGGCACGACGACCTGGTTCATACCCGACGCAGACATTTTTGGCGAGACCGAATTCAACTTCTCAACCCTTACCGAGCGCTTCCGCGAGATGGCCTTCCTGACTAAGGGCATCTGGATCCACTTCGTGGACGAGCGTTCCCAGCAGCGCATTACCTACTACTTCGAGGGCGGCATAAAGTCGTTCGTGCGCCGCCTGAACAAGGACCGCGGCACCGTGCACGAGCCGTTCTACATGGAACGCGGTGTCGAAGGCTCCATCGTTGAGGTCGCAATTCAATACAACGACAGCTTCAACGAGTCCACTTTTGCCTTCGCCAACTGCATCCACACGATCGACGGCGGCACCCACCTGACCGGCTTCCGCTCCGCTCTCACCCGCGTCCTTAACGACTACGCCCGCAAGCAGAAGATCCTGAAGGACAACGACCCCAACCTCTCCGGCGAGGACACCCGGGAGGGCCTCGTTGCCGTCGTCAGCGTGAAACTGCCTGAGCCCCAGTTCGAGGGGCAGACAAAGACGCGCCTCGGCAACGCTGAGATGAAGGGCATCGTCGAGTCCGCCCTGGGCGAAGAGCTCTCGACTTGGCTCGAGGAGCACCCTTCCGACGCCCGGCGGATCATCGAGAAGTGCCTGACGGCTCAGCGTGCCCGCGACGCCGCCCGTAAGGCCCGCGACCTCGTCATCAAGAAGGGCTTCATGGACGACAGCGTCCTGCCCGGCAAGCTCGCCGATTGCTCAGAGCGCAACCCGGAAGTCCGCGAGCTATACCTCGTCGAGGGCCCGTCCGCCGGCGGCAGTGCCAAGGAAGGCCGCGACCGCCGCTTCCAGGCGATCCTGCCGCTGCGCGGCAAGATCCTGAACGTCGAGAAGGCGCGGCCGGACAAGATGCTTGCCCACGAGGAGATCAAGGCGATCATCACCGCGCTCGGCGCTGGCTTCGGCGAAGACCTCGACCTCGCCAAGCTGCGCTACCATCGCGTGATAATCATGACCGACGCAGACGTAGACGGCGCGCACATCCGCACGCTTCTTCTGACGTTCTTCTTCCGCTACATGCGCGACCTTATCGAGCGCGGCCACCTCTACATCGCCCAGCCACCGCTCTACCGCATCCAGAACCGTCGCGAAGTCCGTTGGTTCTACAGCGACAAGGAGCGGGACGCCTACCTGAGTAAGCTCAAGGATGGCAGCAAAGGCATCACCATCCAGCGCTATAAGGGTCTCGGCGAGATGAACCCGAACCAGCTCTGGGAGACCACGATGGATCCGGACATCCGCACCGTCCTCAGCGTGAACGTTGAGGACGCCATGCGCGCCGACACGATCTTCACGCAGCTCATGGGCGAGGAAGTGGCCCCCCGCAAGACCTTCATCCAGAGCCACTACAACCAGGTCC
>VBEI01000148.1 GCA_005882715.1 Chloroflexota bacterium | reverse complement strand
AGCTCTCCTCCAACGGTGAAATCGTGGTGAATCTAGCTCATAAGCCGTAACGACTGCCATACCACCCCCATCTAACTTGGCAGAAAACTATTGGCGGTCAACCGCTTCGGAAAGGAGGAGACTATGGTCTCTAGGATCAATGAGGCCCTAACTTGGCTAGTGGCGCGCTACGAGCGTGAGGATGGGCAGGCGCTGGCCGAGTACGGTCTGCTTCTGGCTCTGATCGCGGTGGTCTGCATTGTGGCCCTGACAGCGCTGGGTCTGGCGATTGCGGGCACCCTCAGCACCATCACCGGCAAGCTCTAGATCGATCCGGAAGCCCTCAGGGCTGTAAACGACGGCAACAGATGTCTGTTGTCGACAACAAGATAGCTTTGGGGGTCGCGCGCGCAGGCCGTGACCCCCGCGCTCTCTTTAACAGAGGCTGCGGCTCGACCGCAGGCCGGACGGAAGGGATGGACCAGAATGACAATCAAGCGGCCTAAAGGACTACTGCGAAAGGGCGAAAAGGGCCAGAGCCTGGCCGAATTCGTCCTCGTGTTGCCTATCTTCCTCATTTTGGTCTTCGCCATCATCGACTTCGGCCTCGGCTTTCACGCCTGGCTCACAGTCACCAACTCCGCTCGAGAGGGCGCGCGCCTCGGCGCTGTCAGAGCTCCCGCCTCAGGCGCCTGCGACTACGATCCCAGCACCAAGGCCGATAACATCAGATGCCGCGTCTATGAAACAGCTTCCTCTCTTGACCAGTCGAAGCTAACCGTGTCGTCGACAGGTGCCCAGGGTACGCCGGGCAACTCGGTTGTAGTGAAGGTTGACTACGACTACGACCTCATCACCCCTCTAGACAACATGCTGGGCTTAATAAGCGGTGGCAAACTTGGTCCGACGCTGAAGTTCACTTCGACGGCGGATATGCGCCTCGAGTGATGCCAGCATAAAGAAGATCAGAGCCGGCGGAAGAGTTTGCCGGCCGACCGAAGCGACAAATAAGCGGGTGCACCCAGCGTGCGCCCGCTTTTGCTTATGCGAGGGCGAGACTCGACAGAGTCGCGCTCATCTCTAAGAGTAGAGTCCGGCGATAGTCCCGGCGGACCGAAGGCTCGCATCCCCTCTGGAAACGCTGCAGGTAGACGACGCGTCTGTAACTGAGGGCTGAGCGGGAAGGGCGACTGCTCCGACAATGCCAATGAGAACCTTTATCTTTGCCGCGGGAATCATGTTGGCAGCAGCAGCTGCTGTTGCGTGCGCCAGCAGCGACACCCCTGAGCGAGGCGTACTCGTCGGAGGGAAAAACAGGCCGGGGTTCCAGTGGGGCAGCTGCGAGTTCGATATACCGGTCGACGCGTCCGTCGACTGCGGCTATCTCACAGTACCAGAGGACCGCAGCCAGCCGGAGCGCCGTCACATCCGCCTTCATGTCGGTGTCTTCCGGACGAAAGCGACGGAAAAGGCGCCCGACCCGATCCTCTATTTGGGCGGCGGACCCGGCGAGAACTCTACCGAGGCCAGCTCTTACTTCTATAAGGACTACATCGAGCCGTTTCTCAAGAACCGAGATTTCATTGTTTTGGACCAACGCGGGACCGGGTACTCACAGCCTCATTTGGACTGTCCCGAGCTGAAAGACCTGTATCGGCAAACGCTGGACGAAGATCTGTCACGCGAAGAATCGCGGGCAAAAGAGATGCAAGTCGTAACGAGTTGTCATGACCGGTTGTCGAGCGAGGGCGTCAACTTTGCGTCTTACCGCAGCGCCGAGAGTGCCGCGGATGCTAATGACCTCCGGCTGGCACTCGGCTATCAGAGCTGGAATCTCTATGGCGTCTCGTATGGCACCCGCCTGGCCCTCACGGTAATGAGGGACTTCCCGCAAGGTGTGCGCAGTGTCGTGCTCGACTCCAGCTACCCGTTACAAGTGAACCTCTACACAGGAATCGAACCAAATGCCCGGCGAGCCATGGACGTCTTCTTCAGTGGTTGTGCGGCTGATGCTGGATGCAATAGTGCATATCCCCATTTGCGGGATGTTTTCTTTAATACGATAGCCCGGCTCAATGCGAGCCCAGTGAGGGAGACGATCGCCAATCCACTGACGGGCTTTCTCTATCAGGATGTGGTTGTAGACGGTGACGATTTGCTCAACTTCCTCTTTCAGGCGCTTTACTCGACGGACTCCATTCCCGTATTGCCGCGCGTGATCTACGAGGTGGCTAACGGGGACACGCACCTTATGGGTCAAATCATGGGCGGCTTCCTGGCGGAGCTGGAAGAGCTGTTCTCGCCGGGCATGCACATCTCAGTCCAGTGCAGCGACGAAGTGGCCTTCACCAACGTCGATGAGGTAGCCGCTGCGATGGCGCCATATCCGGAGCTGGCGGGGCTGACAGAGGGGGAGGCGTTCAGCGGGCAGGGTGTCTTCCCGGTGTGTCAGATGTGGGGCGCCGCGCCACCCGATCCGAAGGAGAACGCACCAGTTTCCAGCGACGTGCCGACACTCGTGCTCTCCGGTGAGTACGACCCGATCACGCCGCCAGAATGGGGACAGCAGGTCGCGGATACGCTTTCGCGTCACTTCTTCTACGTTTTCCCGGGTGTCGGGCATGGTGTGGCCACGGTGAACGACTGCACGCAGGCGATTATGCATGCCTTTGTGAGCAACCCGGGAACTGAACCCGACACGTCGTGCATCGGCGGGATGTCGGGTCCCGCCTGGTCGGACTAGCGGCCGAATCGCGCGTCTATCCACGGCGCCCTTTGGGCGACTCGGTTCGAAAAGGCCGACGAGTTATGAAAAATGGCCGGATTAATGGACAAACATTGTAACGCCACTGTAGAGCAGACCATCTTTCTTTCTGAACCAAGCAGCACATTTCTCAATGTCGAGGTGTACGCATGATTAAAGGCATGACCCTTTCCAAGGGCGGCAGCAGACTCCCGCTTATTCTCGGGCTCATCTTGGGGCTCGTGGCGGCGGTCCTTGTGGTCGTCTACCTTACCAGCGCGAAGGACGAAGGCGGCTCCAGGAGCACCAGCGGCGGCGGCGACTTCCCGGTCGTCGTCGCTAAGCAGAGCATCGCTGCCAACGTCAAGATTACGGCTGAAATGGTCGAGGTCAGGACGGTCCCGCAGTCGGACCAAATCACCGGCGCATTCACGACGACCGAGGGCCTGGTCGGTAAAGTAACCCGCGTTACGATTGTCGCCAACGAGCAGATTTCCGACACGAAAGTTATCAGCACCGACTTTACTAGCGGCGGCGGAAATCCTCCTTTGTCGCTGCTTGTCGAGCCTGGTACGAGAGCCGTCTCGACCGAGATGAGTGCGCTCATCGGCGCAGGCGGAAACATCCGCCCCGGCGACTACGTAGACGTTATCCTCATCGTCGAGCTCAAGGTTACCGGCCCCAACGGCGAATCCAACAATGACACAGTGGCTGGGACCGTTCTGCAAAACGTCAAGGTTCTCGCCATCGACCAGGAACGGACGGACCCAAATCCGGCGACAGCCACTAATCCCGATAATTCCAAGCAAGAGAACCAGGCCGCCACCACAGTCACGTTCAGCCTGAATCCAAGTCAGGCCGAAGTCATAGCGGTGGCTGACCAGTGTGGCAAAGCGCATGGCGGCAGACTCTCTATGTCGCTGCGTGGTCCCGGAGACCCGAACAAGCTCTCGAACCGCGCGGAATGGCCCGCTAACGGTACCATTCCCAGCTGCGCAGGGATCCTCGGCGTGGCCACGCTCGGCGGTTAACGAAGCTACACCCCCGCAGAGTCTGAAGGGAGCTAGGTAAGGCGATGGCACGAAATCCACGAGTGATTGTGATTGGCCCCGAGCCGGTGAGCCGGGACGAGGTCCAGAAGATGCTCGCCCTCTCAGGGTTCAGCGTCCTCGGTGAGGCCGGCTACGGCATCGAAGCGGTGTCGCTGGCCAAGAAGACCGAGCCGGATGTGGTTGTAATCGCCATCGAGGAGCCCCTCATCCGCGCTCTGCAAACGGTAGAGGCTTTGGCAGACCTTCTGCCTCAGTCCCCAATCATCGGCCACTCTTCTATCAAGGACTCCGGATCGATGCGCAGGGCGATGGTGGCGGGTGTCAAAGACTACCTGGTCAGCCCTGTGAAGGAAGAAGAACTAATCAATTCCATCCACACGGTCCTGGCCCAGGAGGAGCGCCGCCGGGCGAGACTCGCGGGCGAAACGGACGAGCCCATCGCCGCCGGCACCGTGGTCACTGTGTTCGGCGCGAAAGGCGGCATCGGCAAGACCACCATTGCGACTAACCTCGCTACCGCTCTGGTTCAGAAAACCAAACAGTCGGTCGTCGTCATTGACCTCGACACCCGTTTCGGTGACGTCGCGATTCTCATGGACATCCCGGTGGAACGGAGCATCGCGGACCTGGCCATGCCGGAGGAAGACATTACGCGCGAGATCGTCGAGGAGTGCACGTATACGCACAACACCGGCGTTACGATCCTCCCGGCACCGATCCGGCCTACCGACTGGCGGAACGTCCACGCCGGCCACATCGAGCGTGTGGTCACTCTTCTCATGCAAACCCACGACTACGTCATCCTCGATACTCCAGGGACCTTCAATGACATCGTTGCCCGGGCGCTCGAGATGGCGACGATGGTCGTCCTAATTTGCACGGTCGATATGGCGAGCCTGAAGGACACTCTGCTCGCCATCGACATGCTACGTTCCTGGAACTTCCCGCAGGACAAGATAAAGCTGGTAATCAACTCGACAAACGAAGCCAGCAGCGTTCAGCCGCACGAGATCCGGCGGATGCTGGGGCGCGATGTCTTCTGGTCCGTGCCTTACGACCGCAACATCAGCGCTGCCACGCAGCTCGGGATGCCCGTCGTTGTCGCCAAGCCACAGTCCAAGGCGTCCGAGAGCCTGACGGAGCTGGCGTACGCGCTAAGCGGCGTGCGCCGCCACCAGCAGACGTCCAAGCCAAAAGAAGTGCAAAAGGGCGGCCTGCTTAGCCGCATCCTTGGAACAGTCCCCGAAGACAAAACTGAAGTAAGTGTGGAGTGACAAGATGACAAGCTTTCAATCAGGCAGACCCATGGCGCCCACTCTGCGGCCGACCGCCGGCCCCAGTCGCACGACCCCCGGGCGTTACAACGAGGACATGGAGCAGCTTATCTTCCGCATGCACCAGATGCTTATCGATGAGCTGGATGCGGACCAGATCAGCGCCATGCCCTCCGATGAGCGCCGCAAAGTCGTTGAGCAGGCCGCCGAGACACTGCTACGCCGCGAGATGCCCGGCGTCGGCGGAATCACCCGCGACCAGATCGTATCGCGCGTGGTGGATGAAGTGGTGGGGCTCGGCCCGATCGACGCGCTTATGCGCGATCCCTCCATATCAGAGGTCATGGTCAATCGACCGGACGAGGTCTACTTCGAACGAGAAGGCATTCTCTACCTCAGCGACGTCCGCTTCCGTGACGATCAGCACATTCAGCGTGTCATTGAGCGCATCATCGCGCCGATCGGACGGCGGGTCGATGAGTCTTCGCCGATGGTGGACGCCCGTCTTCCGGACGGCTCGCGTGTCAACGTCGTGATTCCTCCCGTCGCACCCAAAAGCCCGACGATCACCATCCGAAAATTCCGCGCCGACAAGCTGCAAATGAACGACCTGGTCAACGCCAGCACGATCACCGAAGACATGGTGGAGTTCCTGAAGGCCTGCGTGCAGGTCAAACTGAACATCCTCATCTCCGGCGGTACCGGTACCGGCAAGACCACGTTCCTCAACGCGCTCTCGGCATACATCCCGGAGACAGAGCGCATCATCACGATTGAGGACCCGGTCGAGATCAAGATGCAGCAGCCGCACATCGTGAGTCTGGAGGCGCGGCCGGCCAACATAGACGGCCGCGGCGAGGTATCCCAGAGAGATCTCCTCCGCAACACACTGCGCATGCGTCCGGACAGGATCATCATCGGCGAGGTCCGTGGCCAGGAAGCGTTCGACATGCTCAACGCCATGAACACGGGTCACGAGGGATCGATGTCGACCGTCCACTCCAACTCGCCGCGTGACGGCCTTGCTCGTATCGAGAACATGGTCCTCATGGCCGGCCTTGACCTCCCCGACAGGGCGATCCGTGAGCAGGTTGCTTCGGCCCTGCATCTCATCGTCCAGCTTGCGCGGTTTACGGACGGTGTCCGGCGCGTTACTCACGTCACCGAAGTCAGCGGAATGGAAGGGCAAATTATCACCCTGCAGGACTTGTTCCGCTTCCAGCAGACCGGCGTCGGCCCTGAAGGCAAGATCGAAGGATTGATGGCGCCTACGGGAATCCGGCCGACATTCGCCGAGCAGTTCGAAGCATCCGGCATCAAGTTGCCGGACGGGCTGTTCCTTGCGCGCGCGAGGTAAACCATGGACCCACTGATTATCGGCATCGCTATCACCATCTTCTTCGCGTTCATCCTGGCCGCGGTTGGCCTTACGGGCCGGGGCGGGCAGGACGACTCGATGAGCTCGCGCCTGGAAGCCTTTCGTTTCGGAGGGGGGGGCCTTCCCCAGAGCGCTTCAGCGCCGGACAAAGCCACCTTCCGAGAGAAGCGCTCTTACAGTGGCCTCCCGGTACTCAGCGCATTCCTCTCGCAGTTTCGAGGCTCGGAGGCGATGGCCATTCACCTGGAGCGCGCGGCCGTCCCGTTGCGCGTCGGCGAATTCTACCTTATTCGTTGGGGTATGGCGGCGTTCTTTCTGGTCATCCCCTTCGTTTTCGGCGTCGCTATCTTCAACGTACTGCTGGGCATTGGCCTTGCCGTAGTCGGCTATATGCTGCCCGCCATGTGGGTGAACGGTAAGAAGAAGTCACGGATAAACAAAATCAACCAGCAACTGGTCGACCTGCTCGGCCTGGTCTCGAACTCGCTTAAGTCCGGTTACGGCCTCATGCAAAGTTTCGAGTTCGCGTCCAGGCAAATGAACCCCCCAATTGCCCTGGAGATCCGCAGGATGCTTCGCGACTCCAACCTCGGCATGGGCGCTGAGGAGGCTCTTAACGCCCTGGGCGAGCGGATCGACAGCAGCGACCTCGACATGGTGCTGACCGCGATTAACATCCAGCGCACTGTCGGTGGCAACCTGGCCGAGATTTTGGACAAAGTGGCCTCGACCATGCGAGAGCGCGAGCGCATCCGAGGCGAGATCAATACACTGGTGGCCCAACAGAAGATGACGGGTATCGTTATCGGCGG
>VBEI01000147.1 GCA_005882715.1 Chloroflexota bacterium | reverse complement strand
GCGGGCGCGCGTGATCCTCTGGAAGGGCCACTGCTCGGTCCACCGGCGCTTCTCCGTCGCGCAGATCGAGAAAGCGCGGCGGGAGCACCCGGGGATCACCGTTATCGTGCACCCGGAGTGCACGATGGAGGTCGTGCAGGCGGCGGACATGGACGGCTCGACGGAGTTCATCACGCGCACGATCACGGAGGCGCCCGCAGGCGCGAAGTTCGCCGTCGGGACGGAGATCAACCTCGTCTCGCGGCTGGCGCGGGAGAACCCGGACAAGACAGTGTTCTGCCTCGACGACGAACTGGCAGAGGGCCGCGTCGTGAACCAGGTGCGCGTGGACGAGGAGACGGCGCGGGACGCGAAGGTGGCGCTGGAGCGCATGCTGGCGGTGCGGTCGTAGGCGGTTCGCTGTGGCGGATCACTTCTACAACGCGGATGACGAACCTATCCTGGATGAGACGCTCGACAGTGCGCGGGATTGGCTCACGGAATTTGCGCAGTCACGCGGCCTCGACCTAGAGCCGCACTATTCTTCCTGGAACCTTCGTTGGATTGACAAGCTGGGCAACGATCGGTCCGTTCAGGTCAGTCCGGTCGACAAACCGTATATCAGACTGGGTGCATACCCACACTCGTGGCATGACTCGTGGCATGATGAAGACGGCAGGCTTGAGCGACGGCACGCCCATATCGCGAGATCGTTCGATCTAGCTTCACCATTCTCGCGGGAGCTGTTTGAAGAGACTTTGGATCTCGCCGCGGGCGATGCCGACGCGACAGATCCATTACACGATTCCGCCGAAATCACTCACGCCACATGGCCACCCGGTATAAAGCCTTACAGGAAGCCGAGGCCGGTACGATAGGAAGTTCCTACGACTACATCATCGTGGGCTCCGGAATCGCCGGGCTGTACGCCGCGTTGCTCGCGCGTGAGCACGGCAGCGTGCTCGTCCTCACGAAGGGGAGCATCGACGACTGCAACACGCGCTGGGCGCAGGGCGGGATAGCGGCGCCAATCGGGGCCGGCGACTCGGCGGAAAAGCACCTGCGGGACACGATCGAGGCCGGCGCGGGGCTCGTGGACGAAGAGGCGGCGCGCGTGCTGACCAGCGAAGCGGCGGCTCGGATTGAGGACCTCGTGCGGCTGGGCGTGCCGTTCGATACGAGCGAGGGCGAGATCGCGCTGGAGATCCTCACGGAGTCGCCAGACCCCGCTCATCCTTCGAGACGCCTTCCTCCCCACCCCGAACCCATCCGCGGCTCCTCAGGACGAACGGGAGGAGGCGCCCTGGCAGTGCGCGCTGTCCGTGCGCTGAACGCGATGACCGACGAGGCGAGCGAATACTCGTGCCGCCACCTCATCCTCGCAACAGGTGGCGCCGGGCAGATGTACCGCGTGTCGACGAACCCCGCGGTGGCGACGGGGGATGGCATCGCTCTGGCATATCGGGCGGGGGCCGAGGTGACGGACATGGAGTTCGTGCAGTTCCACCCGACGGCGTTACGCTTGCCGGGCGTGCAACCGTTTCTCATCTCCGAGGCGGTGCGCGGTGAGGGGGGAGTTCTGCGCGACGTGCGAGGAGAGCGCTTCATGCCGAACTACGATGAGCGGGCGGAGCTGGCGCCACGAGACGTGGTCGCCCGCGCGATTGTCGACCGAATAGAGGGGACAGGGGCGGACCACGTGCTTCTTGACGTGACACATCTCGACCGCGGTCACGTAATCGCGCGCTTTCCGCAGATCTACCGCTTCTGCCTCGACGCCGGCCTCGATATCACGCGAGAGCCGATTCCGGTCTCGCCCGCCGCGCACTACACGATGGGCGGCGTTCGCACGAACGTGTGGGGCGAGACTACGCTGCCAGGACTTTACGCCTGCGGAGAGTGCGCCTGCACGGGCGTGCACGGCGCGAACCGGCTGGCCTCGAACTCGCTACTTGAGACGGTCGTATTCGCGCAGCGCGTCGTGCAGCGGACGGTGGAATCCCCGGGCGGGAGCGCGCCGCTAAGAGCCGGTGCGGTAGCGTTGAGCGAAGCGGTAGCGGCGGAAGCTGGGGTACCGACGCGGGAAGCAGTGCAGGCAATGATGTGGGAGGACGCGGGGATGGTGCGGGACGCCGGAGGCCTCTCGCGGGCAAAGGCGATTCTATCGGCGTGGGACGCGTCGCTGCCTGCTCCTACGGATCGCGAATCGCAGGAGCTGACGGACCTAGTGTTGTGCTCGCGGTTAGTGGCGGAGGCGGCGCTGCTGCGCGAGGAGTCGCGCGGGGCGCATTACCGAAGCGATTTCCCCGAGGCGCGCGATGAATGGCGGCGACATCTCGTGTTTCGGGGCGGCGCGCGCAATTGAGTGCCGCGGCGCGATTGCTTGAGTGCCACGTGCTCTTGCTATAGAGGCGACGGTTCTTAGCGTTTTTGACTAGGCAATTGCGTGCTCAATGGCCGGCGCGGGGATTCCTCGCCTCCGCCCGGTCCCGCTCGGCCCCGCCCTGCGAGCTCGGAACGACTATCTTAGGAAGCCGCGACTTTCGGAGTAATGACGGTGCGTGAGTGTGGATTTGTGGACGGTGTTGAGAAAGCGGTTGACGCCTTTCCGTAGTGGGGCGATACTGCGGTTGAGCTTCCCAAACGGGTTCCAGCAAATCAGGCGACGAAGGGACTCGACAGACTGGACCGGGCGACCGGGCCTCTGGCCGAGACCCCCAAATCCCCCGAAGAGTGGGGCCCACCAGGGAAGCTCATTATTTTGTGCGCCGTGACCAGGCCTACGGAGGGTCGCCGCACTCGCACTCCGCAGGCCTGAGGCCATTAACGAGGGGGTCTGTTACTTCCAGCCGGTGATCTCCAAGACAAGACCCTTCCCACTAGCGTTGTGCTGGATGCTGACCCAGAAGCGCTGTCCACTAGCATCGAAGATGCCGCCGGTCCACTCAGCGGTCAGGTCGTTGAGAGTGGCGATGCGCAGGCAGCCGTCGCTGAGCAAATCCTCGTCCATTCCGTCCGGAAGGCAATCCCACAGGTCGTTGTTGTGCGGAGCCAGGTATGTGGTGTCCGCGTCCTCGTGGATTATCCAGTTGCCACGTCCCGGTTGGAATGCTATGTTGTCCGGCATCGCTAACCCCGGGTTGCCGACGAGCAGTAGCTGCGCCTCGGGCGTCGCGGTGTTCGCGGCTGCTGCCGCCAGCGTGCCGTCGCTGACGCAGACAGTTTCACCCCACAACTGGTCGTTCTCCTCATTGCCGGTGTTGTCCGCGCAGAAGCGAACGTTACCCGCCGCGAGAGCAGTCCCATCGATATCGACATCCTCCGGGCGGTAGTAACCGGTGAGCTTCAGTGTCGGTGTCAGGCTGCGAAGGTTCGTGTCGCCGGTCTGGCAGTTGTCGCAGGCGAGCACCCAGGTACCGAAACCGAGCTGAGTACCTTGACCGAAGTCTATGGCGCCGCTGCCGCTGTCGACCCGCTTGCCCAGTCGCAGCCCAAACACGTCGCCTGAGACGAACGGAGACGCCGCCAGCGTACTGATAGGCGGACCACCCGTCCAGAGGCTGTCCGGGATGAACTTGAAGTAGGCGCCGCCCTGCGTCCCGTTGGCAGGCCGGTTCTCGTCGCCGTAGTAGACTACCCCGTTGGGGTAGACCGCGAACCCTTCGAATGCCAGCCGGCCAAGCGCGGACCGGACGGCAAAATGGCACTCGCCCGTGCCGCCCGCGCAGTCGCCGGTGCCTCCGGAGAAAACGCCGGTGCTGCGGTCCAAATGGACGCCGGTCACGCCAAGCGGGTCAATCAACTCGTAGGCCCGCCCGTTCGACGTCTCCTCCGAAAACAGGATCGTGTGCCAGGGTGTCATGCGAATGCCGTCGCAGTTGGTGATGCCTGTGAGTATCGTTTGAGCGGCGCCCGTATCGAGATCAATTGCTTGCAGCCCGGGTGCCGACGTCCCCTGCTCGTTGCAGACAATCAGATGTGTCGGGTCGGCGTTGTCGGGCCAGGGGACCATCATGTCGACGTTGGGTGCCGCGACGCCGGCAGTGACTACGCGGGCCTCCAGGCCCTTTGCCAGCGTTACGACCGCCGCGGGATTGGCGTTTATCTCTGCGGCTGTCAACGATGCTGTCGAAGACTCGTCCAGGATCTTGCCGATCCCGAAGGCGGCAGTCGACTGTGATTCGTTGAGGTTCTGATGAAGCAGCCCGATATCCTGCTGCCCAGTGGCGATCCCGGCAAGCGCCGCGAATGCCATTAAGGCTGCTACAGCAGTGATTCGTGCTTTTGTAATGAGTCTCATTGTCTCCTCCTGTGTCTGTAGCCTGTGCATGTATGGTCCGCGGCGGGCTTAAAGGCACCCCCTACAGGATGTTGCCGCACCGTTACAGGCCGAGCGTCTCATCGCGCATCCATCGTCATTCTGCGCGGCGCTCGTTAACGCGCGGGAATCGTCCGTAAAACTTCTGTAACCGCCGCGTAAAGCAACTTCGCCCACAGATCGCCGAACACCGACGGCTGACTGCGGGAGCACGAAGGTTTTCGGGGCATCACCTCCTTTGAAGGCGCCCCGAACGAACCGAGGAAGGCGGGGGCTGGCAACTATGCCGCGCTCATAGAGCTTTGCTATAATGCGCGCGGCACAGGGCTCTGTTTGACGCGGTGCCTATTGCCTGCCCCGTGCGGTTCGGGCCGTGCGGGGCTTTATTTTTGGTCTCGGCTGCGCCTTCTCAACATAAGGCGTTCGCCCTCCAGAAAAGATTAGCCGACAACGCATCGGTTGTCGGCCCTCATCACGCCGCGACCGCGAGACATGCATCCCGCAGCGCGACGACTCGCTTGGGTTTACGCCAGGGTTCTATCATGGCGGGCATAGGGTGTCAACAATCCTGCGATACAATTCCATATCAATTGTGGGAGGCAATTCGGCGCTGGTCCGCGCATGGTGCGCTCCGGGCTGGCCCACGTAGATACTGACTGCGGCGACCTCTCGAATAGAAGGCCTGGTGATGAGATCGGCTGGTCGCCCTGCGCCGCCCGGCATGTCCATCGCCGGCAAGGCTCAATCATCCCCCTAGCGCTGCAAGTGGGTGCGTCGCTACTTGAGCGACCTGGCGATCCCGATCGCTTGCTCCTGCGTGAGGTTTCCCTCGATACGGAAGACGCGGCCGTTCGCCGACCAGAGCAGCGTATTCTCCTCGGTCGCGCGAACGGAATCCCGGATCACCGCCCCGCTCGGGTCGTAATACTGCACGATGCGGAGGCCGGTCAGCCAGTAGGCCTCGTCGCCAAGGCCTCTCACCGGCTGCGCCTGGGAGGAGCTGAGGACGCCCTTGCCGGCGATCGGCAGGCCCTTTCCGACGGGAGCGTTCGTCTCGAACAACGCGTACGGCGTGCCGTCGCTATGCCGGAAGAAAAGGACGGCGGCTTTCACCGAGCGGAAGTCCTGGATGAGCACTCGATCGGGTTCAGTGGTAGCCGCATCGCCGGGGAGAAGCAGCGGCAAGCCGAGCCGCGCTTCCGCCTCTTCGAGAGTAACCTGAGTACCGCTGATCTCGCGCGTCAGGTCTTTGGGCACCTCGGCCGTCTCGAAGATGTTGATGCGGTCGAAGAGATCGGCGATGGCGTCGCGGGCCGGGCTGGCCACGCCCGCGATAAAGGCGAGCGCGACGGCGGCGGCAGCGATTGCCGTCAGGGCGAGCTGCCACGAAGGTGCCCGCCGCGTGCGATCCGCCTCGATCCGCGACCGGACCCGGGATGCCAGCGAGGGCGCCTCGGGGAACGCGATCGCACGGCTGAGCAGAGTTATGTCGCGTTCCAGGCGGTCTATCTCCTGCTGCATTAAGTTGTCTCTCCCAATAGCTGTGGGTATCGCTGCACGACCACCTCTCGAAGCTTGCCGAGCGCCCGGTGCAGGCGCGATTTGACTGTGCCCTGCGCGCAGCCCAGGTATTCGGCCAGCTCGCGCTCGGGCAGATTGAGGAAGTAACGCAGGTAGACGACGACCCGCTCCTGCTCCCGCAGCGACTCCAATGCAGCCCATACGAGCCGCGCACGCTCCCGGTCGATCACGGTCTCGTCGATGCTATGCGGGAGCGGTCGCTCGCGCACGGCAAGCCGTTCGGCGGCCGCGACGCCCCGGCGGCGAGAGCGGTGCATCGTGAGCGCCTGGTTGATGACGATGCGCAGCAGCCACGGCCGGAACTCGTGCCCCGGCCGGAAGCTTCGGATAGCCTTGTATGCTTTCACAAGCCCCTCCTGAGCGGCGTCTTCCGCCTCATCGGCATCGCGCAGGACCAGAAAGGCGGCCCGGAAGGCGCCCTCCTGGTGGCGGCGCACGAGCTCCTCGAAGGCGGCGGCGTCGCCCTGCTGTGCGGCGGCGATGAGCGTCTCGTCTTGCAGAGAAGTCCTCTCGCAGAGTCTACTCCGCAGGCTTGGGGTTGGTTCCCGGTTCGTCACCGAATCGGGAGCGAATAAGCGAGTGAACGCGTCGGATACACAGATTGGCCACCGTCAAACGAATCAGCAGTGTGAAGCGGAGAGAGCTAAAGCTCTGTCCGTACGGGGAGAGTCCGAGCGCGACGTATAATGGGCGCATGCCCGACGATGGACGAGCGGTAAGAGATAAAAGGTCTTCTCGCATCAACAATTCCTGGCCAGAAGCCTTCCGGATCGCTATACTCGGGGAGATGGTGCAGATCCAGGTCGACGGCTTCAATGGGCCGATCGACCTCCTGCTCGAACTCATCGACCGCAACCAGCTCGATGTTAGGGCCCTCTCGCTCGCTGAAGTGGCAGACCAGTACTGGCGTGAAATCGATTCCGCCGACGGCGTAGAGCCCGAAGTCCTCGCCGAGTTCATCACCGTCGGCTCCAAGCTCCTCTACATCAAGTCCTGCGCGATCATCCCAAGCGCGGAGCCGCCGGCCGAAGACCTGGCCAACCGAATCGAGCAGGCGGCGGGGGAACTGACGGCGATGCTGGAGGAGCACAAGCGCTTCAAGGACGCCGTCGAGCTGTTCCGTCAGCTCGAGGACGAAGGCCGCCGCACCTACGGCCGTATCGCGCCCGGAAAAGGCGTGCCGCTGCCGCCGGGGCTCGAGGGCGTGACCCTGGACACGCTGCTTACCGCCGTCAAGGAAGCGCTCACCCGCAAGCCGCCCGAGCCTGAGGAAGCGGTTCTGCACATTGAGCCGATGACCGTGAACGAGAAGATCGAAGAGATCGGCGCAGCGCTCGAGCAGAAGCGCGGCCGCCTGCGCTTCCGTCCCCTGCTCGCGAAATGCGAGACGCGCACCGAGATTGTCGTGTTATTTATGGCGCTTCTGGAGATGATCAAGAGCGGCCATCTCTGGGCGGAGCAGGAGCGGGCCTTCGGCGATATCGTGCTCGTTGAGGCCGCAAAGACACCGGCCTAGCTGCGGATGCCACCGGCACAAGCGCAGCACCAATGAACAGAGCGAGGCTCCGTAGGGGCGAGGCACCCCCGTTTATGATGATGTGGGTTGGCGAGAGAAAATATAGCGGCGAAGCAAGTCTACAGATGTTGGCGCGGGTGCCTCGCCCCTACGGGAAGGGTGGTTTACGGGCTTATCGCCGACGAGGACGAGGACGGCCGCCGGAGTTATCCGGGACGATGTCCAGAGTGCGGCCGTTAAGCTGTGTACCTTTTAGCGCCTCCATGGCCGCTTCCGCGGCGGAACGGTCCGCGATCTGAACATAGGCGAAACCCTTCGTGCGGCCACGGCGATCGCTGACGATCTTCACTGAAGAAGGCTCGCCGTACGGGGCGAAGGCCGCCTTGAGCTGGGC
>VBEI01000146.1 GCA_005882715.1 Chloroflexota bacterium | reverse complement strand
CAAAATGTCGCCTCCCCTTCTACGCCACTGCCCGCCGGCGTGACCAGCGGCTTCGCCGCCAGCCGCGCGACGCGGCGGGCCGAGCCGGCGCTGCCTGTACTGTCGTGCCGTCGGCGCTCAGCCGAGGCAGCCTGACGCCCAGGCCGCGCTCGATCGATTGCCACTTCGCCAGGTCCGTGGCGCTGACCAGCGTGATCGCCCGCCCTGGGCGCCCCATGCGCGCGGTGCGGCCTACGCGGTGCGTGAACAGCTCGTGTGTCTCCGGCAGCTCGAAATTGATGACGCGCTCGATGTGAAGGATGTCGAGACCTCTCGCGGCGACATTCGTCGCGACAAGGATCGGCACGCGCCCGGAGCGAAACGAGTCCAGCGCTCTGTCCCTTTGTGCCTGGTTCAAGTTTCCCTCCAGGACCGCAACTCGTAGCCCGGCCACCTGAAGCCTGCGGCCAAGATTGCGGACGCCGCGCTTAG
>VBEI01000145.1 GCA_005882715.1 Chloroflexota bacterium | reverse complement strand
GCGATTGTCAATCCATAGAAGCCGTTGATAGAATTGCGACGGCGATGCAGAAAACGCTAATAGCCCTCGGAAGCGAGCATGGCCCGAGCTGACACCGCTGTCGCTCCTCCACACCGGCTCGGGATCTTCTCCACCCTTCGCGGGGACACCTGGTGGGTAGAACCGGCCCTTACCGGCATCGGCATGCTGGTATTCTTTGGCTGGCTTACTGTCAGCATCTTTCTCGATAAGTGGGCGTTCGAGATCGGGCCGTACCTCTCGCCCGTTTTCGAGCCGAAGCTGTTCGGCGCTAACGACAGCATCTTCATCTCGCCTGCGCTGGTCGTCCTGATCGGCCCGATCCCGTTCCGCGCGACCTGCTACTACTACCGGCGGGCCTATTACCGCTCCTGGTTCCTCAGCCCGCCCGCCTGCGCTGTGGGCGATGCCAGCCGGAAGTATCGCGGCGAGACGGCGGTCCCGTTCTGGTTCAACAACCTCCATCGCTTTGCCATGTACGTCGCCCTCGTCTTCGTTGCGATCCTCTGGTACGGCGCGCTTCGCAGCTTCTACAACTCGGACGAGATAATCGACGGCAAGTCGGTTGAAACCGGATTCGGTGTTGGGCTTGGCTCGGTGCTTCTCGTGGTCAATGCTTTTCTACTCATGATGTATACCTTCTCGTGTCATTCCCTCCGCCACTGGGTGGGTGGCGGACTAGACTGCTTTTCGTGCTCTGCCTGGACGCGCGCACGCAAGAGTCTTTGGGACCGCATCACGGTGTGGAATGCACAGCACCGGTTCTGGGCATGGACGAGCCTCATCTGGATAGTGGCCACGGATCTTTATATCCGGCTGGTGGCGAACGGGAACATTAGTGACCCGAATACATGGGGGTTCTAGCTCGTGCCTGAGTACGAGACGCACGATTTCGACGTAGTGGTCGTGGGCGCGGGTGGCGCTGGATTGCGCGCTGCTATCGAAGCATCCGCACGGGGAGCGAGGACGGCGCTCGTCTGCAAGTCGCTGCTTGGCAAGGCGCACACCGTGATGGCGGAAGGCGGTATCGCGGCAGCGATGGGCAATGTCTATCCAGAGGACAACTGGCAGGTGCACTTCCGCGACACGATGCGCGGCGGCAAGATGCTGAACAACTGGCGGATGGCGCAGCTCCACGCCCAGGAAGCGCCTGAGCGTGTATACGAGCTCGAACGTTGGGGGGCGCTATTCGACCGCACAAAGGACGGGCTGATCCTCCAACGGCCCTTCGGCGGCCATCGCTATGACCGCCTGGCGCATGTCGGCGACCGGACCGGCCTCGAGATGATCCGCACTTTGCAGCAGCACGCCGTCCACAAGGGCATTGACGTGTTCATGGAGTGCGCGATTTCGCGGCTGTTGAAGGATGGTGACCGGATCTCCGGAGCGCTGGGGTATTGGCGAGAGAGTGGCCGGCTGATCCTGTTCAGAGCCAAGGCAGTTGTTCTCGCCACAGGCGGCGTCGGCAGGGCGTTCGCCGTCACCTCGAACTCGTGGGAATACACCGGGGATGGGCACGCGCTCGCCTACTGGGCCGGGGCTGACCTGATTGACATGGAGTTCGTCCAATTCCACCCGACGGGCATGGTCTGGCCACCCAGCGTTCGCGGGATTCTCGTCACCGAGGGCGTGCGTGGAGACGGCGGTACTCTGCGTAACTCCGAGGGCGAGCGCTTCATGTTTCGCTACATCCCGGAGTACTTTCGCGTCGAGACCGCAGAGGCAGAGGAGGAGGCGGACCGCTGGTACGAGGACAAGGTCAACAACCGCCGCACACCTGACCTGCTGCCGCGTGACGAAGTCGCACGGGCGATCAACTCTGAGGTAAAGGCCGGCCGTGGGAGCCCCCATGGCGGCGTGTACCTGGATATCGCTACGCGGCGGCCGGCCGAATACATTCGGCGGCGCCTGCCCAGCATGTTCCACCAGTTCAAGCAGCTCGCCGATGTCGACATAACAACGACGCAGATGGAAGTTGGTCCCACCATGCACTACATCATGGGCGGCGTCCGCGTCGACCCCGATACGGCCGCGGCGACGGTCCCTGGCCTGTTTGCTGCCGGCGAGTGCGCAGGGGGGATGCACGGCGCGAACCGCCTGGGTGGCAACTCGCTGTCGGACCTGCTCGTGTTTGGACTAAGGGCAGGGGCGGGCGCGGCTGAGTATACCAATGGGCTGAGTAACGCACCGGCAGTGAACGCTGCCGAGGCCGAAGCGATTGCGCGCGACATGCTCGTGCCCTTCGAGCGAAAAGGCGACGAGAGTCCGTATGCGCTTCAACATCAGCTTCAGGAGACGATGCACAATCTGGTGGGCATCATCCGAACAGAGGGCGAGCTTCAACGGGCACTCGTCGATATACGGGAGCTGAAGGAGCGGGCAGAACGTACCGGCGTCGAAGGTAATCGTCAGTACAACCCGGGCTGGCATCTGGCAATGGACTTGCGTGCCATGCTCAGTATTTCTGAGGCGATCGCGCTAGCGGCGATCGAGCGCAAGGAGAGCCGAGGTGCCCACACTCGCGACGACTATCCGGAAACGAGCCGAGATTGGGGGAGATTCAATATCGCGGTGCGTATTGGCGCCAATGGGGAGCCGACGATCGCGCGGGAGCCGCTGCCGGAGATGCCGTCCGAGTTGCGCGCGTTGGTCGAGCAGGAGGTGAAGATCGGTGCCTGAGGTGGCGATGAAGGTTTTCCGCGGCGATTCATCAGGCGGCGAGTTCGTCGACTACACGGTGGATGCCGATGAGGGGCAGGTGGTGCTCGACGTCATTCACACGATCCAGGCCACGCAGGCGAGCGACCTGGCGGTGCGCTGGAACTGCAAGGCGGGGAAATGCGGGTCCTGCAGCGCCGAGGTGAACGGCTTGCCGAAGCTCATGTGCATGACCCGGGTAAACAGCTTTCGGCCCGGCGAACCCATCACAGTGGCCCCCATCAAGACATTTCCGCTCATCAAGGACCTCGTGACGGATGTGTCATTCAACTACGGCGTGGCGAAAGAGATTCCCGCTTTCAGGCCCCGGCCGCCGGAAGCTGATGGCCGGTATCGAATGATGCAGGAAGACATAGAGCGCGGCCAGGAGTTTCGGAAGTGCATCGAATGCTTCCTTTGCCAGAACGTCTGCCACGTCATCCGCGATCACCCGGATAACAAGCCTCGCTTCTACGGACCTCGTTTCTTCGTTCGACTTGCCGAGCTCGAGATGCATCCGCTTGATACGGAAGACCGCACGGAGCTTATACGAAAGGCCGCCGGGATCGGCATGTGCAACATAACGAAGTGCTGCACGGAAGTATGTCCAGAAGATATTCACATAACGGACAACGCGATCATCCCTCTCAAAGAGAGAGTCGCCGACCGTTTCTACGACCCGTTCCGCTGGATCTTCGGCAAACTGCGGGCCTGACATAATGCTCAGACTGCTCCATCTCCCGCCGACGTGGAGCGCGATTGACTACGCCCATTCACCGTCGTACCCCTCGATTTCACGCCGCCGGTTCCGTTATTAGTCAAATTACGGGCGACATAACGTTTCGTTGATAGCGGTTGCAACTTCCTAAATCTTGTAGAGTTCTAACACTCACTGGATTGACCTACCTCTAGCCGTTTATTAGACTCCGCAACTAAGTACCTTCCCCGGCCAATGCGCGGGCCTATCGCCCAAGGGAGCAACTTATGTTGCTAAACGTAATCCGCGGGTCCGGGGAGAATCTTTGCCTGCAAGAGGAGGTTGATGCCCGGGGATACCCCGCGTCCCGGTCCGGCAATCGGCCCACGGATCTGCGCTTGGGCGGTACTTTTCATCGTCACCATCGTAGGAAGTGCGATCGCCAACGGCGATTGGTTCCCAGCGGAGTCAGCCCCGCAGGCAAGCCAGCCAGGCCCAGTTCGGGAGGTCCTGGCCGCTCAAGCCGCGACCGCGGCGCCCACACCTCATCCTCCGCCGACGCCGGCTGCTACGCCCGCACCGACACCTGTGCCGACCGTGGAGCCTCAACCTGAGCCCCTGCCAGCGGCTCCCGTTGCTCCGCCGGAACCGCCCGAGCCGCCTGCTCCAATCTTGTACGCTCCGCCGCAGGCGCCGCCTCCCGCTATTGCCCACAACGAGCTTTCGCGTTCGGTGATGTCCTTGGTTAACGAGCGGCGCGCCGCATCCGGCTCGGCCGCACTGCTGCCGAACGCCGCGCTGATTGACGCTGCTCAGCGGTACGCTGAACTGCACTTCGCAGCCGGGCCGTACCAGCTGAGCCACACGCTCGATGGGATGCCGAAGGACCGCGCCGCGCGCGCGGGATACAGCGGGGGAGTGGGCGAAGTAATCGTAACCGGCCCGCCATCCGCTCAAACTTTGGTTGATCTCTGGATGGCCAGTCCGCCGCACTATTCCGTCATTATGGGCGGACAATACTCGGATATTGGAGTCGGCTGTGCGGTCGGGCCTTACGCGGACGGCGCCGGCAACGTCTTCGAGACGGCGCTGTGCGTGGGTATGGCGGGGATCCCGTAGCGGTCCTAGCGACCGCGTTCAGCGTCGGCCAACTGATCCGAGGTCACGACGTTCTCGACTACGTTGTCGCCGCTGCGAACCACAATCGATGAGACCGGCACGCTATCGCTCTCGTTAATCTCCTGGTGAACGAGCCGCGCCGGGATGTAGATGAAGTCGCCTGCCGCGGCGCTGGCTCGCTTCTCGAGGCGAGTGCCCCAGCGGATGGTGATGGACCCTTCCGTAATGCAGACCACGCTGTCGCAGTCCCCGTGATGGTGCGCCCCGGTGCTTGTCCCAGGCTCGACGGTCACGACGCCGACCCACAGCTTCTCGCTGCCTACTGAACTGCGGTCGATCGCCGCACGGCGCTGCATGCCCGGCGTTTGGGCTGTCTGCCGATCGAGCTCGCCGGAGGGGACGATACGAACCTCGCTCTGCTTACTCATCGCGTCGAATGATAGCACTCTGAGAACGGCGCCCCGTCACGGTCTCTCAGCGGGCGCCAAGGGAGAGGCATTGACCTGATGTGCGCCTAGGTGGATTTAGAGCCGATGTGTCTGTCCGAAACTGGTGTGATTCGCGCAACGCCTGAGGGCATTGATAACCGGGACTGCCGGCCCATTGCGTCGTAGGTGGCGTACTTATATAGCTGTCCCAGCGTGGGGTAGTTGAAACAGGTCTCGATGAACAGACTGTTATCGGCCTCGACCATGAGGGCTACCACGCCAACGTGTACGAGGTCGGCTGCGTTCTCGCCCAGGACGCTCACGCCGAGCAATTTCATGTCGTCGTCTCGAAACAGAAGCTTGAGTAGCCCGACTTTGTCGCCGATGATTTTTCCGCGTGGGTTGGCGTCGTAGTACGCGCGCCCGGAGACATAGGGGATGCCCTTTCGTGTCAGGGAACTTTCCGTCTCGCCGGCCACACTAACCTCGGGTATGGTGAAGACGCCCACCGGCAGTACCCGTGCAGCCGATTTCTTGTACTTGAGGTCGAACGCATGGACCATCGCGAGCCGAGCTTGTTCCATGCTTGTGCTGGCAAGGGCGGGGAATCCCACGACATCGCCGACCGCATAGATGTGTTTTACGGTGGTTTGGAAGTACTCGTTGACGGCGATTCTGCCGCGCGCATCAGTTGTGATGCCGGCGGCATCAAGGTTGAGATGGTCGGTGTTCGCCCGGCGTCCGGCGGCCACCAAGACGGCGTCCGCCTCGATTGCCCGACCGGACTGCAGTGAAATTCTCACGGATTCCGCGTCGCTACGGCATTCGAGCACGCGTTCGCCCGTCGCAAAGCGCACTCCCAATGATGTCATAGCGTTCTGCAAGACGGCCCAGACATCCCGGTCGAGGAACTCCAAGAGCTCAGTCCGCTCATCGATAAGGTGGACGTCGACACCAAGGGCGGCGAAGGTGGACGCGTACTCGCAGCCGATGACCCCGCCGCCGATGACTGCCATGCGTCCGGGCATGAAGTCCAGGTTCACGATCTGGTCGGAGTCCCATATCCGAGGATCGTCAAAAGGGAATGCCGCAGGCCGGAGTGGGGACGAACCGGTCGCGACGAGGACGAAGTCGCAACGAAGGAGGACCTCTGCCGCGTCGTGTGTGGACACTTTGACGGTATGCTGATCGGCGAACGAGGCCGCTCCGTGGTACACATCGATGTTGTGCCTGCGCACGTTCTCCACGATGGCCTCTCGTTCGGCGGATGTCACCCTTCGCTCGTGTGCGAGGAAATCGTGAACGGTAGCGCCACGGCGCACGGCCAGGTCGACGCCTAACAGATTTCGAGAGCGCACGCCCGATAACGCAAGCGCGCTCTCGCGCAGAGTCTTGCTGGGAAGACTTCCGGTATTGCACGAGACGCCACCCAGAACTTCGTCTCGTTCAACGAGCGCCACTTTCTTCCCGAAGTAAGCTGCCTGCGCGGCGCCTTTCTCCCCGGCCGGGCCGGAGCCGAGCACCACCAGGTCGTAGCTTCGGATCAAGGGGTGACCTCCGAACGCGCCTGCAAGCGTACTTCAGTCATCGGGTGTTTCCGGATTGTCTCATGGCAGCAAAATGATAGCACTCTGTGAGCGGCGTTTTTCGGATACGCGTTGACTGCGTGAAGCGGACGAACCTAACATCAGGCGTACGCCCCGTGGGCGCCCCGCGCCCTTGCAGTCGAAGGAGTAGCGATGAGACTTGGATTTAACATTCCCAACCTCGGCCCCGTGGCAAGCGCTGAGAACGTCGCGAAGGTGGCCCAGCGGGCCGAGGCGCTCGGCTACGATACGGTCTGGGTGACGGAGCGGCTTCTGTGGCCCATCAATCCGCAGACGCCTTACGCCGGCAGCTCAGATGGCTCCCTTCCGGAAGCCTACAAGATTCAGCTCGACCCACTGGGTGCGCTCACTTACGCGGCAGCTCACACGCGCCGCATCGGCCTTGGCACGAGCGTTCTCGACATGCCGTATTACAACCCGGTCATGCTCGCTCGTAACCTTACGACACTTGACGTCTTCTCCGGTGGCAGGCTGCGCGTGGGCCTCGGCCAGGGCTGGTCGCAGGACGAGTTCGACGCGACGGGCGCTTCGATGAAGACCCGTGCCGGGAGGGCTGATGAATTCCTGCAAGTGCTTCACGCCATCTGGAAAACCGATCCCGCGGAATTCAACGGAAAGCACTTTCGCCTCCCGAAGTCGATCATCCAGCCGAAGCCCGTGCAGAAGCCCCACCCACCCATCTATCTCGCCGCGTTCTCATCTCCCGCCCTAAAGCGCATTGCCACCCTCGGCGACGGCTGGAACCCGGTCGCGATCCCAGCCGATGGCATGAAACAGATGTGGGAGGGTGTGAAAGCGATGGCCAAGGAAGCCGGTCGCGACCCGAACGAACTGGAGATGGTGGTCCGGGCAAACTTGGGGATCACGTCCGAGCCGATTACATTGAACCGGTTCATCTTCACGGGATCGCTAGACCAGATAAGGGGCGACATTCAGGCCTGCCGCGAGATCGGCGCGTCGGAGGTGCATTTTGATACCCAGTTCTCGCCCGAAGGCGGAAGTGTCGACGGCTACCTCAACGTTGCCGAGAAGATGCGGGAGCTGACTGGATAGCCCATCGCCCGGGCGCGTTGCGCCATGCTTCCACTTACTCCCGGACAGGCCTTCGAACCTCAGGACGAGCGGGTAGAGGCGTCCTGCGTGGGCCGGGTGTAGGGTGCAGCACACGCGGCATCGGTATGCCTGGCTGAATCTGAAGACCTAGCTATGGGTACGCCCGATCGAAGATCGCGCGTGCTGCGCTCCTACGAAGTGACAAGCCCCACCAGCTCCTTCGTAGACTCCGCCGCTTTGCGGATGCCTTCGACCTCGTCGTCCCACAAAGGCGGCGTGTATATCTCCTCGATTCCAGCAGCACCGAGCTTCAAAGGAAGGCCGACAAAGGCGTCCTTGATGTCATACTCGCCTGCCGTGAGCGTGGCGCAGGGGATGATGCGTTTCTTATCGAGCAGGACCGCCTCAACCATCTCGGCTGTGGCGGCCGCCGGTGCGTAGAAGGCGGAGCCGGTCTTAAGCAGCGAGACAACTTCAGCGCCGCCGTTTTTTGTCCGCTGGACGACGGCGTCGAT
>VBEI01000144.1 GCA_005882715.1 Chloroflexota bacterium | reverse complement strand
CGTGGTGAGGCTCTCGAACCATGAACGGCTGCCACGTCGCCTCGCATCGAAACGTGTCTCGGGCGCAGCCCGTGCGACAGAAAATTTCGGGCACTCCGTTCCCAAGACAATTCCAGTGCAGCGGGCGAGGCACATCAGGCGGTGCTTTCACCTAGAGGATCGTCGCTTCCCGTTCGTGGTGAGGTGCTCGATGCATGAAGGGCTGCCAAGTCGCCTCGCATCACTACGTGTCTCGGGCGCAGCCCGTGCGACGGAAATATCGGGCACTCCGTTCCCAAGGCATTTCCACTGCAGCGCGCGAGGCACATCAGGCGGTGCTTTCACCCTAGAAGATCGTCGCTTCCCGTTCGTGGTGAGGCTCTCGAACCATGAACGGGGGGTCTGTCGATTCGCATTGCGACCGCTTCTGCGGCTGTCGTCGCAATGACAACCGCTCCAACAGTTCCCAGTCGCCTTCCGCTAAGGCGAGTTTCTTCGCCCGGGACCACCCTTTGATCTGGCGCTCTGCCTCGATCGCCTCTTGACGTGTTGGAAAAGACGTTTGAAAGATCAGCCGGACCGGCCTGCGCGTGAATGTAAAGCCGCGAAAGCGGCCGTCATTATGAGCGGCCAGCCGCGCTTCGAGGTTGTCCGCGTGGCCAGTGTAGATGCTCTGGTCCGCGCAAGTTACCATGTAGGCGTAGAATTTCAACCCGTTCTCCTCACGCCATCGCCCCGTTCATCCTTCGAGAGCCTCTGGACGAACGGGATCGACTACGGACCGGCGTGCCTGGAAATGGCCCTCTAACCTCACGACGTCTGCCGCGTCCACGCCGCCATATCGAAATAGTCCCGCCACGCCGAGACCTTCCCGTCCGTGAGCTCGAATACGCCCATCACGGGAAGCTCCACGTTCTTCCCGCCCAGCGAGAACTTGTCCACGCGCTCGGTGAGCACGGCGCCGTCATCCCCCTCCGCGATTTTCAGGACGATGAACTCGACCGACTCCGCTGGCTTCAGGAACATATCGAGGACCGTCTTGATCCCGGCCTTGCCCTGCACCGGCGGCAGAGGCATGTTGTGGTACACTGCGTCCTCCGTGAAGAAGGCGAGGACCTCTTCCGGGTCCCGGCGACTGAATGCCTCGCAGAAGCGGCCGACAGTTTCGAGATTTGCGGATGCCAAAATTCCTCCTCTACGGCGTTGACGCGCCGACAGAGACCTTCTCCCACGCCCAATCGAGCTCCGGGAGCTTCCTGCCCGCATGCGCCTTCCGTTCCGCCAGTGCGCTCACGATTAACGGCAGCGCGACCGTCGCCTCGACGTTTACGGTCGTGAAGCGCGCCTCCGGGGCGATCTTTCGCCACGAGACCGCCTCCTCGAACGTGCACCCGGAGAGCCCGCCCCACTGCGGCTGGTCCATCGTGATCTGGATGCCGTACTTGTGGCCCGCCGGGTCGCGATCGAAGATATAGCCAGCGGCGCCGGTCTGCTGGATGAAGTTCTTCGGTGTCCCGCCACCCACATAGATCACGGCGCTGTTCTCCGCCGTCATCGAGAGGTGGATCATTTCCAGCACGTCGCCGGTCACATCGAACATGATGCGTCGTCCCGTCCGCTGCCGGCCTTCCGCCACCGCCAGCCCGTGGACGCTGTCCCCGAACGCAGGGCAGTAGATCGGGACGCCGTTTTTAGCCGCGGCGGTCAGGATCCCCTCCTCCTTAGCGACCGGCGCCATCACCTTGCCGAGCAGCTCAAAGTACTCGCGCGTCGTGTACGGCCGGCCGACGTCGAGCGTCAGCGAAAACTCGGTACAAAAGCGCTCTGCCCGCGAGAACTCGTGCTCCGGCGCTAGCACATCGTAGAACCGCACGACGCGCAGGTGCGCCAGCCGCACGTCATCGCCCTGCGGGTCGCCCTGCGAATGCAGAAACCCAAGCGATTCGTACACATCGTGGTACAGGTTCGCCCCCGTGCTCACGATAACGTCGATCAGCCGGTTCTCGATCAGGTACACGATCAGCGGCCGCATCCCCGCGGGCACCATCGCGCCGGCGAGCCCGAAGAAAATCGTCGTCTCGTCGTGCAGCATCGCCTCCCAGATCTCGGCCGCCAGCCCAACGTTGCGCGCCTGAAACGCCGTCTCACCCATGCGCTGAACAAGCTCGGCCACCGAACTCTTGTCGCTGACGGAGAACGGGAGCAGGGGCCCTGCGCCCGGCGGGGCCTCGTCTTGGCCCGCGTTCGGGTGATTGTTCGTCATTGCGCTAGGCAGTCGGAATCGGTTCCAGGTTGCGCTCGAGCGTCCGTACCTCCATATCCTGGAGGCCGAAACGCTGCCTGAGGTCGGCCAGGACCGGCTCCGCGTCGAAGTCCTTACACGAGAAAATATCGGCCCAAACAAGGCGACGCTCCGGGAACGTGTGCATCGCGATATGGCTCTCGGCGATCATCACGTAACCGGAGACGCCCCAGTCTTCTGGTTTGCTGCCTCTATATTCCAGGACAGTTGGCTGCGTGATCTTGGTCATCCCCATCATTTCGGGGTACCTGTCCAAAATCACGCGTACCACGTTTTCGTCCGAAAGCTGGTCCGGATCACCTCCGTAGCCGTCGATGATGACGTGCATCGATCCCTCCTTCGGGTTGTCCGCCTCAGGCGGATACCTCGCTGCGTTGCCTGACTTGCGGCAGGCAGAACCCGCGTCCCGTCCCTAGTCGGAAACACGGAAAAGGGGGACCCCGATCCTCATCGGGGCGGGCCCAGTATTGCATTTGCGCGCGCCTGAAATTCAGGCACGCTAGAGCATGTTAACACAGAAAAAGCAAAACGCAAGCAGGCTGTAAGCTGTGATCTCCTCCTTGCATTCGCCGGGGCGCCAGTTATGTTTCGTCTCCGCACGTGAAATGGCCCTTCAGACCAGGTATGTCTCGATGGCATAGCAATGTAGGCGGGGTCTTTCTCGCCTCAGCGAGTCCGGCCGGTAGGCGCGGAAGACCCCCGCCGGCTCGCATCTCCATGCGAGCACCCCGTCGCGCTCCCGCGTGAGGCACAATGCCGCCGGCAGGCCGGGGGCGTGGGGGTGTCCCCCAGTTAACCCTCCGGGTGGGCGGGTGGGACGAAGGAGATTTCGCCGCCAAGAACGAGGAAACATAGTGCCTCGAGGGACACAGGGTTGGGGTTACCCCTCGCTGCTTGCCCCTCGCCAATTGCCGATTGCTCACTTCTCATTTCCCATCTCTCATCGCCACCTCCGCCCCCCTTGGCGCCCGCACCAGCAGCGCGTCCAGCGCAATCCGCGCCTGCACGTTCGACTCGAGCCGCCGCCGGCATTCCCTCAGCGCCCGCACGAACGAGACGACGCCATCCCGTTCGTATCGCCCCGCGTCCTCGCTCAGGGCGCCCACCATATCGATATTGGCGACGCCATCTTCAGCGTGTTCGCCTGAGGCGGACACGAGAAGCACGTCCCGCCACCACGACAGCCAGCCGTCCAGCCGTTCCAGCACAGCCTCCCGGTCACGCCGGAACTGCTGAGCCAGCCGCTCGCCCAGGTCCATCAGGTCCCCCATCGGCATCGAAGCCAGCGCCCGCGCCTGCTCCAGCGCCTCGCTTCTCTTCTCCAGCCGCGAAGCATCGTCCACCATCGCCAGCGCCCACTCAGGCCGCCCGTTCGACAACCGCGCCAGGAGCCGCGCCCGCTCCTCCTCTATGCCCCGGTCACGCAACGCTTCCTCGATTTCCGCCGTCGAAACCAGCCCGAACTCGATCAGCGCGCAGCGCGAGCGAACCGTCGGCAGCAGCGCGTCTCCCCGCGTCGCGATGAGCACGAACACGGCGCTCGGTGGCGGCTCCTCTAGCGTCTTCAGAAAAGCGTTCTGCGCCTCCTCCGAGAGTTTGTCCGCCGGATCAATGATCACGGCCCGCGTCCGCCCCTCGAACGGCGCCAGCGCCACCGCCCGCTGCACTTCCCGTATCTGGTCGACGCTGATCTCCTTGTGCTGCGGCCCTTCCTCCGCCGCGGCCACCGACACCGTGCTCACATCCGCATGTATCCCCCGCGCGATCCGGTCGCACTGCGCGCACTGGCCACACGGCCCGATGGCGGCTGCCCGTGCTGCATCGGGATGTAGGGGCGCAGCATCGGTCATCTCTTCCGTGTCAGCGCCCATCGTTTTAGACGACTCATCGTTCAGCGCTGTGATTTGTTGCCGATGCTGCGCCCCTACGCCACCCACCGGATCAACGATTGCCTGACAGTTCACCGCCTGCGCCAGCCACCGCGCCAGTGCCGCCTTCCCCACTCCCTCCGGCCCCACGAACAGCCACGCATGCGGCGCGGAAGGACTCGCGAGCGCTCTTTGGACGGTGGCGACGGCGCGGGCGTTACCGATGAATGCGTCCACGCGGATCAATCGCCCGATTCGAAAGTCGCCGCAAACCACATAATGTAGATGAAAATAGCCACCACAATCGTGACTATGGCAGCCATAACCCACCAGACGAATGGAATCTGAGAGCGCGTGCCGAACGGGCCAACGGCCGCAACTGTCACTATGAGTGCGAGCAGAGACAATGATAAACCGGTGCCTCCTAGTGCGAGAAGAAGTATTAGGGTGAGGATAGCGAACGATGATGACGTGACTGCAACAAGCAGAAGGCCGGCTCTGGCTTTGCCCCTCCCGGGCAATGAACCGTGCTCAGACAAGCGATTGCCCTTACTCCAGCGGCCAAACGTCCGCCCCCATCACGTCCTCGGACGTCTCCCGGCGCCGCATCACCTTTGGCTGCCCGTCGCTCACCAGCACACCCGCCGGCCCAACCGTCATTCCGAGCTCGCCGGGCGGGGACAAACCGTTCGTGCTGAGTTTGTCGAAGCATCTGGAGGGGGTGGCGAGGAATCTCAGCGCCTCGCCAGCACCAGCCATCCGCCCGTCCTAATCACTTCCCATTCTCTTTTGCATTTCAATTTCGCCCCTCACTCCAGCGGCCAAACGTCCGCCCGCATCACGTCGTCGTACGTCTCCCGGCGCCGCATCAGCTTCGCCTGCCCATCCTTCACAAGCACAACCGCCGGCCGCAGCGACAAGTTGTAGTTGCTAGCCATCGCCACCGCGTACGCCCCTGCCGCGGGCATCGCGAGGATATCTCCGGCGTCCAGCGGCGGCAGCTCCGCGTCCGGCAGCAGGACGTCCCCCGATTCGCAGTACTTCCCGGCGATCGTCAAGGTCTCGCGGCGTTCGTCATTCACGCGGTTCGCCACCAGCGCCGAATACCGCGATTCGTACAGCGCAGGCCGGACGTTGTCCCCCATCCCGCCGTCGACGGAGACGAAAGTCTTGACGCCCGGCACCTCCTTCGAAGAGCCGACCGTATACAGCGCCACCGCCGCCCGCGCGACGATCGCCCGCCCCGGCTCGACGATGAGCTGCGGCGCCGCCAGCTCGTACCGCCAGAGCGACCCCCGCAGCGTCGACGTGATCGTCTCCGCATAGACAGCAGGCTCGGGCGCGCTTTGCTCCGGCGTGTACGCCACTGCGAACCCGCCGCCCGGACTGAACTCAGCCATTTCGAATCCGTGCTGCTTCCTCATCTTCGAAGCGAACTCAAGCACGGTGTCGACGGCCTCCGAGTACGGCTCCAGCTCGAACACGGGCGAGCCCAGGTGCACATGCAGACCAACCAGCTCCAGCCCCGGCATCTCCAGTGCCTGCCGGAGCGCGGCTTCAGCCTGGCCCGTCGGCAGCGGGATCCCGAACTTGTTCTCGAGCGTGCCGGTCGTCGTCTTCACGTGCGTATGCGGGTCGATCCCCGGCGAGAGCCGCAGCAGGACCTTCTGCCGCATCCCCCGGCCCTGCGCGATGCCGTTCAGCAGGTGCAACTCGTGAAAATTGTCCACCACGATGCGGCCAACACCGTAGTCGAGCGCCTCGCGCAGCTCCTGCTCCGACTTGTTGTTGCCGTGGAAGTACATCCGCTCGGCCGGGAAGTTCACCGACGCAGCCACCGCGAGCTCGCCTCCCGACACGACGTCGAGGCTCATCCCTTCCTGCACGATGATCCCCCCCAGCGCCCGCCCGAGGTACGCCTTCGCCGCGTACGCCACGACTGAATTGTGGTAGCGCGACTGGAATGCCTCCTGAAACGCCCGGCATTGCCCCCGCAGCGTCTCCTCATCGAACACATACAGCGGCGTCCCGAACTCGCCCGCCAGCTCGACCGCATCGCACCCGCCCAGCGTCAGGTGCCCGCCCTCCGTCACCCCCGCCGTCACCGGCAGCACGTCCGCGAGAGGAACTTCCGTTGCTCTAACCAAAATCGCCCTCCAGTGAGGCGATTATAACCTCGCGCGATGCCCGGCAAGCGTCGAATGACACTACACCTATCTGACCGTAGGGGCGAGGCACACGTCGTAATCGGAACGCCCGACTTTTTCGCGCTATGGCTTCCTGTTGCAAATGTCCATCAGGTCGCCCCAGTGCCTCGCCCGCGCCGCCGCGCTCCCACCTTACCGCGCGAATCGCAGAGGAGCGCTTTCAGCACTTCCTACACGCTCGCCGCCCTGTCACCCCAGCGGAATACACAACACCTGCCCGACGTAGAGCACGTTCGGGTCCGCCAGGCGGTTCGCCGCCGCGATGCGCATCGGGTCGACGCCCCACATCCGGCCGATCCGCCCGAGCGTGTCGCCGGACACGACGGTGTACTCTTGCCCCGACGGCGTGCGCTCGCTCAGCAGCGACCAGACGTCGCCCGGCATCACGCCGTAGCGCCAGGCGCTGACCTCCGGCATGCCGTTGGCCGTCGCGTGGTCTAGAAAGCGGCCCCACTGCGCGGCGTCGGACGTCCCTTGGCCCACCGGCCGTAGCGGCAGGCCATAGCGGCTCAGCACCGACGCCGACACGTCGAGCACGAACTCGGGCGTCATCTCGCCCTCCGGCGGCGGATAACCGCTCTTCGCGTAACCGTCCCGTGTCCCCGGCGAATCGAAAGTCTGCCAGTAGATGAGCGGCGCCAGCGCGTTGCTGAACGACGCGAACTCCTTCAGAGGGATGCCGGGTAAAGCCCAGGGCCGGGGATCGATCGCCGTGATTATCGTCGCGTCCGGCTGTAGACGCCGCAGCTCGGCGCCGAACGCGAGCGCGCCCTCGGGTGTGCCCTGCCAGTACCCCGTCCAGGGCTCGAGGTCTATGAACAGACTGCGTGCGCCGGCGGCGATTACGTCCGCCGCCATCTGCGCCTCCTTGATCGGGTCCGCGCCCTTTACCACAGCGTAAGCGTGGAAGGGCACGCCGCTGCCCTCGAACAACTGCGCGAGCGCTGCCACCCTGTCTGGGCCGGTGACAGCATCGGGCGAAGGGTCCCACTTCGACATCCAGTCGGTGCCGTCGTGCGTCTTCATGATGACCCCGCTTCCGTTCGCCGCCATCTTCGCTGTGATCTGCTGCGGGGAGCCGTCCGTGCTGAACCGCCAGACCCACGTGAGGTACGGCGGTCCGCCGCAGGGCGGCCCGGACAGCGGCGTCGGCTCCGGAGTGGGTTCGGGTGTCGGCTCGGGCGTGGGCGGCGGTGTCGGGTCGGGAGTCGGCGGCGGCGTGGGCTCCGGCGTCGGCTCAGGCGTGGGCGGCGGGGTCGGAGGCGGCGACGGAGTGGCGCTCAGCGTGGGCCGGGGCGTCCGTGCTGCAGTGGGCTCGCTCGCTATCTGAACAACGTCGGCCTGGCTCGTCGTCCCGCCTCCGAGGTTCCCGACGCCGTACACCACAGTCGCGAGCAGCAGGACGCCGAACAAAGCGCTCGGGAGCGCGACCCGCACGGGCCGGCGCCGCAGCGCCTCCGCCAGGGCACGGCGGGCTACTCGATAGGCATGGGCGAACCTCGGGCGCACCCCTCGTCACCACCTCCGCTGGTTTTGGGACGGTTGCTCCTATGCTAATAGAGAAAGAGGTAAGAGGTAAGAGGTAAGACATAAGAAACACGAGGTACGAGGTATGAAGTACGAGTTGACCGTTCGCGCTGAGCCTGTCGAAGCATCCGGCCTCCGACCTCGACCCCCACCGCTCGTCCTGAGGAGCCAAGGGCAACGGGGAGGAGGGTGGTGGCGTCTCGAAGGACCGAGCGAGCCACCACACACGCTTTTCGTCATCCTGAGCGACGGCCACTACCTTACGCCAAATTTCGCCCTCCGCGCAGGGATCCGGGGTGGGGCAGACACCCGCACACTCCTCTGCCGGCGGAAGCCGCGGGCTAGCGCCCCATCCTATCGCCGAAGATTGTGGCTTCGTAACCAAACGTTAACCACGGTTGAGAAGCGGTTAACCGGCCTGTTCACCCACGGGGAGTATTCTGAGCCTAGCCGGAGAAGGGATCGCGGTATGAGTCTTCAGCGCGTAATCACCTGGTTCCTCGGGGTACCCCAGAGCCAGCCGCAATTAGCGTATGAGACACAGGAATCGGATGTCGGCCCGATCGCCGTGGACGCCGATATCGTGACGAGCATACTGAAGGGGAGGCGCCAGCGACGGCGAAGGACCACCTTCCGCGGCTTCCACTCTCCGCCCGGCCGCTTCTAGTACCTCGAAACGCCAGGGAGCCCGGGCTCCCGGAACCCGGTCTCCTTCATGCGACCCGCGTCGTTTGCGGTCGTCTGGATCGGGCGGGGCCACAACACGCCTCCTTCCCCTTCCTCCTTCCGGCCAGGCCCGCTACAATCGCCTCACCATGACCCACCCGCTCGTCGAGCAGCTACGCTTCGCCCGCAGCGAGCTCCAGCGCGGCCTCGAAGGCGTCACCGACGAAGAGGCGCGGCAGCGCATCCTCCCGATGAACTGCATAGCCTGGAACGTCGGCCACCTCGCCTGGCAGGAGCAGCGCTACTGGCTGCAGCGCGCCCAGGACCAGATGCCGCGGCCCGACGTCAACGAGGGCTTCGCCTCCGGCGGCCCCGCCAGCACGCCGTTACTGAGCGA
>VBEI01000143.1 GCA_005882715.1 Chloroflexota bacterium | reverse complement strand
GACCGCCGTCCCGAGCCGCTGCGCCAGGCGTGGCGCCATGTCCCGCCCCATCATTGTCTGTCCCATCAGGATCACAGCGGGGTCCACTTCTCTCGCGATCCGGACCGCGATTGGCACATACGAATCGCCCTGGTACTCCTTGAGAATCGCGTCATCAACCACGATCACCTTGCTCGCACCGAACGCCGCCGCTTCCTGCGCCAGCCCTTCCACGCCCGAACCGAGCAGGGCCACGGTGACCGGCCCGCCCAGCCTGCGGCCGATGCCGATCAACTCCGGCACGACCGGGTTCAGCTTGCCATCTTCAGTAGCTTCTCCGATTACAAGTGTTCCGCTTGCCATCCCTTACTCCTGGCTCCTGACTCCCGGCTCCTGACTCCTTGTGTCCTAGATCAGCTTCGCCTCTCGCAGGCGCGTCGCCAGCTTCTCGGCCTTCTCCTGCGGGGTGTCGCCTTCGATGAACTCTGTCTCCACCTTGGTCTCCGGCACAAACAGGGCCTCCAGCGTAATCCGCTTGTCCGGGGCGGCGATCCCGATGTCGCCCAGCGTCCACGGCTTCAATTCCTTCTTGGCCGCCATCATGATCTGTCGCAACTGTGGGTACCGGGGCTCGCCCAGCTCATTGCTTACCGTAACGACGGCCGGCGTCGGCGCTTCCACGGTCTCGAACCCGTCCAGCAGGACCCGCTCCACCGTCACCCTGCCGTCGTTGTGCTGGATGTCCTTCGCGATCGTGACCACTGGAATGCCGAGGATCTCAGCGATCGTCGAGCCCACGATGCCCATGTCCCAGTCAACCGCCTGGCGTCCCGCGATGATCAGATCAAACGGCTCGAGCTTCTTGATCGCGGCGGCCAGTATCTCGGCGGTCGCCCAATGGTCGGCGTCGTTCACGGCAGGATCGTTGATGTGCACGCCTTCATCGGCGCCCATCGCCAGGCAGTGCTTGATGGTGTCCCGGAAAGAGTCCGGCCCAAGGCTAAGGATAGTGATCACAGTATCCGGCTGCTTATCTTTGATCCGCAGCGCCGCCTCGACGCCTATCGTGTCGAATTGGCTCGGCACCGGCTGAATGCCCGGAGCCGGCAAAACCTTCTTCGCCGCCTCGTCTACTCGGAACTGCGAGGCAGGGGTTTCCGGGTCAGGCACCTGTTTGGCTAGGCAGATGATATGGGGCACAAGCGATCTCCTTGATCAGGGAATGACACGAATAGCGGGAGCTGCGGGGCGTGGTTCCTAATTCCCGGTTCCTTGCACCGCTAGCTCTGGTTTTGTCACGCGCAGTAGTATAGCAGCCGCTAATTTTGTCGCAAGATGCGCGCCCGCATGCCCGCCTTGGGCGTTTTCGCCGACCGCACGCCGAACTGAACTCCGCCTCTACTCCAGACGGCGTAGATCTGCTCGAGGTCAGCCCCTGTGACCGGACGGATTTCAGGCGTCACGGCTCGCGCGGTACCAGCGCCAGCGCGCCGTCTTCACCGCGCTCGACGACGGGTACCACGTCCGATAGGTCGAGCTGCGCGCAGTACGCGACGTCAGCGCCCAGTCCTGCTTGTATCAGCTCCCTGGCGTGATAAGACGAAGCGATCGCACCCGGCAAGTCATTGCCTGCGGTGAGGAAAGCATCCCGCGCGAAGCGGGCGGCATCCGAGGCTTCGAGGGGTGAGCCGGCCGACAGCACCGAGTCGACGATGCCGCCCGCGCCCAGGGCGTCCTCGAGCACGAACGTCGACCCGCCGTAAGCGGCCGAGCACAGCACCGCAACATCCAGCGCACGCTCGCCCGCAATCTGCACCGCTGCCTCCGCTACAGCCCGCTGGTTCAGCAAGCAGCCGACGAGAACGGCCGGCGCTCCGGCCATCGCCGCGAGGAGTCGCGTCCCATTCGACGTCGCCAGAATCGCGCCTTTGCTACCGAGCTCGAGACGGGAGAATTCTGCCGGCGAGTTCCCGTAGTCGAATCCCGGTGGCGGAAGGCCGCCTCTTTCGCCACAGAGTAGGCAGCCGGTTAGCTTCTGGTGGAGACGCCTCGCTTCTTCGATGCTGCCGGCCGCCACTAGAGGCCGGGCGCCGCGTCCAAGCAGCGTAACGATGCTGGACGACGCCCGCAATACATCGACCACAATGCAAACAGACCGAGTGTAATCGAACCCCTGCCCCGCCAGCAGTACCGCATCAATCCGCATCGCCTATCGACTGATTCCTACTTCTGGCTCATACGTACGGGCTCCTTGCCCCTTGCTCCTGGCTTCTCATAATATGCTGTGAGGCGGCTACTTGAAGCAAAGGTCAGCAAGGCGCGCGAAATCCCGGCCGGTGGGCGCGACACGGCCGGGGGCATAATCCCAATGTTCTCCGAGAAGGTCCGGGCAGCCGCGGAGACCAACAACAGCTTCCTTTGCATCGGCCTCGATCCTGATCCGGAGCTGATGGCCCACCCGCACATCCCCTCCTTCCTCCAGGAGATAGTCGATGCCACGAGCGATCTAGTTTGCGCGTATAAGCCGAACCTCGCCTTCTTCGAAGCCCTCGGAATGGGCGGTATGCAGACGATGCTCGAGTCGCTCCGCTCCGTGCCCAAGCACATCCCGATCATCGCGGACGCCAAGCGGGGGGACATTGACAACACCGCCCGTTTTTACGCACGGGCGCTATTTGACGTTTACAAGTTCGACGCTGTGACAGTCAACGCATACGGTGGCCGAGACGCGGTTCAGCCGTTCATCGACTACGCGGACCGCGGGGTCCTTGTCTGGTGCCGCAGCTCAAATCCGGGCGCCGCCGACCTCCAGGACATGAAGCTGGAAGACGGCCGCTTCGTCTATGAGGCGATCGCCGAACGAGCGCGGGAATGGAATACCCGCGGAAACGTCGGAGTCGTCGCCGGGGCCACCTGGCCGGAACGGATCGAGCGCGTGCGCGACATCTGCCCGGACATGTGGATCCTCGTGCCCGGCGTAGGAGCACAAGAGGGCGACCTCGAGGCGGCCGTGCAGGCTGCGATGAACGCCGATGGCGGCCGTTTCATCCTCAATGCCTCGCGCGCTGTCCTTTACGCCGCGAAAGATGACGGCTACGCCAAATCGGCGCGCAAGGCCGCTCAGAAACTACGGAGTCGCATCAACCTGATGCGCGAGGCGGCGCTGGCTCGGCGGTGACCCGTGATAATGGAGATACGCCTGGGCGACGTCGTCCGCCTTAGGAAGCAGCACCCCTGTGGCGGCTTCGAATGGGAGGTTGTTCGCCTCGGCGCCGACATCGGCATTCGCTGCCAGACCTGCTCCCGGCGCGTCCTGCTTGAGCGAAGCGTCTTCGAGAAGCGCGTGAAGACATTCATCTCCCGAGGCCCTGAAGAGGACGCCTAATGTCGGTCCGCGACGAAGCGCAAGACCAGCCCGCGCGGTTCGACCCGAGCGTCCGCGAAGTGATGCGCTCGCGGGCGCTGCTCAGGGACCCGCGTTTCGCCAACCTCTGGATATCGCATGGGCTGGCTCTCACTGCGCAGAACGCCCTTCTCTTTACGTTGCTCGTGGTCGTCTTCAAGATCACGGGCAACTCGCTTACCACCAGTATCCTTGTGCTCTGCTTCATCCTCCCCTCGATTCCTATGGGGTTCATCGTCGGCGTTGTGCTGGACCGCACGAAGAAGGAGACCGTCCTCGTCGTCACGAGCCTCGTCCGTGCGCTCGGGTGCATCATGTTCCTCCTCTTTCACGGTGAGGTATGGACGATCTACCTCATCACAATAGGCCATGCCACCGCTGGGCTCTTCTTCAATCCGGCCGTCATTTCGCTCATCCCCACGCTCGTCTCGCGCGACCGGTTAGTGCCGGCAAACAGCCTCTACAACTTCACCCTTACGGCGGCGCAGCTCGTGGGCATCGTGTTCCTTGCCCCCGCGATCATCAAGACGCTTGGCGCGGACGGCATGTTCATCATTGCCTCGGTGATGTTCCTTTCATCGGCAGCGCTGGCATCTCGCTTACACACGGTCCAGGGGGAGGCCGAACACAAGCTTCCGCAGGGACCGATTTTCGGCGGGCTGCCGACGGACTTCCGTGAGAGCTGGCAGATGCTTTTTTCGGACCGCTACTCCGTGCTTGCCTTGGTGCAGCTCATCATCAGCAGCACCCTGGTGCTTCTATTTTCGATCCTCATCCCGCGCTACATGCAGGACGTCATCGGCGTTCCTCCGGAGAGCGCCGCCTTCGTCTTCGCCCCCACAGGCATCGGTGCGCTTGTCGGTCTGCGCTTTCTGCCGTGGTTCACGAAGATAGGAAAGAACCGTGTCGTCATTATCGGCCTCGGCGGCATCGCGGCCTGCCTGGTGCTGCTGGCACTGGTGGAGCCGCTGGCACAACTAACCGAACAGGCGCCGGGTACCGACTGGCTGGCGCGTCAGCTCCGGTTCTCGCTCCTCCAGGGCTTGACCATGGTCATCGCCGGCCCGATGGGCTTCTGCTACGCGCTGCTCAACGCCCCCGCGCAGACTGTCCTGCATGAGCGCGCGCCCCCCGAGATGCGGGGACGCATCTTCGCCACGCAGGTGGTCTCCGCCAACTTCATCTCGCTCCTGCCCCTCCTCGTCATCGGTGCTGTCACCGACCTCGTAAAGGTGCCGGCGGTGCTTCTCATCATTGCCGCTGTCGTAGCCGTCGTGGCCTTCCTGAGCGCAAAAGTGACCGAACGTGAAGAGCAAGAAGCGGAAGCGCGGCCGCCGCGCCGTCCGTCCAGCGAGCGTCAGGAAGTGGGAGCGAGTGGGCGCTTCAGTGAAGCTGAGCCTGGCCGGGAGCACGGAACGGGAGAGCATTAACAGAAGCACAAGTCCTCGGCCAATTCTGGACGTCGCTTCCTTACCACCAGCTCTCCTTGCTCCTGGTTCCTGGCTCCTCCTGGCAGGGGCGCCGCGCCCGCCTCGAAAAGGCTGCGCGAAGGCCTCATTCCGAACGTGCGCAGGCGCTCCAGCCTACTCAGATTCCGTTTGACACCCCTCTGGGCGGCGGTCTAGAGTTAAAGTGCATCGACACTGGGAGGTGGCCGTGTGGTCGAGTTGACCATCGAAAGTATACGCGTGAGCTTGATGAACTATCAGCGCGTGGTCATCTTGAAAGAGAAAGAGTCGGACCGCTACCTCCCGATCTGGATTGGCCCCGCCGAGGCGGACGCTATCGCCGTGCGCCTCCAGGAGGTCGCGGTGGCCCGCCCGCTCACCCATGACCTGCTCCGCTCGATCATCGACTCCTTGGGTGCCAGCGTCGACTACGTCATCGTCAACGACCTCTCCAACGACACCTTCTTCGCCCGCATCATGCTCCAGATCGACGGCCGCGTCATGGAGATAGACTCCCGCCCGAGCGACGCCATCGCCCTCGCCGTTCGTGTGCAGGTCCCCATTTACGCCGACGAGTCTGTGCTCGAGAAGGCAGGCGTCAAGCTCGACCAGGAAGGCCAGACGCTCGAAGCCATCACCGGCGAGACCCGAGAGGCGACAACAGAGGTATCACCCGAAGAGCTCGAGAAGCTGAGCCCCTTCCGTGACGTCATCGAGGGCCTCGACCTAGAAGACTTCGGCAAAAAAGAAGCCTAAACCTCCTACTTCTTACCTCGTACCTCTCACCTCTTACCTCCCATTCCCGCTCGCTCCTACCTCCTGACTCCTTCCAGCCGCTATAATCACCTCAATTCCGGAGGGCATGTGCTTCTAGCTCCTGGCTCCTTGCTCCCAGCTTTACGCCCCTTGCTCCTCATTTCCAGTTCCTTGTTCCTATTAGGACTTTGTGATAATCTTCGCAATTGGCCGAAGCGGAGGCGTGGTTGACGAGGCCCGATTCGGGCAGCAGACTCGCGGCGGCCATGTCGTTGCTCGGCATCGGCTGGTACTTTGCGGTTGCTGTAATCGGAGGGATTGTGGGCGGCGTGCTGCTGGATGGCTGGCTGGGCACGAGACCGCTGTTCATCCTCTTGGGTCTCCTCCTCGGTCTGGCAGCCGCCTTTTACGGCGCCTATCGGGCGCTGATGCAAGTGATAGCGACCGGGAATCAGAAGGGGATCGACGAAGATTAGACGCCTCGTTATCATCGCCCTCCTGGCGTTGACGGTCTTCGGTTTCATATTTCTGCGGGGGCCGACTCCGTCTATCTCCGTCTCAGCCGAGACGCTTTTTAGCGTCGGCCCCATCGGCGTCACTAATACGATGATCACATCGTGGCTGATCGTAGCGTTTTTGCTGGTGTTCGTCTTCTTGGCGACGCGGCGGTGGGAGATGGTTCCTCAAGGGATCCAGAATCTGATTGAGGCGGTGGTCGAGGCGTTCTACAACCTCTGCATGGGAGTGGCCGGCGAGAGCCGGGCGCGGCGGTTCTTCCCGGTCGTGGCGACGATTTTCTTCATGGTGCTGGCGTTCAACTGGCTGTCCCTTCTGCCTGTGTTTGGGGTGATAGGTGGGGTCCAAGAGGAGGAGCACGGCTTCATCTTCAAGGATTGCGGGCCCGCCAAGTGCACAGAATTTTCGAGCGTACCGAGCGATTGGGCGGCTCCGTCAATTGACGCGGATGACGCAACGGTCCGGGAGCAGCACGACAAAGCGGTCGAGGAGGGCAAGACCGTCGGCGAGCTTTTGCCGTTCCTCCGGGCTCCCAATGCAGACCTGAACACTCCCGCGGCTTTGGCCATCGTTTCGGCCATTGCGGTCGAGACTTGGGCGATAACTTCGCTGGGCCTGGGCTACGGGAAGAAGTTCTTCAATTTCGGCGGGTTGTTCCGGGGCATAATCAGGTTCGACTTCGGGCAGATCTTCACTGGCATCATCGACGCCTTCGTTGGCATTCTGGAGCTAATCTCGGAGATCGTGCGCTTGGTGAGCTTCACGTTCCGTCTGTTCGGGAACGTGTTCGCGGGCGAGGTCGTGATCGTCATGTTCACGTTCCTCGTTCCGGCGGCGTTCACACTCATTTTCTACGGGCTCGAACTGTTTGTCGGCGTGATCCAGGCGTTCATCTTCGCGATACTCACCCTGGTGTTCGCCATCATGGCGGTTTCGCACGGCGATCACGCTCACGGCGAAGACAAGGAGGGAGAACATAAGCAAGCGGACATAGAGGGTCACCTGCAAAGGCCGCCCACCGATGAAATCGCAACGGCAGGGAACTAAAGGAGGCTTAACTTGATCGAGATACTGTCGGTCGTGGCACCGGTCAGCGATGCTCTACACAGCGTTGCACAGGAGAGCACGAATATCGCGATTACCGACAAGGCGATGAAGTCAATCGGCGCCGGTCTGGCGATCGGCCTGGGCTCGTTTGGTCCGGCGCTGGCTATCGGCAACCTGGTTGGCCACGCGATGGACGCCCTCGGCCGAAATCCGGAGGCGCAGCCGGTGATCCAGACGAACATGATCCTCGGTTTGGCTTTTGCCGAAGCTATCGCGATTTACGCTCTAGTGATCGGCTTTATGATCGGATTCGTGTTCTAGCGCTTCGGAGAAACGGGACCTTATGCAAGCGGTATTTCTTGACATTAGCGCGCTGGGCTTCAACCTCCCCGCGCTGATTGCGCAACTGATCAACTTCCTGCTGCTGCTGATCGTCTTCCGCGTCATCCTCTATAAGCCGCTCCTGCGTATTCTCGACGAACGCAAGAAGCGCATTCAGGAAGGCCTCGAGGCAAGTGACGAGGCCAAGCGCCGGCTGTCTCAGACGGAACAAGAGGTGGCGAAGGAGCTGGAGAAGGCCCGCCAGGAAGGTCAGGGCCTCATCGCGCAGGCCCAACAGATCGCGGCCCGCATCCAGGAAGATGCCCGCGAGGGCGCCCGCCACGAGGCGGAACAACTGCTTGAGCGTGCGCGCGGCGAGATTCAGCTCGAACGCGACAGCGCCATCGCCCAGCTCCGCCGCGAATTCGCCGGCCTCACAATCACAGCCGCCGAGCGCGTCATCAAAGAGGAGCTCGACCCCGAAAAGCACCGCCGGCTCATCCAGGAAGTCCTCACCGAAGCGCCCTCAGCCACCGACGGAGCCGACAGACGGTGAGGATCCGGGACTCAAGGGGCGAGGCTGGCGGGGTCTTGTTCCCAGTTCCTAGCTCCGTGCTCCTTCCCGGGCGGATGGGTCGAGCGGAGGGGCCATCCCCGTGATCCGCGACGTGGCGGCCAAACGCTACGCCGAGGCGGCCTACTTGCTCGCGCGGGAACGCCGTATCGAAGA
>VBEI01000099.1 GCA_005882715.1 Chloroflexota bacterium | reverse complement strand
AGGTCGCTGCCGATGGAGCGGACGACGACCTCGCCCGAGTTGACGCCCACGCGCACCTGGATGACCGCGCCCTTCTCCCGACGCACCTGCTCGCCGTAGCGGGAGATGGAATCGCGGATGGCCAGCGCGGCGTAGAGGGCGCGGCGCGGTGCGTCCTCGTGGGCGATAGGTGCGCCGAAGAGGGCCATGACCCCGTCGCCCAGGACGTGGTTCACTGTGCCCTCGTAGCGGTGGACCGCGTCCATCATCAGCTGGACCGCGGGGTCCATGAGCCGCCGTGCTTCTTCCGGATCAACGCTCTCCAGCAGTTCCATCGAGCCGCGCAGGTCGGCGAAGAGCGCCGTGACCTGCTTTCGCTCGCCCTCGAGTGAGGCCCGAGAGGCCAGTATCTTCGTCGCGAGGTGCGAGGGCGTGAAAGCGGCAGGAGCGCGATCTTCGGCCTGGAGCGGCGATCCGCAGTTGCGGCAGAACCTCGCGGCGGGGCCAGCCTCCGCCCCGCAGGAAGGGCAGCCGCGCTCGAGCCTGACGCCGCAGGCTTCGCAGAAGGCGGCGCCCTCGAGCGCGGGCGCCTGACAACGGGGGCAGTTCATGCGGCAGCGGCTCCTCATCCTCGCGCCCCGGACCGGCGCGCTGCCACGGTAATTCAGACGCCAGCATTATAGCGCAGTCGAGAGGGCGCCATGGGTCGCATCGACAGCCGTATACTGAGCCCGTGTCTGACGCCTCCGCTGAGCACCACGCCCCGCCCAAGCTCTATCACACGCTCGCCGAGTGGTTCCATCTCCTGACCGCCCCGACTGAGTATGCCGAAGAGGCCGCCTTCTACACGAAGCATCTCCGCGATGCCTGCGACCGCCCGCCAAAGACGGTCCTCGAGCTGGGCAGCGGCGGCGGGAACAACGCCTCCCACATGAAGGCGCACTTCGAGATGACGCTCACTGATGTATCGCCGGGAATGCTCGAGCTAAGTCGCTCGATTAACCCGGAGTGCGAGCACATCGAGGGCGACATGCGCAGCGTCCGTCTCGGCCGCGAATTCGATGCCGTCTTCGTCCACGATGCGGTTGTTTACATGACGACGGAGGATGATCTCAAAGCAGCGATTGAGACGGCCTTCGTCCACTGCCGGCGCGGCGGCGCCGCGCTCTTCGCGCCCGATCACGTGCGAGACAGATTCGCGCCTTACACCGACCACGGCGGCCACGACGCCGAGGACGGGCGCGGGCTCCGCTACCTCGAATGGACCTGGGACCCAGATCCATCGGACGACACCTACACCGTCGATTTCGCCTACCTCCTGCGAGATGCGGACGGATCCGTGCGCGTCGAGAAAGACCGGCATATCGAAGGGGTGTTCTCGCGCGCGACTTGGCTTCGCCTGCTGACCGATGCCGGGTTCGAGGCCGAGTGCGTCGCATTCGATCACTCGGAGCTGGAGCCCGGGTCTTACGAGGTATTTGTGTCGAGCAAGCCGTGACCGTCGAGCACACGCCGACAACTCTCATCGTCGAAACGACCGCGGACGAACCCTGCCCCATCGATTTCCTCGGAGACACGGCGGACATCGTGTACTTCATCTCAATGGCCCACACCGAGCGTTATGGCGCAGACCACCCCCTGGCGAAAGCGGCCGCGATCCTCAAGCGGCAGCTCAGAGTGAACATGGCGCCGCTCCTGAAGTTCGCCGACGCTCGCACAGAGAACGCCGCGGAGGAGCGGATGCTCGAGGGGCTCTGGCAGGACGCTGGGCCCCTAGCTGAGGTGGCGAGCATTGTTGCTGAAGCGATCGAAGGAACTACTGAGCTGCGTGAGCTTACCGGCTCCTTTCCGGAGCTGCCTGAACGGCTGAAGGAGCTGGCGCGCATCGCCGCCTGGGCGGCTGAACGAGGTGCCCAGGTGCGACTGACCTATGTGATCTAGCCGGGTACCGAGAACTCTGTGTACATCCCCTTGAGGGCGTGCGGGGTCTGCTCCGGGTCGTTGATATCGGGGAAGAAGCAGAAGAGACCGTATCGCCCGGGGTCCAGGGCCTTGGCGAAAACGATGTTCCCGGACTCGCCGGGCTTGTAGGACCCGAAGGCCACGATCTCCTGCACGCCCTCGGGCGCGTTCGCCGCCTGGTTGCCAGCGTGCGCGATCGCCATCACCAGATTCTCGAGCGGGGCCCCGTCCGCAATGCGGGCAAGGACAAGCTCGTGCTCCTGCTGTCCCAAATTGTGGACCGCGAAACCGACATCCCCGTCTTTGACGTCGCCATCCAACTTAAAAGCAAACTCTGTCGCCTCGACGCCGATAGTTCTCACGCCGTCTGGAATCTCAACAGGCTGGTTCTTGAAACCATCCACCTTCCACTGATCGCCTTCCTTCACCATCGCGACCTGTTCCACGACCACGACTTTCCCAGAAGTGTGCTCAAAATCGATTGTCGCCGTAAGTCCGGAGACTTGCGTGTTCGAGAGCCGGCGCAGCTCGATCGGCGGATCACCGATCGACTTCGCAACCGAAGCTGTCGCCTGATCACGTGGCACACCATACTGGTCCTGGACAGCCCTGTCGGTGAGTCTGTCGAGGAAGCCTGACGCGTCCTTTCCGTTATAGGACGCCACGAGGCTGCGCACTGTCTGCTCGACCTCAGTGTTGCCACTGCCTCCACAAGCCACGATAACAATCGCTGCGGCGATAGGTCCGATCGAGAGGGGAAGGTAACCGAGCCTTCCCAAGCACGTCCACAGGCTATCCAAAAATCGACCTCACCCAGCTAATATACTGCTGTATCAACCGGCCTCGGCCAACCAGTGGTCGAGGTCAGGCCGACTCCTGGCTTGATACACGATCGAACCGCAGCCAGACTTTATTCCCGGTATAGTCCGTGGCCCTCGATGTACAGCCGCACTGCTTCCGGCACGAGGTAGCGAATAGAGACGCCCCTGCGCACGCTTTCGCGTATGCGGGACCCGCTTATCTCCAAGCTCTCCATAGGCAGCGAAAGCACACGCTCCCGCGCTCCGGGCGGCAACGATTCCGTCGTAAGCCGTTCAGGGCTGCTGTTGCTCCTCGACGCCACTGCCAGCCACGCGAGCGTTGTGATACGGTCCGGCTCGCGCCAGTTCGGTAGGTCTGCCAAGGCATCCTGGCCGATGACAAGGAACAACTCACTATCTGGGTAGTGCTTACGGAGAATCTCGAGCGTATCGACCGTGTAGGACGGTCCCTCTCGCTCCAGCTCTAGCGTCGATATCTCGAACGCAGGGTTTCCTTCAATCGCGAGACCCAGCATCGCGGCGCGGTGGCTCGGATGGCTAACAACCCGGTCACTTTTCCGCCAGGGCTGGCCGGCGGGGATGAACAACACTTTGTCTAGTGATAATCGATCCGCCTCTCGAGCCGTCTCTGCCAACCGCAGGTGGCCGTAGTGCGCGGGGTCGAACGTCCCCCCGAGCACGCCCAGCCTCAACCCTCGATCTCCAGTTCGACGCTCCCAAGCCTTACGCGGTCGCCGACCCTTGCGCCTGCTCGGCGCAGAGCGCTGGACACGCCCCAACGCTTTAACCGCCGCCAGAGTTCGGCGCGTCCCTCATCGGTTTCAACGGGCATCATTTCGGCGAACGCCACCGCTCGTTCACCGTCCACACGAAAGGCCCCGTCTTCCCGGCACACCCGCACATCGCCAACCGGCGACTGCACAGTGGCGGGACTTGGCTCCTGAGGAACCCGGCCCCCCTCCCCCTCCACCGCAACCATTGCGGCCAGGCTGCGGACCAGATTATCCAGGCCTTCACGACCCGCAGCCGAGACAAGGAACACATCCAGACCAGCCTGCGCGAAATGTTCGCTTATCTCTCGACTCCGCTTACCCACTTCCGGCCGGTCGATCTTATTGACGGCAACAATGCGCGGACGCTCCGCCACCCCCCGACCGTATTCCCTTACCTCCGCCTCGACGGTTCGCAAATCGGCCAGAGGGTCCGGGCTGCCGCCGTCGACCAAGTACAGAATTAGTTTGGTTCTTTCTATATGGCGGAGGAACTCCAACCCGAGGCCGGCGCCCCGATGCGCACCCTCGATCAAGCCGGGAATGTCCGCCACAACGAACGTCTGCCAGTCTCTCTCGACCATACCTAGAACCGGCTCAAGAGTTGTAAACGGATAGTCGGCCACTTTCGGCCGAGCAGCTGAAATAGCGCGCAGGAGTGTGGATTTTCCCGCGTTGGGCAGGCCGACGATACCCACATCCGCCAACAGCTTCAGTTCCAGTACCAGGAATGCCTCCTCTCCGCGCTGCCCGCGCTGGGCGATGCGAGGGGCCCGCTGCACCGACGTGGCGAACCGCGCGTTGCCCCACCCACCGATTCCACCCCGCACAACGACGGACGAACTCCCGTCTTCGATGAGCTCGGCAATCAGCTCCCGAGACCCACTCTCGCCCCCACGCCAGATCTCCGTGCCAAGCGGCACCTTCAATACCAGAGTCGCGCCACGTCTACCGTGTTTCTTCCCGCCTTCACCACGCCTGCCGGACTCTGCCTGAAAGACTCTTTTCCGGCCCAGTTCCTTTAACGTGCGAACGGACCGGTCGGCGAGCAGAATGATGCTTCCTCCGTCACCACCATCGCCACCGTCCGGACCGCCTCTAGGCACAAACTTCTCCCGGCGGAAACTCACACTCCCCGCACCTCCAGCACCACCGCTGACGGTTATTGTTACGTTGTCTATCATTCCAATAATTGATTATAGAGAGGAATAAGAATGGTAGTAGTCGTAGTCGTCAGGATGTTGAACGCGTGGATTTCGCGTTCGCCCACGATGGGGAAATTATGAGCGAACGCTTGTGCAGGCGAGCGTGGAACGGCTGTTGACGGGTGTTGGTCTAGCGATGTGAGGCGCTGCGTATCTCGGAGAGGAGCGCAGCGAACCGCGGGTCCAACGAGAGCGTCTTTGTGACTTTCTGTATCCCGTGGATAACTGTGGAATGGTCGCGGTGTCCCAGCAGAAGGCCGATTTGCTTGAGAGCAAGGCCGGAGTCCTCCCTGAGCAGAAACATCGCGGTGTGGCGCGCCTCAGCGATCGGCCGTGCGCGGCTCTTACTGGCTAGCGCCTGAATCGGTACACCGTATTGATCGGATACTGCCTGCAGAACCGCGTTCGGCTCGGCGGGTTGAGGGGTGGCTGGTTTAAGTGCGGTGAGCGCTCGCACGGCAATCTCCATGGTTATTGCAGGGGCGCGGATCAGCTTTGCGTAGGCGACTACGCGGTTGAGCTGGCCCTCAAGTTCGCGGATGTTGTCGGGTGCCCGGTCAGCGAGAAGGCGGGCAACATCATCGGGGAGATCGATATGGTGGTGCTCGGTGGCCTTCGCCCTGAGGATGGCGAGTCGCGTCTCCGTATCCGGTGGCTGGATGTCGGCAACCAACCCCCACTGAAACCGCGAGCAGAGGCGCCCCTCGAGGCCGTTCATGGAAGCCGGAGGCCTGTCACCGGCTACCACGAGCTGGCAGCCGTCCGAGTGGAGATCGTTGAAAGTGTAGAAAAACTCCTCTTGAGTGCGGGCCTTGCTCGCCAGGAATTGAATGTCGTCAATCAGCAGAAGCTCAGGCGAGCGGTAGCGTCGGCGGAACTCGTCCGCGCGGCCCTGGGCGATTGCAGTGACAAATTCGTTCGTGAACTGTTCGGACGTGACGTAGACGGCCCTCTTGTTGGCTTCGGTCGCGTGTTGCGCAATCGCTTGAAGAAGGTGAGTCTTGCCGAGGCCCGGCGTACTATAGATGTAGAGCGGATTGTAATCAGTCCCGGGGCTCTCCGACGCCCGGAACGCGGCCGCTGCGGCCATACGGTTGCTCTCGGCGATGACGAAACTCTTGAAGGTGAAATGAGGGTTCAACCTCTGTTGACGCGCCGGGCTCGCGATAACTGCCTGGGCCGCGAGCCCTGCTTTTGTGAGCGTCAGGGCGCCGTTCGTCTGGCCGTTTCCATGGCCATTGCGTCCGATGATCTCGAAAGAGACCTCCATCGGACGGCCGAGGATGTCGCCCAACGCTTGGCAGACAAGGCTGCGCATCCGCGTGGAGAGCCATTCCTTTATGAACTCGGACGGCACCCCCACGACGAAGGCGCCGGCGTCAATGCGGACCCCTTCGGTGTTCTTCAACCAGGTGTCGTAGTTGGGACGCGTGACTCGTAACTGTAGCTGTCCCAAGGCAGTATTCCATATACGCTGAGCAGTGGGGTCGGCCATCGGAACCCTCCCGGTGAGCGGCTTTGGTTAGGTCGTCGGGGAGCGGATGGCGGTACACTAGCAGGGGGCAACGCTGGTCGTCAATTCACTTATGTCAACGGGGAGGGGCGACTTGCCGCCTTTTCTAACTCAGAAAGAAGGGGCCTCGCCCGCCGCATTTCCGGTGCGGCGTCGCGGCCCCATATAATCGCAAGAGGGACCGGAGCAACGGCATGTTTCTGGCTATTGACGTAGGAAATACCAACGTTACGCTGGGGCTTTTTGAGGGCGAATCACTGCGCGGCACCTGGCGTCTGGCCACCGATATAGACAGACTCGCCGATGAATATGGCAGTTTGATCTTGAGCTTGGTACAACATAATGGCCTTTCGACCAATGATGTCAAGGAAGCGGCCATGACATGCGTCGTTCCGGAGCTCGAGCCTGTCTTTCAAACGGTGTGCCAGCGCTATTTCGGCGTGACGCCGCTGCTTGTTGGCGTTGGAACGCGCACGGGACTCAAGGTGCTCTATGACACTCCGCGGGATGTCGGCGCCGATCGTGTCGTCGATGCCGTAGCTGCCATCCGGACACATGGGCCGCCACCACTGATAGTCGTAGATATCGGCACGGCCACGGTATTTGATGCAGTAAACGCGGAAGGTGAGTACCTCGGCGGGGCTATCGCGCCCGGTCCCGGCATCGCCTTCGAGGCGTTGATCCAACGCGCAGCCAAGCTATACCGCGTTGAATTCGCGCGGCCGGAGTCGGCGATCGGACGTAACACCGTCGCCGCATTGCAGTCGGGAATCATCTTCGGGTATGTCGGGCTTGTGGAGGGGATTGTCGCGCGGATGAAGAAAGAACTTGGCGGCCAGGCGAAGGTCATAGGCACGGGCGGCTACGCGGCGAGTATAGCGGCGGAAACGAATATAATCGAGGAGGTGGATCCCGACCTCACCCTGCGCGGGTTGCGCCTCGTCTTCGACATGAATCGCAGCTAACCGTGTACAACCTGACGGACCGCAACATCGTACTTGGGGTAACCGGCAGTATCGCCGTGTATAAGGCCGTTGATCTCGCGAGTAAACTCACCCAGGCGCGGGCCGTTCTCAATACGATAATGACCCCCGAAGCTTCCAAATTCGTCGCGCCGATCACATTCCAAGGAGTCAGCGGCCGGCGCCCGTATTGGGACATGTGGGATGCGAACAACGACCTCGCCGAGGCACATATTGCGCTGGCTAGGCAAGCGGAACTGCTCGTGATCGCGCCGGCCACTGCCACAGTTATAGCGCGGCTGGCGCTCGGCCTCGCCGAGGAGATGGTAAGCCTGACCGCCCTTGCTACGCGTGCACCGCTGATAGTTTGCCCGGCGCTGGACTCGCAGATGTTCGAACACCCAGCAACACAGGAGCATCTAGACACGCTTCGCAGCCGCGGGATCCAGATCGTCGGGCCAGAGGAAGGTCGACTTGCCTCGGGTCAAGTGGGTAGGGGTCGACTTTCCGAGGTTGACACCATTATTGGGTGGATTAGGCATGTTCTTGGCAAAGACGGTGACTTAGCAGGAAAAAAAGTAGTGGTGACGGCAGGCGGGACCCATGAAGCGATCGACCCGGTCCGCTTTGTCGGCAACAGTTCTTCCGGCAAGATGGGCTTTGCCCTGGCCGAGGCCGCTCGAGACCGAGGCGCCAATGTCGTCCTGGTCTCTGGCCCCAGCGCGCTGCCCGATCCCGTCGCCGTCGAAATTGTCCGGGTGCGCCGGGCGGCCGAGATGCGGGACGCCGTTATCGCCGGTTGTGCGGATGCCGATATCCTGATCATGGCTGCCGCTGTGGCCGACTATCAACCCGCGGAGACCGTCCGCGACAAGATCAAGCGACGACAAAGCGAGACGCTTTCTATTCCTCTCGTGCCGACGCCGGATATTCTGGCTGAGGTCGGTGTCCGAGCTGGGCTGATAAAGGTCGGCTTTGCCGCGGAGAGCCAGGACTTGCTTGAGAACGCCCGTCAAAAGATCGAGGCCAAGCACCTTGACCTAATCGTGGCGAATGACATTACGGCGAGCGATGCGGGTTTTGCCACCGACAACAACCGAGTCGTTATTCTGGACCGCGGCGGCCGCAAAGAGGAGCTGCCCTTAATGCCCAAATATGACGTCGCTTGGCATATACTAGATAGGATTGTAAGCCTGCTTGCTGGCAAAAAGTCGCAACCTGAAGCTTAGGAGGCCCGAATGTCGGACGGGTTTACGTTGGAAAAATTTGCTCGCCACCCGTTCTATCAGGAGGTCAATCGAAGGCTCGTCGCCATAACCGGTCTGCACCGCGGGCAGTGCGTCGTTGATCTGGGCGCCGGCACGGGGGCGGTCACCCGGCTCCTGGCAGAACAGGTGGCATGCCCGGAGGCCGAAGTAATTGCCGTCGAGCCGTCGGAATCGGCGTTAGAGGCGGCCCGCCGCAACCTGGAGAACATGCAGGATGCCGTTGTCCGGTTCGTCCAGGGGAGCGCCGACAAGCTATCTCAATTCGTTAAGAAACCCGTCGACGCAATCTTCTTCTGCAACGCTATCCACCTCGTGCCGGAAAAGGAGCTGGTCTTGAAAGAGATTCAGCGAACGCTCCGCATAGACGGCACTTTTTCCTTTAATACATCTTTCTACGATGGCGCAGAGCCGCCGGAAGCCGAGCAGTTCTACCGCAAATGGATGGTGAAGGCACTTCGAGCTCTTAAGAGCCGTTACGGCATTATGCCCGACCGGACGCGGGTCGAGGCTCGGCATCGGCTTACCGAAGCCGAATACATCCAGCTTCTGGAGGAAAACGGTTTTCGTATCCAGAAGAAGGAGGTAATGACGGTCCAGATGCCGTTGGGGGGTTTCGAAGACATAAGCAGGTACAACCTGTGGATTGAAGGCGTGCTACCCGGCGTTCCACTGGAAGCCGGGCGAGACTCGCTGATTGTCGGCGCACGCGAGGCGTTCAAGGAACTGGGCCTGAAGACTTCGCCCCGAAACTGGCTCTTGGTCGTCGCCGGCCGCGCCTAAACGTCTGGCACAAAATCGCAGAAGGAGGTCCCCATGCAAGACGTAGATTTCTCCGGTAATACAACCGTCTCCCAGATAGCGGAGCGCCTCAAGAACAGCGCGCGCGTGGATGTTGTCTATGGCGAAGAACGCAAGATCGGCGATAAGACGATTATCCCCATAGCGGTCGTTGCCTACGCGTTCGGCGGGGGCGCCGGCGGAGGCGTAGCTCCGGGCGAAAACGGCGCGAGCAATCTGACGAGTGGTGGTGGCGGAGGCGGTGGAGGCGGAGTTCGCGTGCAGCCCGTTGCCGTACTCGAGGTAACCGGCGACGAGACTCGCGTCCTTCCTGTGCTCGACTGGACGCGCATCATTACCACTGGCATAACGATTTTCGGCGCCTGGTTGCTCGTCCGCTCGCTCTTCCGGCGCGGTCGCTAGCTCTCACCGCATCGCCAGCGACGGCGCACCGGCTTCCCGCCCTCGTATACGGTCGACGCCGCCTCTTCGACGCTCAGCTCGAAGAGCACGTAGCGTTCCTCGGGGTCATAGGGCGCAGCCTTCCCTGCAGAGGCCCGCACCGTCGCATCGTCCACCCCCGTCGCTCGGCCGCTCACCCAAAACTCCCCCTCGCTCCCGTGCTGGTCGGTTACCAGCGAATGGATGCTGTACCGCGGGTCCCGCCGCAAGTCGTGACCCTTTGGTGATGTCGGCTCCATGAACGCGAACAGCCGGCCATCACAAAGAATCGGCGTGAACGGGTGTACCCGCGGCGATCCATCCGCCCGGACGGTCGCTAGATAGGCCACCTCCGCCGCCCGGAACCGCTCCTCCCCAAACGCCGCCAGCGCCGGCGCAGCCTCTGCGAATTCTCCCCAGGTTGTCATATGGACGCCGGTCAACTAATCGTTAACGCTTACCTCTTCGCGCCATCTCGAGCACCAGGTTGATCAGGGTGCGCGTCGGGATCCCGGTAGAGCCCTTCACGTAGATGCCCTTGTCCTTGTCCGAATCGTCCGTGCCTGCCATGTCAATGTGCGCCCATGGAGTATCTTCGGCGAAGAAGTGCAGGAACTTGGCGGCGCTGATTGCCCCGCCGTTGCGATTGCCGGTGTTCTTGATATCGGCAACGTTGCTCTTCAACCCCTCTTGATATTCGTCGATGAGCGGAAACCGCCACATCAGCTCGCCTGATTCATCGCCTGCCTGAGAAATCGCGTTGGCGAGGCGGTCATCGTTTGCCATGAAGCCTGTCGCCCCCGGACCCAGGGCGATCTGCATGGCCCCGGTAAGAGTGGCGACATCCACCATCGGCGACAGCTTTTGACTGCGTGCGTAGCAGATCGCGTCTGCCAATATCAAGCGGCCTTCTGCATCGGTGTTGATTACCTCGATTGTCTTACCGTTCATCGCCCGAAGGACGTCACCGGGACGGATGGCCGTGCCGGAGGGCATGTTCTCGGCCGTCGGGATCAGTGCCGTCACGTTAATTCGCGGTCTCAGTTTGCCCAGCGCCCACATTGCCGCAATAATCGCTGCCCCGCCGGACATATCTCCCTTCATCGCCTCCATTCCCGCGGCCGGCTTGATCGAGATGCCTCCCGAGTCGAACGTTATGCCCTTTCCGATGAGCGCCATTCCGTTATCGGCTTTCCTGCCACCCCGGTACTTCAGGATGATGAAGCGCGGCGGATTGTTCGAGCCGGAGCCCACGCCCAGCACGCCGCCCATCCCCAGCTTCGCGAGTTGCTTTTCGTCCAGCACTTCGCACTCCAGACCGGCCTCGGCAGCCAGAGCCTGAGCGCGTTTGGCCAGCTTCGCAGGTGGGAGTTCGTTCGCGGGCTCATTGGCCATATCCCGCGTGTGGTTGGCTGCCTGGCCAAGGACCTGACCGCGTTCGACGCCCCTCCGCACGGCGCGCAGTTTGGATTTGTCCTGCTCGACAATCGTAAGCGTCTCAATCTCCCTGGGCTCATCTCCATTCGAGTTGTCTTTGTACCGCCGAAAGCGATAACTGCCCATTACCGCTCCCTCGGCGATCGCCTGAGCGCACTGTTCGGCGTCCAACCCGGCGATGCCCGCGCCGTGGAGAATCGTCGCCACCGTCGTGGCTCCGGTAGCGCGGGCCCTGCGCAATGAGGTGCCAGTAATGTCGCGGATGACGTTAACACCGAACTCGTCCTGTTTGCCGAGCCCGCCGACCAATACGCGCGGCGAAGGGACCCGCCCGAGACTGTGGACGAGTGTCACCTCGCCCCTTTTGCCCTTGATTTCCCCTTCTGAGATGAGTGCGCTAATACCGCCGCCGAGCGCCTTATCGACCGCCCCGGTGGCCCCGCCCGGCTTCTTCACACCCTGGAAGAGGTTGACGATGATCGCCTTCGCTGAGTGCTGGGTGATGTCACCTGATTCGACCTTGATCTCCACCGCAATTCTCCTTGTAGTAGACAGCTTCTCAGGCACAAAGATGATAGCGAGGGTGGTGGCGGGGGGTCAAAGATGAGGGATTGTCAGCGCACCGCTATGAGATAGACGCACGGACAGCGCCAGACGCGCCACTCGTCGCCAAGCAAGCGCTCGCCGTGACCGAGGAATTCGTCGGCGCGCTCTGGCGAAATTCTCGCGGTGAGAAGCATATCAAATGCGTTATAGCCGGCGGGCGCGCCATAGCGGAAGCCGTGCGCCCATTCCTTGCCGCGTACAGGAAACCGGCTATCATCCTCCACGATCTCGACAGATGTGAATCCCGCCCCGCGGAAAGCCTCGACGAGATCGTCTTCGGCGAAGTTGGTGAGCGTGTTCTTGTCCATTGCTGCTTGGTAGGCGTCCCGGACGTCTTCGAATCCGGTCATGTCTACGATCTGTTCCATGCGGCGGTTGATCGGCTCGTAAGCCACGAAACGTCCGCCCGGGCGCAGAACTCTCGCGATTTCGTGCGCGGCGGCGAGTCGGTCCGGTATATAGATTAGGACTGAACGGATCACGACAGCGTCTGCCCAGCCGCTAATCAACGGTAGGTGCAGCGCATCGCCGACGGCGAAGCGCTCGCAACCAACGTTTGCGTCGCTCTGCGCGGAAGCAAGCGAGTCACGCGACACATCTACAAGTACAACGGTGCCCTCCCGCTTGGCTTGTCGGGCGGCCTGAAGGCCGAGCAGGCCAGTGCCGGCACCGAGATCGACCACCGTGGCTCCCGGTTTGAGTTCAGCGAGGCCGAGGATGCGGTCGCGGACTGAGTTAAGGGCGGCTTGGAACGGGCCGGCCTGGTCGCCCCAACGCTCCTCGTTCAGCCAGCGCGACCATTTGTCCTCCGGCACCTGGAAGGAGCTCGTGTCCCGGGCTAGTCGCGCCTGCTGGTGATGCCGTCTATCTCCGACATCTCTTCCGGCGTCAGGCGCCACTCCGCGGCCTTAACGTTCTCCTCAACCTGCTCCGGCTTTGTCGCCCCGGCGATCACGCTCGGCACATACGGCTGACTCGCCAGCCAGCCGATCGCCGCATCTAGGACAGTCTTCCCGCGAGCCTGCGCGAACTGCTCGAGGCCGCCCAGAATGGCGAAGTTCCGCTCTGACAGCACCTCTTCGCCGCGCGGGCCCCAGGCGGCCAGCCGCGTGCCTTCAGGCGGCTTCTCGCCGGGGCGGTACTTGCCGCTGAGAAAGCCGCTGGCCAGCGGAAAATAGGGCAGGATACCGAGCCCGTACTCACGGCACGCCGGCACGAGCTCCCGCTCGATGCGCCGGTTCAGCAGGTTGTACTCGCTCTGCGCTGAGACGAGGGGCAGGAAATGCTGCGTCCGTGCCGTCCACTGCGCGTCGACCACCTGCCACCCTGCGAAGTTCGAGCAGCCGATATAGCGGACTTTGCCTTGACGAACGACGTCGTCTAGCGTGCGCAGCGTCTCTTCGATCGGAGTAGTGACGTCCGGGAAGTGGATCTGGTAGAGGTCTATCCAGTCGGTCCCGAGGCGGCGAAGGCTGCCCTCAACCGCATCGAGGACGTGCCGGCGAGAGGCGCCCCGGTTCAGCGGCCCTTCACCCACCGGACCGACGAATTTCGTCGCGACAACGACATTCTTGCGTCGGTCTCCCAGCGCTGCGCCCAGGAACTCCTCGCTGCGCGTACCGCCGTAGATGTCCGCTGTATCGAAGAGCGTTACGCCAAGCTCGAGCGCGCGGTGAACGACGGCCGCGGTCTGGTCCTTGTCGATCCGCATGCCGAAGTTGTTGCAGCCGAGGCCCGCAACGGAAACCTGGAGACCGGAACGCCCGACGTTTCGGTATTCCATCGCCCTGCGCTTGGCCTAGACCGCTACCGCCAGGTCGATGTGCTGGCGCTGAACCTCCGCCACTATCCGTTCTGCGGCCTCAGCGTCAGGCTCAACGAGCGGAAGGCGCGGAGCCCCCACCTGGAAACCGATAGCATTGAGGGCGTGCTTTACGCCCGGAGGATTGCCGGCGGCGGTCATGAGGACCGTCATCAGCGGCAATAGCCGCCGGTGCGTGCGTGCCGCCTCGTCCACATTCCCACTGAGGCACGCCTGTACTATCTGTCGCATCTGAGCGCCGGCCAGGTGCGACACGACGCTGATCACGCCGTAGCCGCCTATCGCCAGGATCGGGAGCGTCATCTGGTCGTCGCCGCTCCAGACGCGGAAGCCTTCCCGCGCCTCGTCGACGACCTGGGCAATCTGTGCGAGGTCGCCTGATGCCTCCTTGACACCGAGCATGTTGTCGATGTGCGAGAGGCGGACCTGGGTCTCGGCTGTCATATTCACGCCGGTGCGGCCGGGAATGTTGTACATAATGCACGGCAAGGAGACCGCTCGTGCGATAGTCTCAAAATGGCGGTAGAGCCCCTCTTGCGAAGGCCTGCTGTAGTAGGGGCAGGTAAGCAGTACAGCGTCCACGCCCAGTCGCTCCGCCTCGCGGGATAGCTCGACGCTTTCGGCCGTGTCGTACGTCCCGGTCCCGGCAATTACGGCGCCACGCGAGCCGAGGGCCTCCTTTACCTCCGAGAACAGCCGCATCTTCTCGTCGTGCGAGAGGGTGGGCGACTCGCCGGTCGTGCCCGCGAGCACAACTCCATCGCTGCCGGAGTCGAGGAGCGCGAGGGCGAGGCGCTTGGCCTGGGCATAGTCCACCGCCCCGTTCGCGTCGAACGGGGTCACCATTGCGGTTAGCAGGCGGCCTATCTCCATGGCGGGACCTCCCGTGTGAATGTGTGGGGAGATGATAGCACAGCGACGACTGACCACCGTGCTATACTCGTCGCATCTTTGCGCTCGGTGTCGAGTCCTAGCTCCTTGCTGCGCCTCCTTCTGTTTCTCTCAGTCACCCTCCTGGCCGTCGGCGCCGTCACATGCGGAGGCGACAATGGTCGGCCGAAACAGGAAGTAAAGGCCGCGCTCAGCGCCTACTTCGACAAGTACCTCGCGGTCCACAAGGACGTAAACGGGCGCATCGTTGCCCTCAAGATCAAATATCCGAAAGGCTATCTGGACCTGACCGACAAATCCGCGGCCGATCTCCAGCAGACCAAGGACTCATACAGAGACTACGCAACGCTCTTCGACGAATTCGACGGCCGAGTGCGCGCTCTCGATCCGCCCGCCGAGATCTCAGACCTGGTGAAGCAGGTCCTCGACGCCGACCAGGCTGTAAGCGCGATCAACCATGACCGGTTAGCCAAGCTCGAGATTGCGTCTTCAACCGCTGACCTGGACATGATCTTCGCACCGGACCCCACGTTCACGTCTGCTGTTGACCGGACCGTCGAAGTTTGCGCGAGCATGATCGAGCGGGCAAAGCAATACGACTACGAGCTAGACCTGCCGTGCAGAGGGTAATCAGACAGGGTGCGCCCCGACCGGCGCCTACATAAGATTGCGCACGATAAGCTCTTCGGCGATCTGTATCGCGTTGAGGGCCGCGCCCTTACGCAGGTTGTCGCTCACGAGCCAGAAGGCGATACCTGTCTGGCCCACAGAGGCGTCCTGGCGAATACGGCCCACGTAAGTGTCATCGCGGCCGGCGACTGACCAGGGCGTGGGATAGAGGTTTACCGACGGCTCGTCCTGGACGGTTATGCCTGGGGCCTCGTGCACCATTTCCGTGAAGTCCTCCGGGCTTATTGCCTTCGAGAATTCAGCGTGCACCGCTTCCGAGTGCCCTACATAGACCGGCACGCGCACACACGTCGCCGAGACCGCCAGCTCCGGCTCGTGCATTATCTTGCGTGTCTCGTTGATGATCTTCCACTCTTCCTTCGTGTAGCCGCTGCCTAGAAACACGTCAACCTGGGGAAGGAGGTTGAACGCAATCTGATGCGGATAAACATGAGACTGCGCGGAATTGCCCTCCATCACCTGCCGTGTCTGCTCAGTCAGCTCCTCCACCGCCGCGGCGCCTGTTCCTGACACAGATTGGTAAGTATCCACGACAATGCGCTTAAGCGGGTTCACCTTGTGCACCGGCCAAAGCGTCTGACAAAGAGGTGTGGTTGGGCAGTTTGGGATGGAGATGATGCCGCGATGCTCCTTCAAGTCCTCCGCATTTACTTCCGGCACAACCAGCGGCACGTCCGGCTCCATCCGCCACGCGGCGCTGTCGTCGATACAGACGGCGCCGGCCTTCACGGCTGCCGGGATCAGCTCTCGGGAGACCTCGGTGGTGGCGGAAAAGAACGCAAGATCGATGCCCTGAAATGATCTCGGCGTCGCTTCTTCGACCTCGATTGCCCACTCCCCCACGGTCATCTTCCGGCCCACCGAGCGGTGCGAGGCGAGCAGACGTAGCCCCTTGATGGGGAAGCGTCGCTGCGCCGCGATCTTAAGGAACTCTTGGCCGACGAGCCCTGTGGCGCCGACCACTGCTACGTTGTACGTGGACACCCTCTCCTGCCCCTGGGGTTGAGTCGTGTAGGCGCTATGGTAGCCGATTGCCCAGGCCACCTTCAACGGCGGTTTCGAGTCGCCGATCTGCCTTTGGGCCTTTGGTGATGCTGGTCGGCAAGAAAATTCTTACGCAAAACTGTTATCCACATACTGGTATCTATGTGGATAACTAAGCCTATACTGCGGGAAAGCATCGCCGATTATGGTCAAGAAAATCTTTGCCAGACAGTCCCTGCGTGCCCGCCGCGGACGCAAGACTCCGTTTGGCTTGCTTTTTATCCTCGTTCTTGCACCGCTGTTGCTGCGGTCTGCGGTCGGTGAGTTGAGCGGACCGAATGCCGCGGCCGTCTCGAACGCCACGGGGGTGGCTCCCGGGACCTTTACCTTCGCAGCGGCGGGCGATCTGGGCGCGTCGAGCGCGAACACGAGCCTCACGGCGTTGGACCGTTCGGGCGTCGCCTTCTATCTGGCTCTAGGCGACCTGGACTATGACCAGACGCCCACCGATGAGGCGTGGTGTGATTACGTGAAACAACGGCTCCCCACCCTTGGCCCGTCGTTTCCGTTCGAACTGGTGTCGGGTAGCCATGAGTACCAGGGCGGCCCCAATGGATACATCATGAACCACGCCGCATGCCTACCGGACCGTCTTGGCTCGACGGGGCTCTACGGCGCGCAGTACTACTTCGACTATCCGGCCTCTTCGCCGCTTATGCGAGTAATTATGATCTCGCCTGACCTTCTTATTGAGAACTATAACTACACCTACAGCGTGGGCAGCCCCGAATACAAGTGGCTTATCTCCGCGATCGGTGGCGCGAGAAACGCGGGCACGCCGTGGATCGCGGTGGGAATGCACAAGGTGTGTATCTCCACCGGAGTCAAACCCTGTGAGATCGGGACGGATCTCATGAATCTTCTGGTTAGCAAGCACGTAGACCTGGTGCTTCAAGGCCACGACCATAACTATCAGCGTGGGAAGCAGCTCGCGCTCAATGGGGCGACTTGCCCGTCAGTTCCGGCTGGGACATTTGATGCCGACTGCGTCGTCGATGATGGGTCGGACAACAGCTACGCAAAAGGCGCGGGCACTGTGTTCCTGATCTCGGGCAGCTTTGGTCTTTGCTGCTACAGCGTCGATCCCACCGATGTGGAGGCGGGGTACTTCGCTCGGGTGGGGGCCACGTCGAAGGGCTTCACAAAATACACGGTAGGTCCGGGTCACATCACGGCACAGTTCGTCAAATCGACGGGTGACCTCACCGACTCCTTTTCGATAGTTAGCAATCAAGACTCGGATGGCGATGGTTTCACAAATGGCGTCGAATCATTCGCGGGCACGGATCCCTTTCTGGCTTGCGGGGTCGAAGCCTGGCCTGCAGACACTAACAACGACACTTTCTCAGATATGTTTGACATCGTTTCGTTGACCAACCATTACTCGCAGGCCGTGGGACCTCCGCCCAACTCGCCTGCGCGTTACGATATCGCGCCCAATGCGCCTGACGGTTTCGTGGATATCTTCGATATCTCGACGATGACAAGCCGGTTTGGGCAACGGTGCCAGTGAATCGGACGCCTGCTTCACAGACGATTTGTCAGAACCAACGCCATAGCCAGAGACGCTCGAAGCCTACTTTTGCCAAGTGCCAGCGCCTGTTCGGTCCTCGTAGCTCGACGTCCGGCGCCGGCTCGGCGAAGAAGTTGCCCGTGACGAGCGCAGCTTTCCGAGCTTCGGTGCTGAAGAAGCAGTTGCCCTGCCCGCCGAACGCCCAGATGGGCTGAGCCCCAGCGATCTCCGCGGCGAGGTTACGGGACACGACCTCCGCTTGACCATGCGCGAATACGCCGGTCTTCGGCAGCACATTGTCACCACTTAAGTGAATATCGGTAGCGTCGCCGATTGCATACACGTCCTCAAACGCAGTCGCGAGTGTCTCCTGGTCCACCGAAACCCAGCCTCCGCTTCCAGCCAGCCCTGAGCGCTGGAGCACCGTGGGGCAAGCATGGATCGGCGTCGCTATTAGGAGGTCGAAGGGCGCAGTCGTGCCGTCGCCGAACCGCATCTGTCTCGATCGCTGATCGATTTCGGCTAGCTCGCAGTGAGGCGCAAATCCGATTTCCCTGCTCGATAGCAACTCCAGGACTCGCTCGCCGGCTGACGGCCCCGCCGACGGGAGTGGAGCCCCCTCCGGGGTGTAAACGTGGATGTCGACGTCCTGCCGAATCTTCCGCCTCCGGAAATAGTCGTCAAGCAGCAGGGCGCCTTCGTACGGTGCGGTTGGGCACTTCACCGGCAATGCACTTACCACCATGGCCACCCGGCCCGAAGCGAAGGTCTGAATGCGCTCGGACAACCCTTCGGCACCGTCCAGGTGATAGAACGTCCAGCACTGTCCGAGGCCGGGAATTTCGTCCGAGGAATAATCCACGCCCAAAGCGACGATAAGATAGTCATAGTCTAGGCGCCGGCCGCCGGCCGACACGTGCTTATTAGCGGGGTCGAGTTCCTGGACCTCTCCAAGCAGGAATTCGATGCCTTTCTTCTCCACGGATCGGAGGTCGCGCGAGATTCGGCGGGCGTCGCGCATTCCCAACATGACCCACGTGTAAGCTGGGGCGAACGAATACACCGGCGAGCGGTCGACGAGGATGACCCGGTGCTCTTTGTCCAGCATTCGCCGCAGCCGGTGCGCGGCGACGATCCCGCCGGTTCCGGCGCCGAGGATGAGGACCGTCTTGGCCGCCACGGCCCGCTACTTGAGCCCGATTAGTTCTTCCAGGCCCACGACCAGCCCCGGGGTGTTCATAACGTGACGGATCGCCATTATTACCCCCGGCATGTACGAGTCGCGGCCCAGGGAGTCGTGACGGATGCGGAGAGTCTCCCCCGTCCCGCCGAGGATCACCTCCTGGTGCGCGACCAGGCCGGGCAGGCGCACGCTGTGAACAGTGATGCCGTCGACATCCGCGCCGCGCGTGCCGGGCACAGTCTCTTTCTGCGCGGGTGTCCGCTCAAACCCCTTGTCACGTCCGGCCGCCATCGCTCTGGCTGTGGCGATCGAGGTGCCGGACGGGGCATCGGCCTTCCCTTCGTGGTGCAGCTCGATGATTTCGGCATAATCGTAATACCTGGCGGCAAGCGCCGAGAAATGCTGCATAAGCACCGCACCGATCGCGAAGTTTGGCGCAACCACAGCACCAAGGTTTCGGCGACTGCATTCCTCCTCGAGGTTGTTCAGGAATGCGTCCGGCAACCCGGTCGTCCCGATCACGAGGCGGACGCCGGCCGGCAGCGCAGCATCAGAGAGGCGGGGCGTCCATTCAGCATTGCTGAAGTCCACCGCGACGTCCGGTCGGGTCTCTTTGATCATCGCGACAGCATCAGTACCAAACGGGACAGCGCCCGCGCCGTCAGGCAAGGATACGTTGTCACCCTTCGCGAAGAGATCGACAACGCCTACCGGCTCCAGGTCCTCTTCGCGGCAGACAGCCGCGAGGACCTCGCTGCCCATCTTGCCGCTTCCGCTGATTAGGACGCGGATACCCATCGCGGCCTCAGTCTAACGTATCGCTCTTCGCCTCGCGAACGACGTTCACGTAGGCGGTCGGCGCCGCGAGGCCGAATCGCTCGCATAGCAGGCGAACGTTGTGGCGGTCTTTGGCGGTTGGCTCATAGCCCATGTGATGCCGGAGTAGCAGCGCGGCGGTCAAGCACGCGACCGGCCGGCCGTAAACCGTCCCCTTCCCGGTCAGTCCCTGGGCTGGGTAAATGGCATCGCCGCCGTTAGGCCCGGCTCCGATCTGCCTGCCGTTGCCCTGTTCATCGAGGACCAGCGGATGGAAGTCGATATGTCTTCCGTCGTTCGCCGCCAGGACTAATCGAGTGGGCCGGTCATCTGCGTCGACTTGAAATCCGAGGGACGCCAAAGCGGCAATAATCGAATCCGTCTTCTCGAGCTCGACGGCCGCGTCCAAATCACTGTGCGGACGCGTCTCTTCGCCGACGAGCGCGTCCACGCCCCATCCGCCGTCGAGCCAGATTCGGATACCGGCGCTCTCCAGGTAAGCGACGATACGTGCGACCTCGGCGTTGGTCATCGAGAGCCGAGTGCGGAGGCTACCAGCGCTTCATCGGCGCGGGAGGTGGAGGTGGGGGAGGGCTTCCCGGATCGCGCCGAAAGCCGCCGCTGCTGGAGCCACCGCCGCCGCGTTGCTGACGACCTCCGCCGAAGCCGCCTCCACCGCCGCGGCCACCACCACCGCCGCCACGGCCACCGCCGCTCCCGTAACCGCCGCCTCCGCCGCCGCGGCCTCCGCCGTAACCACCGCCGCCGCGTGGACGTCCGTTGCCGCCGCCGCGTCCGCCGCCGCCGCGCCCTCGGTCGAAATCACGCCGGGGCGGTCCGCCGCCGCCACGGGCCTCTCGGCCCGCCTGCTGGTCCCGCTGCGATGCCGCGAGCGCCTCTTGCGGGTTAAGCCCTTCAAGCACGGCCCTCCGTGATAGGTTCACGCGTCCCATGCTGTCCACTTCGATCACCATCACCATCACCTCGTCGCCCACCTTCACTACATCCTCGGGACGCCGCGCCGGGAAGTCTGCAAGGTCCTCCAGGCGTACGAGTCCGTCCTTACCGGGTAGGATCTCGACAAATGCTCCGAAGTTCGTAAGCCGCGTCACCGTTCCGGTGTACGTCTCGCCGACTTCGACATCCTTCGTGAGGCTCTCGATGATGCTGATCGCCTTCTGCGCCATCTCCTCGCTTGACGAGCCGACGAATACCGTGCCGTCGTCTTCTATATCTATTGAGCACCGCGTCTCCTCGATGATCGAGCGGATCACCCGTCCCCCCGGGCCAATAACGAGGCCGATCTTCTCCTGCGGAATCTGGATCCGGTACATCCGAGGCGCATACGGCGAAAGCTCCGCCCGCGGAGTCGGGATCGCTTCCAGCATCTTGTTCAGGATGAACAGCCGCGCTTCACGGGCTTGCGCCAGCGCCTTCTCCATGATCTCGGAGGTCAGACCGCCTATCTTGATGTCCATCTGGAGCGCGGTGATCCCCTCCGCTGTTCCCGCTACCTTGAAGTCCATGTCGCCGTAGTGGTCTTCCATCCCGGCGATGTCCGTCAGTATCTTGTAGTCCTCGCCCTCCTTGATCAGACCCATAGCGATACCTGCTACGGGCGATTTGATCGGCACGCCGGCGTCCATCAACGCCAGCGTGCTGCCGCATGTGCTGGCCATCGAGGTGCTGCCGTTACTCGAAAGCACTTCCGATACCAGGCGGATCGTATACGGGAACGTGTCCTCGTCCGGGATCATTGGTGATAGCCCGCGCTCGGCGAGCGCGCCGTGGCCGATGTCCCGCCGGCTGGGCCCGCGCAGCGGCCGCGTCTCGCCCACTGAGAACGGTGGGAAGTTGTAGTGGTGGATAAACCGCCGCGTCTCTTCCGGCTCCAGTCCGTCCAGCTTCTGCTGGTCGCCCATGGAACCGAGCGTCGCGATCGTTAGAACCTGCGTCTCACCTCTAGTAAAGAGCCCCGAGCCGTGTGTCCGTGGCAACAGGCCCACTTCAGCGCTGATCGGGCGGATCTCTTCGGGCTTGCGGCCATCCGGCCGCACTCCCTCTCCGACGATACGCTTACGCACCAGGCTCTTCAGATGGTCGTCCAGCGCGGCCTTCAGATACTCCGGCGGGTATTGCTCGCTCAGCGCCTCGAGCACTTCTGCTCTCACCTGCCGTATCAGCTCCGCGCGCTCGTCTTTCGCCGCGGCGACCAGGTCCCAATCCCGCGAGGCAACGAACTCCGCGACGGCTGAACTCACGTCATCGGGGGCGGCCTTAGGCTCGAAGACGTACTTCGGCTTGCCCACGCGTTTCTGCATCTCGTCTTGTAGCTCGATGAGCTGTACGTTCACTTCCTGCGCCTTGCTGATCGCCTCCAGGATCACGGCCTCGGACACCTCAGTCGCGCCGGCTTCCACCATGACGACCGCGTCTCGCGTTCCCGCGACGACGATCTCCAGCGCGCTGTCCTTCAGTTGGGCGAACGTAGGATTGACCACGTACTCCCCATTGATGTACGCCACGCGCGTTCCCGAGACCGGCCCGCCGAACGGAATATCAGATATCGTGAGCGCTGCGGACGCCCCAATGACGGAGAGTACGTCGGGGTCGTTCTCCTGGTCCGCCGATAGCGTCGTGACCGTGATCTGAACGTCGTTCCGCATCCTCTTTGGGAAGAGCGGCCGCAGTGGCCGGTCTGTGAGGCGCGCCGTGAGGATGCCGGCGGTGCTCGGCCGGCCTTCACGCCGGAACCAGCCGCCCGGGATTTTCCCGGCGGCGTACAACCGCTCCTCATAGTCCACGGTCAGCGGGAAGAAATCGATCCCCTCCCGCGGCTCCGCGCTCATGACGGCGGTGACCAGTATTACGGTGTCGCCGTAGCGCATCGTCACCGCTCCATTCGCGAGGCCGGCGACCTTGCCTACTTCGAGGCTGAGCGTGCGCCCGCCGATTTCCCGTTCGAAAACTTCTGATGTCAAGACTAAACCTCCAACTGCTCAATTGCTTCGGGCATGGCCAGCGTCACGGAAGAGATTCCGTTTCCATGCCTCTATTTATTTTGGGGAGTAGCCGCTGGCTGGCTGCATTGGGCTCCCGCCTTATGTCCCGCCTCGGAAGGCGAACGCCGGGGTTCCCGGCCGTATCGGGCGCAATTGCGTTGCGCCGACTACCCTCTATGAACGAGAAAGGCCTTCGCTGTTACTTGCGGAGGCCAAGCCTTGCGATTAGCGCCTTGTACCGGGCCGGCTCCGTCTGGCTAAGGTACCGCAGCAGTCCCCGCCGCTGTCCCACGAGCATCATGAGACCGCGCTGGGAGTGCATGTCCTTGCGATGTCGACGCAGGTGGTCCGTCAACTGACTGATTCGCTCAGTGAGGATAGCCACCTGAACGTCTGTTGAGCCGGTGTCTCCGGGATGCAGCTCGTTGGCGGATGCTAGCTCCGCCGTCTTTTCTTTTGTCAGCATCCTGTACGCGGCATCGCTGTGTCGTTCTTCCCTCGCGAGTATAGCACGGCCCCTTCGACGCGGCAATGAACCGATATACTGGCCCTAACCATGCCCCGGATCGCGATCGTTACCGATAGCTCCGCGTGTCTTCCAACAGAGCTTGCCGAGCGTTACAACGTGCGGATCGTGCCCCTATCCTTGCTCTTCGACGGGACCGTATTTCGCGACGGTGAGCTTTCCCAGGACGAATTTTACGCCCGCCTGCGCGATCCCGAGCAACGCGCGACGACCGCGGCGCCAGCGCCGGGCGAGTTCCTGGAAGCGTTCCGCGCGGCGCGGGCCGCCGGCGCGAGTGCCGTTCTCTGTCTGACGCTTTCTTCGCGATATAGTGGGACACACAGTTCGGCAATCAACGCTGCAGACCTCGCCGTGCGCGAGCTTCCAGGCTTTGAGGTGCGTGTCATCGACACCGGGGGCATAGCCATGGCCCACGGCTTAGCGGTGCTTGACGCTGCGAAAGGGGCCGCGGCCGGCGGATCGCTCGACGAAACCGCCGCCACTGCTTGCCGCGCGGCGGCCGGCGCCAACCTCGTGGGCGTCCTGAAAACCACCCGCTATCTGGCCCGGAGCGGCCGCGTCCCGTGGATAGTGCATTTCGTCACTTCGCTTTTGCGCATCAAGCCTATCATCGCCGCCTCTGCTGGAAAGACCAGGGCCGTCGGCCGGGTCCGGACCATGACCAAAGGGATGGAGCGAATGATCGATTTCGTCAGGCGGAACACCGCGTCGGATAGACCGCTTCGCGTGGCCGTCATGCACGCGGACGCAAGTGGCCAAGCCCAGGTGCTGGCCGAGCGTGTGCGCGATACGCTCGCCCCGGCGGAACTGCTGATTACTGAGTTCACGGGCGTGATGGCCGTACACACAGGCCCCGGCTTTCTCGGACTTGCCTGGCAAGCCCCGGAACCGGCTCGTTTCCCCGAAGGCGTCGCTATGCGCAGGACTTCGCTTCTCGCCCGCGACGTGGTCACGCTCGGAGCCGCACTTGGCGAACTTCCCCCTCCGGCGGAAGACCCGCCTCTTATCGTCCTCAGCGGCCTTCCCGGAAGCGGTAAGTCGCACCTCGCGCGGGAGATCGCCCGGCGCTATCCGATCGCCGTGCTCGAGAGCGACGCCCTCCGCAAAGCCCTCGTTGAGCGGCCCTCGTACTCACAACGGGAGAGCGCAAGGCTGTTCGCCGTCTGCCACGCATTGCTTGAACGGCTCCTGCTGCGCCGCATTCCTGTATTGTTCGACGCCACGAACCTCAAAGAGATACACCGAAGGCCCCTCTACGACATCGCTGAGCGCACCGGCGCCCGCTTGCTGGTCATCGAGGTGCGTGCCGCAGAGGACTTGGTCCGGCGCCGTATGGAGAGCAGGCTGGCGGCCGGGAACCCGCTCGACCGCTCCGACGCCACACTGGAAGTGTACGAGATGATGCGGCGTGAGGCCGAGCCAATAGAAGAGCCGCATATTGTTGTCGACTCGGCGACGGGTGATGTTGGCGGCGCCATGGAGCGAATACTTCTCGAATTAGAACGAGCCCGGGCATGAGCCGCCGGGCCGCCCGATCGCGCGCGGCCGCGGCCCAACGCCGAGCGCGTCGGCGAACGTTCCTGGCGGTGATTGCCGTCATTGTCGGCGTCCTCGCCGCCGCCGCCGCTGTCCTGATCCTGCTCGGCGGCAAGCGCGGTGTAGACACAGGGGCCGCGGCCGTGCAGGGGTACCCCTATTCGTCCTTGCAGATGTTCCCGCCGGACCCCGGTGGCCGCAGGCACCTCGCGGCGGGCGAGTCCTACGACAACTACAACAGCAACCCGCCCACCTCCGGCCCGCATACCATCGGGACCGCCGAACCCGGCGTCCACGATGAGCCCGTCGCCAAACAAATGGCAGTGCATAATATGGAGCACGGACAAGTCGTGGTCTGGTATAACTGCAATGCGCCTCAGCCTCTGAACGCAGACGCTTGCAACACGCTGAAACAGTCGCTTGCGGCCGTTGTCACAGAGGCGAGTAACCGCGGCAAGAGAGTTGTCATGACGCCCTATCCGGCGATGGACTATAGAATCGCCCTCACGGCTTGGCAGTTCCTGGATGGCTTCGACGAGTTTGACGCCCAGCGCGTCCGTACTTTCATTGATACCTTCTACTGCCATACCAACCTCGAGGGATTTTGCTGAATGAGTAAGCCTTATCTGGTCGTCCGAGCGAGCATCGAACCTTCCGTTATGGAGGAGTTCGTGAGGTGGTACGAGGGCGTTCATCTGCCCCACGTTATGGAGATCCCCGGCATTGAGCGCGCTTTTCGGACTGATTGTCGCCGTCGGGGCGTGAATTGGACAGCACTCTACGAATTGGCTGATCAAGGCTCCATTCAGGTCGCATTCACCAGCGGCGAGGCGGAGCGCGCCCGCCGAGACTGGGAGCGCTGGCTCCCGCACGTGAGCGAGCTAAGCGTCGAGGTCTACGCAGCGCTCAGCGCGATTCCGGGCTACGAGCACTGGAACTGAGCAATCTGCCGGACCCGTGGCGCTCAAGTCAGCGCCAGCGGCTGGCTCGGGCACTCTCCGGCACGGCGTCAACGGGCAGAGAAAGCCGCCGGCCTCCGGGTAGCGGGAGCCGCCGCAGCCAGCGCCCGGCGACCGGGTAGACCCAGCGCTGAAGCGCCACTGCCACTCCAATGCCAAGCAACGCTACGACTCCTCCCGCCACGGCGTCTAGCAGAAAGTGGTTCGCCGTCATGGTAATCGCGAACACCTGCAGAGTGGGCAACATTATCCCAATTGCCACCGCTAACAAGAACCACCACCGCGACAAGTCTCCCTGAGAGCGCGTCTGGGTGCTTGAATCACGTTTCGACGGCCAGAACGCCCAGATGATTCCGAGACCGAGCAGCAGGTCCCACCCGAAGTGCAGGCTCGGCATCGCTGCGTAGGGGTTCACAAACGCTCGTGTTGACTCCGTGTCATACGCGTAGCCCAGCTTCTCCTGAAGCGTGTCGACGAAGCTATAGACATATGAAGGAGCGTTCGGATCGAACTGCTGAGCCAGCTCGGGCAGCGCGCGCGGGGGCGCCACCGGGTACAGCCAGTAGACGACGAGGGCAATCGCGCCGGAAGCGAGAAACGCGTCTCGGGTCAGCGTATATTTCTCGCGCCGGAAGTAGTACAGCCAGATCCCGAAGGCGATTATCAGCGGGAAGTGAAGATAGAAATACGAAAGGTTCATCGCTTGCGCCCAGAACCAGCGGTCCTTCACCCAAGCGTTGAGGTCGTCTTCCCAGAAGAACCCGAGCGCCCGCTGCGCCTTAATGATGTCGACCGCGTGCCAGTAAGCAGACTCCGGCCGGTCGATGACGGCGCCGCGCACTCCGAAATAAAGGAGAAACGCCACAGCCACGATCGCCCCCTCGAGAAGGTCGCGTTTGCTGAATCGAGCGGTAAACCGCTGCCAGAGCGCCCCTGCTTCGACCCCGAACTGCGCCATTAAAGCTCATTATGCCGGATTCGTGCCCTCATCGTTGACGCCTGCCCGCCACTGCGCT
>VBEI01000142.1 GCA_005882715.1 Chloroflexota bacterium | reverse complement strand
CGAAGGTGAGGCGGCGCGCGAGATCGACGCGACCGGCCTGACGGTCGCGCCGGGGTTTATCGACGTGCACGCGCACGATGACGATGCGGTGATGAGCACGAGCATGGACTTCAAGCTGATGCAGGGTGTGACGACAGATATCGTCGGGAACTGCGGCGCCGGGATGGCGCCAAGGGATCCTGCCAGGCCACCTATGCCCGGCGTCAACGTCGTTCTCGGCGCGAGCCACGAATGCGAGTGGCAAACCTTCGGCGAGTACATGGACGCCGTGGATCGCGCCGATCTCGCCGTCAACGTTGGGTGCTTCATCCCTCACGGCGCAGTTCGCTACTTCGC
>VBEI01000141.1 GCA_005882715.1 Chloroflexota bacterium | reverse complement strand
GCTGGGCTGCCGCTCGAGATCTCGCACCACAAGGCGGCGGGCCGCGCGAACTGGGGGAAGACGGAGCAATCGATCGCGCTCATCGAGAACGAGCGAGAGGCCGGCGTCGATATCAACTTTGACGCCTATCCATACACGGCCGGCAGCACCATTCTGGCCGCGATGGCGCGCAGACCCGAGGCCGGGCCCGAGAACGTGATCGTCTCGTCGGTCAGGGACAAGCCGGAATTCGAGGGCAAGACGCTCACGCAGATCGCCGAAATGCTGGGTGCGGCACCGGACGAAGCCGCGCAGCGAGTGCTGGAGGCCGACCCGAGCGCCGTCGCGGTCTTCTTCATGATGGACGAGGCGGACGTGCGGCGGGTCCTCGCCCACCCGCTGTGCATGATCGGGTCGGATGGCATACCATCGCCGACCGGCAAACCGCATCCCCGTCTCTACGGCACCTTTCCGCGCGTGCTCGGTACCTACGTCCGCGAGGAGCGCCTGTTTTCACTGGAGGAAGGGGTGCGCAAGATGACCTCGCTTCCGGCCCGCCGCATGAAGCTCGCGGAACGGGGCGAGTTGCGCGAGGGGTTCGCCGCCGACATCGTGGTCTTCGATCCGGAGACGATAGCCGACCGCGCGACCTATGAAGAGCCCCGACAGTACCCGGCGGGCATCGAGTATGTCATCGTCAATGGGGAGATCGCGGCTGAGCACGGTGAGCAGACTGTCGCGCGGGCGGGGCGGCTTCTAAGGCGGTCGAGCGGATGATCGTCAGCGCATGGAAAGCGAATGAGACATCTATGTCCGTCGGGCGGGCGCCCGGAAAGCCGACCACCCCGCGGTGTCCCCTCGGGAGGGTATCTTCCTCATTCCCGGGATCGAGAGGTCTTTCTTCCCACCCGGCCCGCCCTCGGCATGTATTACCGGGGGGACACCCCCCAGATCCCCGGCAGAGGCGTTGCACCCTCTGCACTTTGTCAAGACAGCGAACGAGGACTCGCCGGCGCGAGCGTTGGCTAGAAGGCGGGGCTTGAGTATGGCTATCGAGCGCGTTTTGCCGGATGTCTACCGGATCGGGATGGGGTACGTGAGCGCCTACGTGATCGCGCAAGAAGAGGTAACTGTAATCGATACCGGCCTGCCGAAACACCGGGAGATCATCTTGAAGGCGGCGAGCCAGGCGGGGCGCAAGGCGGAGGAGGTTAAGCACATCCTGCTCACCCATCACCACGCCGACCATACGGGATCGCTGGCCGAACTGATGGGCGCGACGAACGCGAAGGCGTACAGCCACCCGTTGGATGCCGCCATCGTCCGAGGCTAGAAGCCGGCGCCGGGGCCGAACCGGGAGATTCTCGCCGGCCGGATCCTCGGCCCGCTGATGGCTCGTGTAACGCCGAAGCTTCAACCGGTCGACGCCCTGCAGGAAACGAACGATGGCGACGAAGTGCCTGCGGCCGGCGGAATTAAGGCGATCCATACGCCGGGCCACACCGCTGGCCACCTCGCCTTCCTCTGGCCTCAGAACGGAGGCGTCCTGTTCGCGGGGGACGCGGCGGGCAATATTTTTGGTCTTGGCCCACCTATCAGCGCCCTGGGTGCAATGTTCACGGAGGATGCGGCGGGCGCGAAAGAGAGCTTCCGGAAGCTGGCAGCGCTCGAGTTCGATATCGCTTGCTTCGGCCACGGTAGGCCGATCAAAGGTAAGGCGCATGCGGCATTCCGGCGTAGGGTCGAGAAGCTGGCGAAGTAGGCAAGTTGTCTTTGTCAGATAATCTGATTATCATAGAACCATGGAAACGACGATCACCGCCACTGAACTCGCCAGAAATCTTTCTGATGTTCTTAATCGAGCTCGATACAAAGGAGAGACGTTCATCGTGGAGCGCAACGGCGAGCCGGTGGCGAAGATTGAGCCGCCTCCCCAGCCCGGCATAACCCTACGAGAACTTGCAGCTCTTCTTGCGGAACTCCCGCCGCTAGATGACAAGTTCGCAAACGACCTAGACAAGGCGCGATCGATACTTCGCGATTCGGCGCTTCCTAAATGGCCCAACTAATAGACTCAAGCGTCTTCATCACGCTTGAGCGCCGCGACCTCACAATCGATGATCTGACCTCGGTAGGAGCAGAAGAGCCGTTTGCAATGTCGAGTGTCAGTGCCTCGGAGCTCCTTGTCGGGGTTCATCTTGCCGCTTCGTCGCGCAGGAAGGCCCGGAGAGAGGCGTTCGTTGAGCACATTCTCCGGAACATTTCTGTACTCCCGTTTGACTTGGCAGCGGCTCGAACTCGCGCGAGGGTCTGGGCGCGGCTAACCGTGGATGGTACTCCAATCAGCAGGGATGATCTCATGATCGCTGCCACGGCACTCACTTACGGCTACGGGGTCCTCACGGACAACGTGCGGGACTTCGTGCGGGTGCCCGGCCTCGTCGTGCGGCAGCCGGCGTGGTCCTAATGGCGCCCGACCCAGCGTCTCTAGGAGACGAGGCGTTCTGCTATCTCACGACTAACGGCCGCGTTACTGGACGGCCACATACAATCGAGATCTGGTTCGCACTCAACGGACGAGCGCTTTACATACTCTCGGGCAACGGTCCGCGGCAGCGCGCGGACTGGGTGCGCAATCTCACGAAGACGCCCGAGGTTACCGTTCGCATCGGCGACCGCGAGTTCGCCGGCATTGGGCGGATTGTCGAAGGCGGTGAGGAAGACGACCTCGCGCGGCGGCTGCTCCTCGAGAAATACAAGCCGACGTACAGCGGCGACCTCAGCGAGTGGGGCCGGACGGCGCTGCCGGTGGCGGTTGACCTCGCGGCAGGATAAGGTCGATCTCGGGTAGCCCCGCCGGCCGGATCGTGCAATAGGACTGCCGCCGGGAAAAGCGGCGTCGCGGGCGAGGCATATTCCGGGTTTGGAGCGCCGATCCATTCAGCCACGTTGTCGGTTAACGCGGCCATGACGAGCGAAGATGGATGCCTCGCCCCTACGGGTTGGGTGACTGGCCGCGTCCAGTTACCGGTTGGGCTGGCCGCCGTTCTCGGGTTGGTCAGGAGACGTGGTGAGGGCGTTCCTGTTGGATGCGAGCAGCTGGGCGATGAAGGCGGTGAATACGTTGGCACCGCCGGCGCCGTCCGCACCTCCGACCATGATGTCCGGGGTGATCTTCAGACCCGCGCCCGCGATCGACTTCGTCACCTCGATGCCCGCCAGGTTCAGCTGACCTACTGCCTCTACCTGCTTATCGTAGGCCTCCGCGGTTGCCGTGCCGATCGCCAGGATCTTCTTGCCCTCCGCCTCACCCTCGACCTGAACTGCCCGAGCGCGGCCCTCTGCCTCGATGATCGTTTTCTTCTTCGTTTGGTCTGCTATCTGTACGCCGATTTGCGCAGCTACCAGCTCGATCTGCTTGTCCGCCTTCGCGCGCGTGTTCTCGGTCGCGATCCGCTCGTGCTCCGCCTTCTGCTGCTCGATGAACATCGCCTGCTGCTGCGCGGCAATCACGCGGCGGGTGTGAATCTCCATCAGCTCCTGCGGCAGGATGATCTGCGAAATGAGCACGGACACGCATTCGACGTGATATTTCTCGAGTTCTTCTCGGGTGCGGGCGTGCGCCTTAGCCTGCTCGTCCGCGCGGTCCTGCATGAAGTTCATCGCCTCCGAGGAGGACGCCTGGTTGCGGAACGACGAGTCGATCATCGGGTGGATCACGTGGTCGATCAGGTTCTCGATCGAGCCGATTTTGGCGACCATGAGCGGCGCCTGGTCCGGCCGCACCCGGATCACGACCTTCACGCTCACGCGCATCTCGAAACCATCGCGCGAGATAACAGCCAGCGGGTTGAATAGCTGCACGCGACGCACACCTGAGGCGCCGGTGGCATCAGTCCCCGGGTCTCCATTGCCCCCGCTTTCTTCCGCCCAGTCGATGGTCAGGTTCGTCGTCGGAATGATGTAGGCGATGTACGCCCAGCGGTTTAGGTAGTAGACTCCCGGGCCGGCGACTTCAGACTGTATACCGCGAAAGCCCGCGGGCACCACATAGCGCTCGCGGCCGGACAAGCGTTCCTCGTGCGGAATGTCTTCCGGCTCCTTGCCGACGTTTGAGACGAGGACGGCCACTTCGCCTCGCTGGACGATCGCTACTTTGTCGAGCTGCACGTCGAACATCAACGGGTTGATGTAGTAGGTGCCCGGCTTCAGCAAATCGTACTGGGGGCCGCGCTGGCCGCCCGCCCCCAGATACGCGGAGGCGTCCTGGAAGTCGTTGTGTCCCTCGGCGCTTACGGCGACGAGCTCACCGGAAGGCAACGGCGCCCCGTCCTTTGCAGTCACGAGGCCGACCTGGTTTGCGGCGACAATCGTGGCGGGGTGGACTTCCACGTTGAACAGATCCGTGTTAATACGATATCTCCCCGGCAGGATCACCTCGATCTGCGGCCCCAACTGCCCGCCCGCGCGCAAGAATGCCTCGCCGTCCTGGAACGCCTGATGCCCCTGCACCTTTCGAGCCAGCAGGCGTCCGGGCGTAATCGGATCGCCATCGCGGGCGCTGACGACGCCGACCTGGCCCTTGCTGATCGTGACCACCGGCTGCGCGCGGATGGTAAAGAGATATGTGTTGATGCGGTACTGCCCCGGCGGGAGAATATCGATCTGCGGGCCCTTCTGCCCGCCGTTTCGCAGGAACGCTTCGCCATCCTGGAAGGTATCGTGACCTTCGACGTGCCTGGCGAAGATCCGACCCGGCTCCAGCGGCAGACCGTCGATCGATTCGAGGATACCGACTTCGTCTTCGCTGATCATGAGCATGTCTGTCTTGCGCACGACGTAGATGAAAGGAAACATGATGTGCAGACCGGGCGGCAGCACCCTGGCCTGAACGCCGACCTCGTCCCGCATCGCAACGACACGGCCTGCCGGCAGCGTCCGGCCGAAGTAGCGGCGCTCCACAACGCCGACCTGCTGACCGCCGACGACTATCAGCATCCCGCCGGCGACGATCAAAAAGAGAAGAAGGAGAATGACGGCGGCTACGACAATGAGTGCGACAATCATGGCTCGAACCCCTTCGCGCAGCTCCCGGCTCGGCGGGAGACCTTCAAGCGATGCACCCTTCTCTTACACCTCTGGTATACCACCGCTTGACCTGATTTACAAGCGCGGATTTGGAGGTCGGCGAGCTGCCTTTGCGCCGGCGCGGCTCGCCCGGAGCCAGGCCTCCTGAACAGCGTCGTCCGCCTCGCTCCGGGCGAGCCGAGCATCCGGTAGGCGACGGCCCGCAGGCGGGGCCCGTCCGCCTCAAACCGCTCAGCCAGCCATTCGTGTTGAGCCATCGGTCACATTCCTTTCTCGTATTCTGTCATACGACTGACCGACCAAACTGCGCTGACGCGATAGGACTGGACCCGCCGGAAAGGAGAAACTTACGATGGCCGAGAGGAAACCTGCAAAGAAGGGCCCGCAGAAGTCCGCCAAGAGCACCACCACGACCAACAAGACGTCCGAGGGATTCACGCCCGAGGAACGAGCCGCGATGAAGGAGCGCGCCCAGGAGATGAAGGCGGCCGCGCGACGCGGCAAGGCGGACGGGGAAAGCGACGTGCTCGCCAAGATCGCCGAGATGCCGGAACCGGATCGCGCTATGGCCGAGAGGCTCCATGCGATCGTCAAAGCCAGCGCACCAGCCCTCTCGCCGAAAACCTGGTACGGGATGCCCGCGTATGCCAAGGACGGCAAGGTCGTCTGCTTCTTCCAAAGCGCGCACAAGTTCAACTCGAGGTATGCGACGTTCGGCTTCAGCGACTCGGCGAACCTCGACGAAGGCCACCTGTGGCCGACCGCCTTCGCGCTGAAGGAGTTGACTCCCGCCGACGAGGCAAGGATCGGCGCGCTCGTGAAGAAAGCGGTGAGCTGAGTTTCTGGGCGGGGGTACTGACTCCGCGGCACCTGTCGCTGAAGCCTGCGCGAAAACAGGCATGCCTGCCAGTCATTGACCAGTGAACCATCCGGTGCAGGAATGCGCGCGAAGGGAGGGACGGAGTGCCCATCTGCGGTGCTGGCAGTCACGCTCTCTTGTTGCGGTTACGCCGCAAATGCGGCTTAGTGGCCTTTCTACGCTGTAAGCAGGCCCGATTTGGTAGGTGGGAGAGCCTAGAGCCCTTCGCGCACGAGGCTGTCGACAGCGAACTCGAAGTAAGTGATCGCCTCGGTGAAGCTAAACGTCTCGCGGTCGTAGATCACAGCCGGAGAACCGTCCGACTCCTGGATGAGGCGCGCGCCGAGACGGGGATAGAAGAGGATGCGCCGCATGCCCATTGGCCCCTTCATGAGGTCGGGGTCGCGCCGTAACATCTCGACGTAGGCGTCCGAGGAGCGGTGCACGACGTCGGCGAAGTTCCCGGACTTGAGGCTGGCCTGGGCGGTTGCGAGCGAGTCGCGGAGGGTATCGTCTTTGATGCGGTCGAATTTGGCGGGCATCGTCTAAGTACCCTTCGCGTGCAAAACCTGTTCAAGGGAGGAAATTAGTGGCGGCAGGTCGTTCTGGACGATGTCCCAGATAATATCGAGGTCCACGGACGAATAGGCGTGAATAAGGCGGTCACGTGTGGCTGCAATCTGTCGCCACTGGATCTCCGGATGAGTGAGCTTCGTAGTGTCGCTTACGTTCCTGGCGGCCTCGCCGATTATTTCGATCAAGCGAACGAGGCCCAACGAAAGGAGCTCATCGGTGTCAAGGTCTGATCGCGATTTACCCCGTGCAAATCGAACAGCCTTGCGAGCGGACTCGAGCATGTCTTGCAGGCGCTCATCATCACGCGGCTTCATAGCAAACTAAGGACTCGGCCCGGACCTTGTCCCTGAAGCGAGGATGCAGGAACCCCGGCGTGTTTAGATCTACTTTCCGGCCGAGCATCCGGCTCAATTCATCCTGCATGGAAAAAAAGGCGAAGCCAGGAACATGACCTTGCTCAAATTCGACCAAAATATCCAGGTCACTTGTTGGTCCGAAGTCTTCGCGGAGCACCGAGCCAAACAAGGCGAGACGCCTAATGCAGTTCCGCCGACAGAAGGCCTCAATTTCGGGAATCGATATGGGCAATCGCGAGCTGACATCGACCACCATGATGCTACTCAGTATAGCGAACGAGGCTCGCGTCAAATCGATGAGTTGACGGGGTATTCGACGCCTTCCAGCTGTTGCGCGCGCCAGCGCTGGTGCTGCTCGTGGCGCTCCTTGAACTCCGGGATGACCTTGGTGCCGGCGCGATGGATCGACTCCATCACGTCCTCGTGCTTGCGGGCGCCGCACTGCGCGACGAAGATCATCAGGTCGAGGTGCGAGGCCTCGTACTTACGCAGCGTATCCTTGATGAACTCCGGGGTGCCGATGCAACCGCCTCGCTGGGCAGCCCGCCAGAGCGCGCGCGTTACCTCATCCTTCGGCTCCTCAGTTATCGAGGCGCCCTGGAAACCGCCGAACCCACGGAAGCCTTCGCCCAGTGGGCCCCAGCGCTGCTCGGGCGGCGTGTCCATGAACCGCTTGTAGATGTTCATCTTGCCCGGCTCGTGGCTGCCGCCAGTGAACGGATTGTAGTAGTAGCCGAGCGAATAGGCAAAGAACTGCGCGCCCTCGAGCCCCTTGTCGATGGCCTCTTCGTCGTTCTCGAAGCACGAGAGCACGGAAAGTACCGCCAAGGCTGGGTTGAGGGCCTTGCCCATCG